>NZ_JANFYJ010000013.1:0-186395 GCF_024460495.1 Hungatella sp. SL.1.14 | reverse complement strand
ATGCTCCGATTCCATGAATTCTGTATTTAGCAACCCACTCTTTCAATGTTTTACACCCGATATTATATTTAGTGGCTAAATAATTATAGGAACCCAATCCATCAAGGTATTCCTGTGACACCTTTGCACGGAATTCCGAAGTATGAGGGGATTTGGACATAAAAATACCTCCTAAGTAGATTTTGGTTATTTATCTTGTCTACTTAAGAGGTATCATATCAATTTTTGTATTGGTGGTTTTCATTTGTTCAACCCACTTACAAAGAAAACAGTATCAAAAGAATTGTTAAACAGTATTGCTATGGAATTACAAAAGTATAAAGATATTGAATTTTATACTTGTCATTGCACTGGTGAAAAGGCATATCATTATCTATCTCAACAAATGGATAATATGAATTATATGTCTTGCGGTAATGTTATCGAAATCTAAGTATATATTTAATTGGATTTGATGGAGGAAAAAGGTAATGGCAAAAGAAAAGGATTCGTTCAAAGAGCTTCTATCTGGTGTTGGTATATAAGTATGGACACGAAAAGTTGAACAGCCTATAATAGCAAATGAAAGAGCAAAAGAGATGTTCAACATGGCGAAGAACCAAAAATCGTATCCTCCGGAATTCAAGAAGCAGATCGTGGATCTGTACAATGCCGGAGGAAGAAACGGTTACCCTTAAGGAATTCAAGGCGCTGCAAAAGGAGATACAGCGTCATATGGCGGCCCAGAGGCTTCGTTCTGTAGTGGTAAAAAAAGTACAACCACCATGCGAATAACGGCAAGGTGCCAGATGATAAGGAAAACATCCTGAAGCGGAATTTTGAAGCGGCCTCCATCAACCAGAAATGGTGCACGGACATCACTTATATTTATGTGTTAAAAGAAGGGTGGACATATCTGGCTGCTGTAATGGATCTGTGCAGCCGTAAAGGGAATCCCTATGATAATGCATGTATAGAATCCTTCCATGCGGTATTGAAGAAAGAAGAAATCTATCTGCATACTTACCAAAATTTCAAAGAAGCCCGAGGGGCAGTCTTTGAATACATAGAATCCTGGTATAATAGAAAAAGGATTCACAGCGCTGTCAATTACATGACGCCTCAGCAGAAGGAAGATGAGGAACTAAAAAGGTGGTGTAATCTTTCGACTTTTTTGTCCAAAGTATTGACATAGGTCCACATTGCAGTCGGCTTTAAAGTTAATATATAGTGTTGCATTGACCGTATACTTAAAAAAGTAAGCGGTCTTTTTTCTTTCTGTGAAATGTCGATACGATTGGTTTGCTGGAAACTGTTTGAAAATAATATGATAATAAAATGATACAAAATAAATGTTGAGGTCTGTGTGGAATTGTGTCGAAAATAATGCTATTATAGTTATGGAAAAGATATCAGCTGCCTGGCATTACTTTGGAAAAAAGAGAGGTACGGAAGCATGGGATTATTTTCGAATCTGTTTAAGAAGACTGGAAATGGTGAGAAGGAACCAAAACAGACTACCGGGCTGGTGGATATCAGCAATTCTGTGTCAGCACCCCAATATAACCCGGAGATTCTGCCGCTGCAGGGGGATTATGCAAAAGCTGTATTTCTTTGGGCATTTTCCAAGCCACAGCCAATAAGAGACGATGGTAACTATGCAAGTTATTTTCTGTACGAGTGTGGAATCAGAGACTGCGTCGAATATCATAAGAAGCTGATTAAGGAAGGGTACTTAATTGAGGCAGAACCAGGAGAGGCGCTGGAACTGTTTAAGCTGCCTGGCCTCAAGGACATGCTGAGGGAACTGAATCTGCCGGTATCTGGTAAGAAATCAGTCCTGATAGAGCGAATACTTGAAAATGCTGAAGAAGGGTTCTTGAATGCCCATGTCCCGGAAACGGTATATAAGCTGTCTTCAAAGGGGGCTGCATTTTTATATGCTCATGATGCCTACGTACAAATCCACAAGAATAAAAACTGGGGAATTTCATGGCAGGAATATGACCGATATGCAAAGCCTGGCCAGGATTATCTGACTACGATGTGGATTATTTTTAATACTCAGTTAAAGAATTCGAAACCGGAGGAATCCAGAAGCCTGTAACGATTCTGAGATGATTGATATACTGTATTTGTGGAAACTTCCAATTCAAATTTGCGATAAGGAACTGTTTCGAATCATTATAGAAAGTGCAGTGGAGGGCAATTACGATGAAGAACAGGCGAATAGACAGTTAAAGACAGCGTATTACAAATTCGTTGATAAGCTATAAATGGGATTGGAGGACGGTAAGGTGGAGTGGAGAACGCTTTTTAAACAGAATGTATTAAATGGGGCGGAGGATTATATCCGGAGCAATTCGGTTCAGAATTTGACAATAGAAGAGAATAAGGTCACGGCGACGGTGACAGGCATCGAAAACTATCGTGTCGATATCAGTCTGAGCGGAAATGAAGTCTCTTCAATGAAATGCAGTTGTCCGTATGCAAAAGCGGGCAGCAGCTGTAAGCATATGGCCGCAGTTATGCTGGCATGGGAAAAATATATGAGTGCAGAGAGTGATGCAACACCAGCAACACCAACAACACCAACAGTGCCGTTTGCCGAAGACCTGGCACTTTCAGAAAAAGAAAGACAGCCGGTTGTAAATACTGCAGATAACGGTCTCCAGTTGACCATCAATATTGACGACGTGCTTACATACGCGATTGTCCATAATGGCGCGCACATTGTCAGAGATATTTGCGTGAAGAATATATCTGACTCCGATCTGGATCATCTGCTGCTGCAAATTAGTTCTGATAATGGGCTTATAAAAGATTTCAAACTTGGCATTGAGAAGATAAAGCCTGATGAGGAGCTGCACTTCAGAAACTTAGATGTACAGGTCAATGCAGAATATTTGGCATCTCTGACAGAACGCAGCATCTGCCAGCTGACAGCAGGCATACATTTTGAAGGGAAGCTGTTAGCTTCGGAGACAGCAAATATCACGGCACTGGCATTTGACCAGTGGCCGGGACTGCAATATACACCGGAGCTGCTGGCAGCT
The DNA here is from genome assembly GCF_024460495.1 of Hungatella sp. SL.1.14. Classification (NCBI taxonomy): domain Bacteria; kingdom Bacillati; phylum Bacillota; class Clostridia; order Lachnospirales; family Lachnospiraceae; genus Hungatella; species Hungatella sp. SL.1.14. The sequence goes on along the minus strand of NZ_JANFYJ010000013.1, from coordinate 183,360 downwards.
TTTGCCATGCCGAATCATCCGGTTGTGACAAGCATGATCCAGCTGGCAGCGAAGTATCTGGAAAAATGGACCGGAGACCCGTCCCTGGCAGGATACCAGTTTGATGATCCGAACAGGGTGAAACAAATGGCTGCTGCAGCTTACGCGGCTGTCCAGGAGAAAAATATTACATATGCAGAGCCGCCTTCCAGCTTTGAGACCTTCGGCCAGAGAATCCGTCTGGCGGATGCTGTATTAGAACAGCATCTTGGGACCTGTATGGATATGACGCTGCTGTATGTGGCATGCCTGGAAGCAATGGGGCTGAATCCCGTCATGGTTATGATGAAGGGACATATCTTTGCTGGTGTCTGGCTGGCAGAGGAATCCTTTGCCGACATGATTATGGAAGACCCGTCTCAGCTGGAAAAACGCATGTCCAAAGGGATTCACGAGATTATGGTGGTAGAGTGTACTGCCATGTGTGCCGGAAAGAGCAGAAGCTTTGACGATGCGGCAGCTATAGCAGAGCGTAATGTGGCAAATTATAGCAGTTTTGCCTTTGTAATTGATGTAAAACGTGCCAGAAGTATGGGAATCCGCCCGCTGCCGGTGCGTATAAAGACAGACAGCGGGTTTGAAGTACAGCATGAGGACAGAAAAGAAGAAGACATTACGAATGCCTCCGAAAAGAAGGTTGAGATATTCGATCTTCCGGACTCTGCCAGGAAGGAACAGGCTACGAAGCTGACCCAGTGGGAACGCAAGCTGCTTGATTTAAGCCTGCGGAATATGCTGATTCATATGCGTATGACGAAGGCAGTCGTTCCGCTTTTGTCCTCTGATGTAAGTATTCTTGAAGACGCGTTATCTGACGGTGAAGAATTTCAGGTACTGCCGCGACCGGCGGAGATGGCGATGGCAGGGGAGGGCGGTATTCCGGTTGAAGCGCTGGGGGAGCTGGGGCCATTTGCCGATTTTATCGCATTGGAAAGTAAGCATAAAAGGCTGCATTCCCTCTATACGGAGAAGGAACTAAACAGTTGCCTGACTAAAATGTACCGTTCTGCCAAAACATCTATGGAAGAGAATGGTGCAAGTACTTTATATCTGGCATTGGGTTTACTGCGGTGGTTTGAAAGTAAAACGAACACGACTGTCAGATATGCTCCGATTGTACTGGTTCCCATTGATATTGTCAGGAAATCAGCCAGCAAAGGTTATGCGATGCATATGCGTGACGAGGATGCACAGATTAATATCACGCTGCTGGAATTTTTGAAGCAGAAGTTTGATTTACAGATTTATGGACTGAATCCGCCGCCTATGGATACGCATGGGCTGGATATGCCTAAGATTTTTGCAATTATCCGCCATGGCGTGATGAACCTGCCGATGTGGGATGTGGTAGAAGTTGGATTTATCGGAAATTTTTCCTTTTCACAGTTTGTCATGTGGAACGATATCCACAACAACAACGCGTTTCTTGAAAACAATAAAATTGTCCACAGCCTGATGACTGGGGCAGTGGGATGGGATTGCTCAATTCCGGAATGTGTAGACACAGATGAGGCTTATTTGCCGGTAACTGTGGATTCTTCGCAGCTTCGTGCCATTAATATGGCAGCGGCAGATGTCAGCTTTGTCCTTCATGGACCGCCCGGGACTGGAAAATCTCAGACAATCACAGCAATGGCGGCTAATGCTCTGACGAAGGGAAAGACGATTCTTTTTGTGGCAGAAAAAATGGCGGCTCTGGAGGTTGTCCAGAAGAGGCTGGCGATTCTGGGAATTCAGGACTTCTGCCTGGAACTGCATTCCAATAAAGCAACGAAGAAGGCGGTGCTCGATCAGCTGAAGCGTGGACTTGAAATCGGTATTCAAGGCACGAAAACAGACTATGACAAGAAAATTCAGGATATCCGTAAAATGCGGTCGGAACTGGATGCTTATGCAAAAGCCCTGCATAGGAACAGGCCATTTGGAAAAAGCCTCCGACAGCTGATGGATATCTATGAAACGATAACCGTCTTTGACAAAGGTATAATAATAAATCACAACAAAAACCGAGCCAACCTACACTAAAACGCCACTTTTTGTATCAACAAAAGGGGCGTTTTTTTCATGGCTCGACAGGGAAAGGAGTGGTATCAATCAAAAATTAAAAATGGAAAGGGGGAATATTTTTCGCTGGCCGGGCCGTATGGTCTGGCCTTTTTTCATGCCACAAAAAAGGAGGTTAGCGAATGGCAGATGAAACATTGAACAAGGGCCCGGAGGGAGAAAAGCTCCCGGAGTCCCCAGCCCCGGATGGGCCCGGCGCACCGCCCGCGCCGGAACAGGCCGAACAGGTGACGCTCCCCGGTATGGGCGAGGGCGGCCCTGCTCCGTCTGGTAAGGTCATCAACCTGTCGGATGTGCGGGGTGATGATGATAAGGGCGGCAAGGCTCCCGCCGTTGAAGCGGAAAAGCCGGAAAAGCGCCGGGGCCGTCCGCCAAAGGAACAGGCGGAGCCGAAGTCTCCAAAAGCGGAAAAGACGGCCAAGCCCCGCGCAGGCCGCCCACCCAAGGGGGACAAGGCGGCCCGCGCCGAGGCTCAGCCGTCCACGCGAGACAAAGTGTCCCAAAGTAAAAAGAAAACCCCGGAAAAGGGCTCCGGCGGGATGGGCCCGCCCAAGTCTCCGCCAAAGGGCAAGGCCGGGCCCGTCAAAGCTGCGGCGGCCCCTGTCCCGGAGATCAACCTGCCGCCTACACCAGCCGAGCCGCCCCGCCCGGTTGAGGAGGGCAAGGTTGTCTATTTGAAATTGTCCGAGCTCCATGCGTTCCACACGTTCCGGGAGCATCCCTACAAGGTGCAGGACGATAAGGCGATGGATGACCTGGTGGGGACGATCAAGGAGCATGGCGTTATGACCCCCGCCACCGTCCGCCCGGAAAAGGACGGCCAGGGCTATGAGATCATCGCGGGCCACCGCCGTCATCATGGCAGTGAACGGGCCGGGCTGGATGAAATGCCCTGTATTGTCCGCAACATGACGGACTTTGAAGCCGTCCGGGAAATGCGGAACAGCAACAAACAGCGCGGGGAGCCCCTCCCCAGCGAGTTGGCCCGCCTGCTGGATTTGGAGGTGGAGGCTATCAAGCACCAGGGGGCCCGCCCCGGCAACAGCCAGGAGGAGCAGGCCCTGGGGAAACGCTCTGTTGAGATTGTGGGTGCGGATCACGATATGAACTATAAAAAAGTCATGCGTTATATCCGGCTTAATTCTCTTGTCCCGGAGCTCCTGGATATGACGGACGCCAAAAAGCTGGGCTTTATGCCTGCGGTGGAGCTGTCCTATATCCGCCCGGAAAACCAGCGATTGATCGCTGTTTCCATTGAGGGGGAGCAGTCCTCCCCCTCGGTCAACCAGGCCAAGCGGCTCCGGGAGCTTGACAAGGAGGGCAAGCTCAACGGCGATGTGATTGACGGGATTTTGAGTGAAGAAAAGAAGGAGGATCGCGGCGTGATTATTTCAACATCTGAACTGTCGAAGTATTTTGGCAAGGAGGTCACTCCCGCCAAAATGAAAGAACAGATTATGGCCCTGCTGGACGACTGGAAAGAGAAACAGCCGCCCGAACTGGCAAAGCCGGAGAAAAAGAACACTCTGGAAAAGTAACGGGGCTTTGCTTCGAGACACTTTGTCCCAAGGTGCCGGGCCCCGGAAAAGCAGGGCTCTGTGGTGATATATCCCCCGTCGCCGGGGATAAAAAAGCACAGTCGGAGGTGGGCTGTCAAGGGGGCGGAACGCCCCGCCGCTTGCGGTGGCTTGCCCTTGACGGCCTGCCCCGGCTGTGCTATCTCCGGCCACGCGGCGGGGGTATATCCTCCAGAGCCGCTCCCTTTCCCTGGATAGGGAAAGGGCGGGGGGATAGGGTTGACCCGGCCCAACAATTCAGTTACGGAGGTTTTGACGATGAAACGACCCCTTGCTTATATTACCGCCGCATGGTGCGGCGATGACGATGACAATATGGAACGGGCGGCGCGGTACTGCCGCATCGTGTACGAGGCGGGCTTTTCGCCTGTCTGCCCCGCGCTGTATCTGCCCCTGTTTCTCAATGATGCGGTGCCGGAGGAGCACAAGAACGGCATCGACATGGCCCGCGACCTGCTCCGGCGTTCCCGTGTGCTGGTGGTGTGCGGCCACTCTATCACCGAGGCGATGAAAAATGATATTGCGGTGGCCCAGCGGCTGGGGATCACAGCGACCACCCTGGACGGCATTTTGACGGTCAAGGGCCAGGGCCGCCACTAACGCGCCGGGCCCAGAGAACGGCGGCACTTGGAGACACTTTGTCCCAAGGTGCGCCGGGGAAAGGAGGGATATAGCTGGTTGACGAGGATGTTTCCAGACGTACCATAGCACTATCCATAAAGGCCAGCAAGCTGACGGCGCGGGTGCTGGCCCAGGCGCTCCAAGCGGCGGGCCGCAAAATTGCAAAGACCCGCCGGGAGCACCAGACGCCCCACGGCAGGCAAACGGTGCGCCAGCTCATGGCCCACGGAGCCGCCACAAACAGCATTGAAATTGAAGCTCCCCGGCAGTTTGACCGGGTGGCCCGCCGCTTCAATGTGGATTATGCCTTTTATAAAACCGGGCCGGACAAATACCTGCTGTTTTTCAAAAGCGGCCAGGCGGACGCGGTGACAGCTTGCTTTTCTGAATACTCCAAACGCCTGTTGAAGCGTTCCAAGTCCAGCCGTGTCCCCATCCGGGAACAGCTCAAACGGGCTGAGGATCAGCTTGCAAAGGAAAAGCCCCGGAAGAAAGAACGAGTAAAGGAGGCGGCCCGTGAGGACAGATAAACTCAAAAAGTATTTGATACCTAACATCCCCTATCTGTTTATCCTGTGGGCCTGTCTGAAACTGGGGACGGCCTACCGGCTGGCGGCGGGTGCGGATGTTGCTCATAAGCTCATGGGGCTGGGCCAGACCATTGGCCCGGCCTTTGCCGACTTTGCGCCGGGGCTTGCTCCCTTTGACTGGCTCGTTGGCATTGTGGGCGCGGCGGCGTTCCGTCTGCTGATCTACACGAAAAGCAAAAACGCCAAAAAGTACCGCCGGGATGAGGAGTATGGCTCCGCCCGCTTTGGAACGGAAAAGGATATAAAGCCCTTTGTCGATCCCAAGTTTGAGAATAATGTCATTCTCACCGGGACGGAATTTCTTACCATGAACACGCGCCCGAAAAATCCGGCCAACGCCCGGAACTTGAATTGCTGTGTCATCGGCTCGTCCGGCTCCGGCAAAACCCGGTTTTGGCTCACGCCCCAGCTTCTCCAGGCTCATTCCTCTTTCGTGGTGGTTGATCCCAAGGGCGGGGTGCTCTCCCAGGTAGGCCGCTTTTTACAGCGGCGGGGGTATAAGATCAAGATTTTTAACAGCATTGATTTTTCTAAATCCATGCACTATAACCCGCTGGCCTATCTCAAAAACGAGGCGGACATTCTCAAATTTGTGGATACGCTCATAGCCAACACAAAGGGGGACGGCAAGGAGGGCGATCCGTTCTGGACAAAATCGGAAACGCTTTTGTATTGCGCCCTGCTGTCCTATATCATTTTCGAGGGCCCCGCCGAGGATCGGAACATGAATACGCTGGTGGATATGATTTCCGGCATGGAGGTCAAGGAGGATGATGAAAACTTCCTAAACACCGTGGACTATATGTTTAAGGGCCTGGAAAAACGCAAGCCGAATTGCTTTGCTGTCAAGCAATACAAAAAATACAAGCTGGCCAGCGGTGTAGTAAGTTTGAAGAGACTTCTTAATCAATCAATTTTAAAGAGTTGGAGCTCCAAAATGATTAAAAAGTCTCTTGAGGCTTATTTTTTTACCTTAAAGAACAAAATTGTATTTTGTAAAAAACAATTTCAAAACATGTCCGTATTTTGTTTCGTCAGTACAGAGATTGTGTAAGGAACTTTAAAAAGATGACACGAAATCAAAAAAGATGCAGTAAGGGGGCTGTAAAAAGACCTCTGAGCATTTCGTTTAGTGTAAAGAACTTTTTTACTTCTTACACGAACCTTGAAAACGAAACAGCCTGCCCGTAGTGATACCAGAACTGAATAGGCATTCAGCGTGTCTTTTCTGGTTAATACGTCCCGGAAACATTAGAACCCGGTACAGGAACGGATATGGGATGAGAACAGGAACTTAATAAACGAAGGAGGACATCTGACTATGACAGAGAAACAGGGATTCATGACAGCGTTGTATGAACGTCTTAGTCGTGATGATGAATTAAACGGAGAATCCAACAGTATTTCGAACCAAAAGAAACTGCTGGAACAATATGCAAAAGAACATGGATTCACCAATCTTGTTCATTTTACTGATGATGGTATCTCCGGTACAAGATTTGATCGTCCAGGCTTTCTTGCCATGATGAAAGAAGTAGAGTCAGGGAAAGTCAGAACGATTCTGATTAAAGATATGAGCCGAATGGGAAGAGATTATCTGAAAGTCGGGCAATATATGGAGTTGCTACGACAGAAGAATGTCCGCCTGATTGCAGTCAATGAGAATGTAGATAGCTTCCGGGAGGATGATGATTTTACTCCATTCCGAAATATCATGAATGAATGGTATGCAAGGGATACCAGCAAAAAGATAAAATCCACTTTCAAGGCGAAAGGAAAATCCGGCAAGCATGTGGCAAGTACAACACCGTATGGGTATCTGAAAGACAAGGATGATCCGAATGTATGGATTGTTGATGAAGAAGCAGCTGTAGTTGTACGGAGAATCTTTCACATGACAATGGACGGTTACGGACCATATCAGATTGCCAGGGCACTGAAAGAGGATAAAGTTGAGATACCAGCAGTTCATATGGCAAAGAAAGATGCCGGATTATGGAAAGGCAGAGTAGAAGAAATCAAAGATCCTTATGGCTGGGGTTCTTCTACTGTTGCAGGTATTCTGAAAAAAAGAGAGTATCTTGGTCATACAGTGAACTTCAAGACCAGAAAGCATTTCAAAGATAAGAAAAGTCATTATGTATCTGAGGATAACTGGACGGTGTTTGAGAACACGCAGGAAGCAATCATAGATCAGGAAACTTTTGACAATGTGCAGAGAATCCGAAGCAATGTGAGAAGGTATCCAGATGGATGGGGAGAAGCCCATCCGCTGACAGGTCTGATGTATTGTGCAGACTGCGGTTCTAAAATGTATGTCCATCGGGTAAATAATGGCAAGCGGGTGCCACAATATACCTGTTCGGCATATTCTAAAGTTCCGGTTGGAACACTCTGCCAGACACAGCACAGAATTAATGCTGATGTGGTTATGGAGCTGATTAAGGAACTTTTAAAGGCTGTTGCGGAGTATTCACAGTTGAATCGTGAAGAATTTTTGGAGACAGTAAAAAAGGCACAGACTTCACAGCAGTCCAGTGAGATCACAAGATTGAAAAACAGATTAGCAGAAGCAAAAAAGCGTGTGCAGGAACTGGAAAAACTGATCTGCAGAATCTATGAGGACAATATTCTTGGCAAGCTGCCAGATGAACGATATACGATTCTTGACGGACAGTATTCTAAAGAACAGAAAGATTTGTCGGCAGAAATTGCAGATATGGAAGCTGAATTATCAGGTTATGAAGAAGGTCGCAGATCAGCGGAGAAGTTTATTGCGCTGGTTGATAAATACCAAAACTTTGAGGAATTGACCACTTACATGCTGAATGAATTTGTAGAAAAGATTGTGGTTCATGAGCGTGACCGAAAAGGAAGCATTGAGACAACTCAGGAAGTGGAAATCTATTTTAATTTTATTGGAAAATATTTACCGCCACATTTCGGTGAGGTGGAAATGACACCGGAAGAAATTGAAGAAATGAAGAAGCGGGAAGCCAGAAAAGACAGGCTTCATCAGAATTACTTGAAAAGGAAAGCAAATGGCAAGCAGCAAGAATACTATGAACGGACAAAGGCAAAAAAGAAAGCTGAGATGGATGCAAAAAAAGAGGAAATCCGTCAGGAAGATATTGCAAAGGGTGTGTTCGTTCCGGTATCACTGCTTCCACCTGCAGAACCGAAGAAAGGAGTCGCATCAGCATGAGTAAATTAGAAAGAATCGTTCACGATGACAGCAATGGTCTGGATTATATCCTTGTCGGGGAAATCTATCTGCCGCTGATCGCTGTGCCGGAAGAGAAAAGAGAGATTGGTTTTTATGGAAGTCTTCACAGAAACTATCTGAAAGATTACAAGAGTGGCTTGTATTCCTATCTGACATTGAGTGGTAAGCTCTGGACGTATCTCGCAGATCTGAATGAGCAGTGTTTGGAACGCAGGGATTTCCTCATGGAACAGATTATGGAGCAGGAAGGCATTACGGAAGAATTGAAAAGCAGAGATCAGATGGAATGGGTTCGCCGGGCAAACAATGCAAGAAGCCGGGTAGATGAAATTATTTTAAATGAACTGGTGTATGTGTAGGAGGGACTTATGAGATACTGGATTGAATATGCAGACGGAAGATGTTGTAATTTTGCAAACAGCAGAAAAGATTTACTGGACTGGCTGAAACTTTTGAAAGATGAAAAAATCGTTGATATCCGAAAGATTTACAAAAGCGGTGTGACAGATTCTGTGATAGACAGCTATCGTAGTTATCTGAAACAGTGAAAGGGGTGGACAGTCATGGTTGTTGTAAGAATTATTGTGAAAATCGTATTACTGCCAGTGCGTATATGCCTGACAATGATACAACTGGTGGTTATGTTCTTCACATGGCTGTCGGCAACGGTATTTCATATCCTGTCGGGGATTATCTGCATTACAGCAGTTTTAGGGTATGGATTCGGACAGGAGACAGGCACAGAAGCGGTCAGGATGCTTGTGGCAGGTTTTATACTTTATATCCTGCTGTGCTTTCTGGCTGGGCAGTGGTGTGGCTGGAAACAATCAAAATCAGATTGATGAAGTAGACCACTGGAGAAAGGAATAGGATTCTTAAATGAAGATTACAAAAGAGATTGAAGAATTTATCAACCTGACCATAACGGAGCATATGGGAAAAGAGTATGCAGACTGGAAACTGAGCCAGCCGTCTGTGACAGAACCAGATGAAGTTGAGGAAGAATATAAAAAAGTGATTGCCACACTTCCACAGAAACAGGAAGAGGCCATTACAAAATATTGCGACCAGATATTTAACAGTGGAGCAGAGACAGAAGAATTTTTCTACCGGTTGGGACTGAGGGACGGAATGAAACTTAGGAAGAATGTTAAAATGGTTCTGAAGCAATTATCAGAATGATACATACAGGAATTATCTGAAAAGTGAATGAGTAAAGGAAAGGGCATTAACCGTAAAAAGTTAGTGCCCTTTGTTTTACCCATTTTTATATTTTCACAAAATCCGATGCAGAGGATTTTTGAAAAACAGACGGAACGGAGATCCTGCTGAAGGGACAGCGGCAGGAGTTACGTTTTGTCTGCTGGGAGTACAGAGGGCTGGAAGTCCTTTGTGCCCAGATTGCAAAGAGCGGCAGCATCTTGCTGGGGTTAAGGGGCAAAGCCCTTAGCAGGTTAAGGGCGGCAGCCATTGCCCAGTGATATGGCGTTTCGCCATATGGTACTGGGTACTGTCTGTAACGGGGACAGAGACTTTTGGAAGCTTCGCTGCAATCCCCTCCGGGGAAACAACTTGAAAAAAGGAGAGATGTGAATTGAAAGGCACAAGGCATAACGGCAGATCTGGGAAAGACGGTGTTTACAATCCGCTTCACAATGACCGGAGATTTGACCCGGAACACAGTGAGCATATTGACAATGAACGTGTCCGTCAGAATATTTACTGGGACTGCTATCAGGGATATACCACAATGGCAGACCGGGGAAAAGAGGATAATTTTTCTTTTAACCAGATTGAGATGGCATACTATGTGGATCATTACAGCGATTATGTGATTAACCAGAATAAACGTCATGAGAAAGCAAGACACCCCGACAGATGTAAAGGGGTGGAAGATGTTCTGAAAAATAAAAAGACCTGTCCGGAAGAAAGTATCTATCAGCTTGGGACGATAGATGAACACGCTTCTGTGGAAACGCTGGTTTTGGTTTTTGATGAATTCAAGAAAGAGTTCGATGAGCGGTTTGGTTCTAATGTGCATATCATTGACTGGTCACTGCACATGGACGAAGCGACTCCGCATATTCATGAGCGTCATGTATTCGATGCTACGAACCGGTATGGGGAGATTGAACCGAAACAGGAAGCGGCACTGGAAGAACTTGGCTTTGAACTTCCGAATCCGGAAAAGAAAAGATCAAAGACAAATAACCGTAAGGTTGTTTTTGATTCTGCCTGCCGGACAATGTTCCTGGATATCTGTAAACGTCATGGACTGGAAATTGACGAAGAACCGTCCTATGGAGGAAGGCAGTATCTGGAGAAACAGGACTATATCCGAATGAAGCAGAAAGAAGAGATTGCGGTTCAGCAGGAAATGCTCAATCAGCAGAGGGATAAGGTCAATGCGAATCATCTGGAACTTGCAAGGCAGTCAAACCATGTCAGGGCAAATGAAAAGGTTATCCAGTCACAGAAAGAAAAAATAGAACAGCAGGAAAAAGAATTTAAAGAAAATTTCATTTCCAATTCTGACCGGATTCTAAGTCAGGGCGAGCTGATTGAAGAACAGAGAGAGGAACTGCAACAGCTTACCCTCCGTATTGAAGATGTGGAAACCTTGCTTGACGAAGTATCCAGTGAAGCCTATGACAAGGCTGTGGATAAAGTCGCAGAGGAAACAATGCGGGCTACCAGAAAAGATGACATTCGTCTTGCGGAAGATTCTAAGAGATGGATTCAGAGTCCGGAACGTAAGGCATCACGAAAAGAAAAGGAATATGCGATAAACAGGCTGGACGGTCTGATTAAAAAAATCGAATATGCGATGGAAAAAGCTGTTGTGAGGGTTGTCCGTCAGTTAAAACAGCCAGAGAAGAAAAAAGCCGTTGTAGAAGAAATCAAAAAAGAAGTGAAGCCGTCAATCAGAGAAAAACTTGCATTGAACGTAGCAAAGATTCAAAGAGAAGAGGCAGAGAGAAAACAACTGAATAAAGGAAGATCACATTCCAGTGATCTGGAACTATAAGGGCATTTTGTTGATTCCGTAAGGACAGGACAAAGTGCTTTTTTGTTTTTTGTGAAAACTTGCTTCCCAGATTTGGGAAGCAGATTTAAGAAAGAGAGGAAACGAATTGGGATTATTTGATGAAGTAAAACAGAATGTGACCGTCCGGCAGGCTGCGGAGAGGTATGGGTTAAAGCCCAACAGGAGCGGACTGATCCGCTGCATTTTCCATAATGACAAATCACCCAGCATGAAAGTTGACCGGAGATATTATTGTTTCGGGTGTGGCTGTACAGGAGATGCCATTGATTTTACGGCACAACTGTTTGACATTGGATTGAAAGATGCAGCCATGAAGCTGGCAGATGATTTTGGGATTCCTTATTCCGGCAGGGACAGGGGATCACCGCAGAACAGGAGAAGCGTTTCAGCAAAAAAGCCAGAGCCGACACCAGAAGAACTTTGGCAGAAAAAACATCTGAGATGCCTGAGAGCCTATCTGGATTATCTGAGCCTGCTTCTGGAATGGAAAGAACAGTATGCACCAAAAACACGGACAGAAGAATGGCATGAAAAGTTTATGACTGCTCTCAGGGAGTTGTCAGTTGTTGAGTATTATCTGGATATCCTGCTCTTTGGGGACAGGGCAGATAAGGAAGCACTTGTAAAAGAAAAATGGAAGGAGGTGGAGCGGATTGAGCAATGCGAAAGAGAAGATAAAGGAGATCGCCACAAAAGAACAGAAAGATGCCATGAAAGAAATGTTCCGGATGGTAGATAAAAGCAAAGTCGATGAAGTGAAACAGATGCTGGAATATACACAGAAAGGAACTGCGAAAGCAACGGTTGGAAATTATATGGTTGTGCTGAGAAATGATCCGCTTGTGCGTGAGAGTATGAAATACAACAAGCTGACAGGCAGGATTGATATTGTAAAAAAACTCTGGTGGAATGAGGAAGTCTGCAAGCTGGATGATGATGGCAGGACTTATTTCTACTATTTCTTTGAACGCTATTACAAACTCACAAGTGAAAAATGTATGGATAAGGCACTTCGCATAGAAGCCAACAGCCGGGCATACCACCCGATCTGTGAGTATCTGGAACAACTGGAGTGGGACGGGCAGGAGAGAATCCGTTATGTTCTGCAACGGTATATGGGGGCAGATGCTTCGGATTTTGTCTATGAGGTTGTGAAGCACTTCCTGATGGAAGCATTAAGCAGAATCTACCGCCCCGGTTGTAAAGCAGATGAAATGCTTTGTCTGGTAGGTCAGCAGGGAGCCGGAAAATCCACATTTTTCCGTTTTCTTGCATTGAACGATGACTGGTTTTCTGATGATCTGAAGCAGTTGAATGACAGTAAGATATACGAGCATCTCCGGGGACACTGGATTATGGAAATGTCGGAGATGATTGCTGCAATCAGTGCAAAGAGCAATGAGGAAATCAAGTCATTCCTGACCAGACAGAAAGACACTTACCGGAACCCTTATGATAAATATGAGGAAGACCGGAAGCGTCAGTGTATCTTTGCAGGTTCAACGAACACAAGGCAGTTCATTCCTTTTGACCGTACCGGGGCAAGACGGTTCCTGCCGATTGCTATAGACAGCAGTAAGGCAGAGAAGCATATCCTCGATGATGAAAAAGAAGCCAGATCCTATTTTGACCAGTTGTGGGCAGAAGTAATGGAAATCTACTGGTCAACGGAGAATAAGAGCAGCCTGTTGAAGTTCTCAAAGGAAATGGAGCAGGAGATCAGTGAATACCGAAAACAGTTCACACAGGAAGATACGATGGCAGGAATGATACAAGGCTGGCTGGACGCTTATAAAGGTAGTCATGTATGTTCCGTCCAGATCTGGAAAGAAGCCTTTGACCATTTTGACCGGGAGCCGAAAAAATTCGAGACAAATGAGATCTGTTCCATTATGGATACGCAGATCACTGGCTGGAAGAGAGCCGGAGTCCACAGATTTTCAAAGGAAGGATATGGCAGACAGAGAAGCTGGATCAGGGAAGGAGCAGAAGAAGAGGGTGGCAACGAACCGGATAAAGATGGATTTACAAAGCTGACGAAAGCAGAACAGTTGGAGCTGCCATTTGATCTGCCCGACAGAGAGAAAGGCTGATTTTGATGCCGAAAGGCTACTGATTACCCGGAAATTTACTGCTTGTTGACATTTTTGTTGACACCAAAATCCTTTGTATTTACCGGTGTTTCAGCTACTTTTTAACAGGTGTCAACAAGAACATTCAAAAAACTTTTCAATAGTATTTTGGAAAACAGAAATAACTACCCGAAAAAAGTTTCAAACCCTATGTTGACACTTGCGTTGTCAGCGTGCCGATAAACTCCCGGCAGGGACAGAAGCAAACCTCTCTCTGTCGGGCACAGGAAAGAAAGGAAATAGATGATTATGGAAAAAATGATGAATAAAAAAACAGAGGGAAACACATTTACAAAGAAAATCGGGCAGACAGTATATGTTGTCCGCTATCATTTCAATGAAGATGCAAAGGAAACCATGCAAGAAAAGATTAACCGGATGCTGGTTACAGAAGCAAGCCGAAAGGCAATGCAATAGATGGGGGCAGAGACAATTGGAATTGAGATATGTTTGAAAATGTGATATGATTTGAGCAACAAATTAGAAGTTATAAAGGAGAAACACTATGGGATTATTTGGTAAAAGCAAAAAAGAGCGAGAAAAAGAGTATATGAACAGATTAGATGTTCCATTATGTTTAAAAGAAGACTTTGAATTGATTATTGATGATGTATTTACAATTATGGGGGTTGGAACAGTTGTCACAGGAAACATATCAACAGGAATGTGTAGAGAAGGAGAAAATGCGTGTGTTTATAAAACAAATGGAGGTGTATTAGAGACTATAATTACTAACATCGATATACATACAAAAGAACGAAAATCAAATGGTTGTGGATATAAAACAGAACATGTTGGACTTGGGTTAAGAGGAGTTTCTAAGGAACAATTAGAAAAAGGAGATAGAGTGATTGTAAAGAATGCCAATATGTATGGAATGTAATTACAAATTCAAGTTTGCAGAATCAAGAAAACTGGAATTTGAGGTGATGAAACTATGACAGAAATACAAATTGCATGGTTAGAATTGATGACAGTTGGAGGTCTTGGTGTAATATTGGTTTTACTAGGAGTTACTTTCAATATCATTGTAAAAAGACAGAATCAATTGTGTACAAAGCAGACAGACGGTATTGTTAAACAATATGGGTTTCCGGGAAATGGAAGGGTGTATCCAATCGTGGAGTACTTTGTGAATGGAACTTGTTATAAAACAAAGAAAATATTTTGTGGAATTAAAACAACGCAAATATCTGGAGTACCCGTACCGGTGAAATCAGAAGTCTATGAAGATGAAAAAGGCTGGCTACATGTAAAAACTGGATCCATTGCAAATTTGCGTCAACTTGCAGAGCAGTTGTGGCCTATCAACAGTAAGATGACAGTTTATTATAATCCAAACAATCCTAAAAAGTGCTATGTTGATAGACCAATTTCAAAAAGTTTTACTTCCATGATGTTTATCATAATGGGAATAGTAACGATACTCTTGAGTGTATTGGTATTCTTTTTGATGCAGCTATAAATTACAAAAGATAATTGGTAATCAGACAAAATTCAAGTTTGTAGAATTATAAAGGAATAATATTATTTTAAATGAGCTGTTCGGATTAAATGCGTTGCCCTCTAACGGGTCAAGGATGAACCATGATACAATCAAACTTGAGTATGGTATTAAACATCAAAATATTCGTAATTTCCTTTTAGTTAAGAAACAAATATAGTAAGAGCAAAATATCGCTCTTTTTTCATTCAAAAATAAGTTATACTAGAAACAGAGGTGATATCCATGATTAACAATAAAGAGAAAAAAATGATTCAAAGATATTGTATATATCCAAAGATTGCAGTGGTTGCACTCATCTTTTCATTTGTACAATGTGCATTAATAGTACCATTAGAGATGATAGATGATTTAGTATTCCAAAACAAAGGTTTTCAGCCTACAGGGATGTTTACTGCATTAGGATTTGTCATTATATATGTTATTATATTCTGTTTCTGTGCACTTGCCCCTAAGTTTGGAATGAACGGTAAGAAATGGAAATCTCTTATAGGTAGATTAAATGTGAAACAGTCAGAAACAGATTATTCTAAAGAGGTATCTGCTGCTTTGGCGTCACAAGCTGTTGGTCGATTCCTTAAAGAAAGTGATAATGATACTGCAAAGAATATAGGAAGTGCTATGCAGGTGGCTGGTGCAGTAAGTACAGTCTCTACATCTATAGATATGTTATCTGAAGCAGGAAGTAATGCCGAGAACATGGCACATGCTTATAGAATCCCTATTCCTGATATAAAAAAACAACTCATTGCCTTTGCAGTTATCCCAATACTTATTGTAGTCGGTACTTATATACCTCAATATATAAAAGGAAAGCAGGCAATGGATCAAAGAATTGCAGCTTCTGCAAAACAAGTAGAAATAGTAAAAAAGGCATTAGAACCTGTATGTGTAAGAGTACATGCAGACAATCCAAATGAATCACGTAGTAGATCAAGTTATACTGTTATGGGATATTTAAGAGATTCAGGTGCTACTGATTGTTATGTTCATGTTCAAGTCAATAATAGTGGTACTATCATCAATATCTCATATGTAGAAGGTGTGGATATTAATAAGAGTTTAGAAGAGAATTTAATGCAGACAGAAAAAGATTTTGCGACATTACAAAAGTCTTTTGAGAATTTAAATGTATCCGTATCTAATCCTGAGATATTATCTTATCAGGCTATTCCACAACAATTTAAAGATGAATTTCTAAATGGGACATTTTATAAGAGTTTCCGTTTCTATGATCAGGATGCGCCTATCAGTTTGTCTTGTTCATTTGATACAGAGACAGAAGATCAGTTTGATGAATATACAAGACCTAAAATTCATTTCTTCTTAGGATCAAAATAGACACCTTATGAATAATAAATTTGATGAACAAAATGATACAGTCAAATTTCAGTTGTTAAACTTATTAATATTTTATCACAGGCACACCTGAAATTCTATTTAAATTCATTTGCTTTGAGGATGCAGAATGATTTAAATATCCCAACATAGGCATACTTCTTATTGGACACGGAATCTTTCTTGTAAGAAAATTGGCAGTTGTATATAATAGTTACAGACCACAGAAAAAGTGGAATAAGCAGAGGAAAATGGATGATTATGAATTACGAAGGTATTTTAGAGTTTAAAGGAACATGGAGAAGGTATCAGGCAAGGGTTTTGGAACACGCAGACAGGTACATGGCAGATGGAAAAATACATATTGTAGCGGCACCCGGATCCGGGAAAACGACATTGGGAATTGAACTGATCCGCAGGATGAACGGAAAAGCACTGATTTTGGCACCATCCATTACGATCCGGGAGCAGTGGATCGCAAGGATTGAGGAAGCTTTTTTATGTGAGGGCATACAGGGGGAAGATTATCTTTCACAGAATTTAAAACAGCCAAAGGCGATCACGGTTGCAACCTATCAGGCATTACACAGTGCCATGACAAGATTTCAGGGAATACAGGAAGATGCAGGTGAGGATAGTGGCACAGGCACAGACGAGTGCCCGGCGAAAACAGAGACAAAGGAAGTAGATTACAGCGGTTTTGATCTGGTTGGGACGATGAAAGAGGCTGGGATCGAAGTACTCTGTCTGGATGAATGCCACCACTTGCGAAGTGAATGGTGGAAAGCATTAGAAGAATTCAAAAAACAGGTGAATAACCTTAAAATCATCGCTTTGACAGCAACACCACCATATGATTCCACACCGGCTATGTGGACGCGGTACATGAATATGTGTGGAGAGATCGATGAAGAGATTACGATACCGGAGCTCGTAAAAGAGGGAAGCCTCTGTCCGCATCAGGATTATGTTTACTTCAACTATCCAACAAAAGAAGAAGAGAAGGAAGTCAGACGTTTTGAAGAACGCAGTAAAGCAATGACAGAAAAAATCATGCGGGATACTCAGTTCCTTACGTACGTAAGAAGCCATAAGGGGTTCAGTGGACAGCTCTCAGATGATCTGCTTCTGGATAATCCGGCATATCTGGCATCACTGTTGATTTATTTACAGAGCAAAAATATTGCAATTCCGTCCAGATTACAGAGGCTTTTGGGGGCAAAAAAATTACCGGACATGAATGTGCAATGGATGGAGCGTCTGTTACAGGGATTCTTGTATGATGATGTGGATTCATACCTGTGTGACAAGACATATCGTGAATTGCTAATTGCTGATTTAAAATCCGACGGTCTGATAGAAAAGAAAAAAGTCGTCATGACGAAAAGTGCGGCAGTGGAAAAAATGCTCACAAATTCCCTTGGAAAATGTAACAGCATCCGTGATATTGTGTTCCATGAATATGAGGCATCCGGTCAGGATTTGAGGCTGCTTGTTTTGACAGATTACATCCGGAAAGAATATGAAAAAGCAATTGGAAATACAGAATATGATGTTAACTCACTTGGAGTGCTTCCGTTTTTTGAGATGCTCCGTCGTGACAATGAAAAGAAAAACGAACAAATCCGTTTTGGGGTGCTTTGTGGAACGATTGTGATCATTCCGGCAGAGGCAAGAGAAGCATTAGAGCAGGCGATCGGAATGAGCGGAAAAGTTACATTCAGCAGGATCGGAAATCTTTCTGAAACAGATTATCTTAAAGTGACAGCGGTTGGAAATGCACATTTTCTCACAGGGGCGGTAACAGATATTTTCTCAAAAGGCTATATGCAGGTGCTGATCGGTACAAAAACGCTGTTAGGGGAAGGATGGGATTCTCCTTGTATCAATTCCCTGATCCTTGCAAGCTTTGTAGGCTCATTTATGTTAAGCAACCAGATGAGAGGGCGTGCCATCCGTGTGATGAAAGAACATCCGGAAAAAACAAGTAACATCTGGCATTTAGTCTGTTTAAGACCGTGGAACGAAGTGCTAAAGGCAGATGACAATCAGATCAGTGAAGATTACAGTATGCTGGAGCGAAGGATGGAACATTTTCTCGGTCTGCATTATACAGAAAATACGATTGAAAATGGAATGAAACGGTTGTCAGTTATTAAAACGCCATTTAATAAAACGAATATTGACAGGATTAACAGACAAATGCTGAAAATGTCGGGGCAGCGCGATACGTTAAAAGAACGTTGGAACAGTGCACTTGCAGTCTATGACAAAATGGATATTGTGGATGAGACAGAAGTAAAAGACAAATTTGTCACAAGTGTTGTTTTCTGGGATGCGATTCTTACAATGATCCTGTCAGGAATTCTGTGTCTGATCGGGGCAATTGGGGCAGGTATTGTTGCTGCAGCGTCCCAAAATGGTATCCTGGCCGGAACCTGTTACTTCTTCATTGCTGCCGGACTGGCTGGAATTATGATACGTTTCCCGAAAATTTTCATGTTGGGAAGTCCGCTAAAAAGATTAAAGGCATTTGGAAATGGAATCCGCAAAGCATTAGAGGAGCAACAGCTTCTGGAAGAAACACACTGTAAAGTTGAGACAGAATCAAACGGACCGGATAACCATATTATTTATCTGTCCGGTGGAAGCGGCAGGGATAAAGCGTTGTTCGCACAGTGTGTCAATGAATTTTTTGATGTGATCGACAACCAGCGTTACATACTTGTGAAAAAGAAGGGACACAAAGGACTGAATGGTTTCTATGCCATTCCAAATTGTTTTTCGAAAAAGAAGGAGGATGCGGAACGTTTTGCAAAATGCATGCATCCGTATATCGGAAATTATGACTGTGTGTATACAAGAAATGAAAAAGGAAGGGAACTTCTGTTAGAAGGCAGGGTGAAGGCACTTGCCAATCGGGAGGAGCGGTGCATTTCCCACAAAAAAGTAAAAGGGGCGTTAGAGTAGAAAACATATTGACAACGAAATATAAAAAATTTGTAGAATTCAAAATTTAATATGAAATGTGAGATAGAGCGTATGGAAATAAACTATACGTTCTATTTTTTTGCCTTTTTGAGAAAAATGATTAAAAAACTATTGACATTTTGTTACTGGCAAAACCGCAAAAAGCATTTTGATTTCCTGCGGAGCTCGTCTGGCTCCGTTTGACATCCCCCAGCTCCGGGAAATTATGAGTTATGACGAGCTGGAGCTTGACCGCATCGGAGATCGGAAAACGGCGGTTTTCTTTACTATTTCCGATACCACGCCCACCTATAACTTTATTGTGGCCCTGGCCTTTTCGCAGATGTTTAATCTTCTTTGCGAGAGGGCGGACAACGTACACGGGGGCCGTCTGCCCCATCATGTGCGGGTGCTGTGGGACGAGGCGGCCAACACGGGCCAGGTGCCAAACCTGGAAAAGCTGGTGGCGGTGATCCGCTCCCGCGAGGTGAGCCTGTGCCTGTTCTATCAGCAGTTGGCACAATGCAAGGCCATCTATGATAAGCACGCGGAGACCATTCTCGGAAATATGGACAGCGTGATCTTCCTGGGTGGCCGGGAGGCCAGCACAATCAAGGAAATTTCCGAGAACTGGCTGGGAAAGGCCACAATCTCCATGCAGACCGAGGGCCGCTCCCGCGGCCAGTCGGAAAGCTACAACCAGAATACCCAGCGGCTGGGCCGGGAACTGATGACCCCCAGCGAACTGGCGACCATGCCGGGCGACAAGTGCATTTTGCAGTTGCGGGGCCTGCCCCCGTTTTTCTCGCCCAAATACGATTTGAAGCAGCATCCCAACTATAAGCAAACGGCGGAAGCCGATAAAAAGAAAAACGCCTTTGACCTTGATAAACTCATAAACCGCCGCAGGCGGCCTGGGCTGAACGAGGCTTGTGAGGTGTACAAGGTGGCCGTGTCGGAAACTTCGCTCACAGACGAGGACGAGGACATCCTCAACTATGACGATGTGGACGATCCGGACGCTTTTGTATAAATATCGCTTCGGGACAAAGTGTCCCGAAGTGGCAACCTGCCGCCAGGAATGGCGGCTTTTTTCATGGCCGGGGCATCTCCCCGGAGAAAAGGAGGCTCTATGCAGTTTTTCGCATCTGCTATCGACACTTTACAGACCCTTGTTGTGGCCCTCGGCGCTGGCCTGGGCGTGTGGGGCGTAGTCAATCTGCTGGAGGGTTACGGTTCAGACAATCCGGGCTCCAATGCTCATGTGCGGTAAAGTAATAAAAAGATTTAGGTAGCCGCCTTAACTATTCCTAAATAAGATAATATGCACAGTATTTTCTCGTAAATAGAAAATAAATTATTGCATTTTACCAATTATTATGTTAAAATGACAATGTAACAAAGAGCTATGTATTTTTAAGGAAAGGGAGGAACTTATGAATTTAAGAAAATCTATTTTAGCACTTTCAGTAGTAGCTGGAATTGTAGCTGCTCCAATGACTGTATTTGCCGCTCATACTCATAGTTGGGGTTCTCCCCAGTACTATGGATATGAAGATGAAATGCCTGGTATATATGATGACTGGGATAAATGTGCGACACGTCATGTATATAATTACAAACAATGTTTAATTTGTGGAGAAGTAAGCATTTATGAAGTTGAGACGATTGAAATGTCTCACAAATGGGTGAATGGTGCATGTGTATATTGCAACAAAGGTTACGCGAAAGAGATAAATTAACATAGTATCATTACCGGCAAGTTTATAATCAAAAAATAGAAAGCATTGAGAATATTTCAAAATTTCTTGAAAGTACTCTCAGTGCTTTCTTTGATAATATGAAAGGAGAAATAAATGCAAAAAAAACAACTTTCTGTATTAGTACTAATTATTTTATGCTTTTTATTAGGATGTAACAGAGAAACACCAAAAGATGAATCTCAACAAAATTATGAAGATGAATCTAATATTTCTAAAACAAATGGAGAAGAACTTGTAAATATAAACAGTGAATTGTTAGGTTCGACTCCTTTTGATATCCAAATCGATAAAACAGCATTGCAGACTAGAAAAGAAACAGAAACAGAAGTTACAATAAAGACAAATTTAACAGACTGGGGTTATACTGTTTCTTCTGAAAAAGGGAAAATATCTGATATAAATAAAAATTCATTCATATATATAGCACCTAAAGATGAGAGGGATGATACTATAAAAATACAATTATCGGACTATGAAAATGGCATATCATATGAATATACAATTCCACTTATTTTTGCGGGAAACAATGAACATTCTTTAGATAAATTCAAGGAAAATCTTTCAAGATTACCTAATAGTTAGTAAAGAGTCGATAGACTAAAGTACCACCATCCTCTTTTATTTCAACTGAATATCCATCCCGCCGCACCGCAGCGGCACATGAAGCAGTAAATCCGAAAAAGATTTGCTGCTTTTTTTGCGTCCATTTTTGGCAAATTTCCAAAAGTTCCGTATTAGACAGTGAAACCAAAAAAGGCTGCCATTTTTTTCAGACAGCGGGCAAAACGCAGCTTCCGAAACGCCTTATTGTCGGGAAAGACCGAGCCGCCGGAAAAGTTCTTGCCGGAAAGTCCGTCCATTCTGCTCTTTTGTGGTTTGTAGGGAGTAAGGGAAAAACGCCAGCCCGCAGCCTTTTATAAAAAAAGCTGGTTATAGATTTTCTGAAAAAGTGGCAGTAGCAAGTGAACGGCAGGCCGGCAGTTTCTTAGAGCAAGATTCTACCGAGGTGCCAAAATTCGCTTATCGCTCATTTTGCCCCTGCGGGAATCTTGTTGGGGAGTGCCTTCCCCAAACCCTGCTTATGCGGCTTGCGCCGCTGAAAAACCCCTCAAAATATTTTTCGGATTTTTCAAAAACAGTTCCGCTTCACACCCTGTTTTTCTCCTATTAGTGAGAGGACACCACGCACAGAAAGGAGGTCAACCACCTATGAAACGATACAACACGCCGCACCGCAGCCGGGTAGTCAAAACACGCATGACCGAGGAAGAATACGCCGAGTTTGCCCAGCGGCTTTCTGCTTACCACATGAGCCAAGCCGAGTTTATCCGGCAAGCCATAACCGGGGCAGCCATACGCCCCATCATAACCGTTTCCCCCATCAATGACGAGCTGCTTGCCGCTGTCGGGAAGCTGACCGCCGAATACGGGAGGATCGGCGGCAACTTAAACCAGATAGCCCGGACGCTGAACGAGTGGCACAGTCCCTATCCGCAGCTTGCCGGGGAGGTACGGGCGGCGGTTTCCGACCTTGCTGCCCTAAAGTTTGAAGTCTTGCAGAAAGTGGGTGACGCTGTTGGCAACATTCAAACATATCAGCTCTAAAAACGCCGACTATGGCGCAGCGGAAGCCTATCTCACATTTGAGCATGACGAGTTTACCATGAAAGCCACCCTTGATGAAAACGGGCGGCTGATACCGAGGGAGGATTACCGCATTTCTTCCCTCAACTGCGGGGGCGAGGATTTCGCTGTTGCCTGTATGCGAGCCAATCTCCGCTATGAGAAAAACCAAAAACGGGAAGATGTGAAAAGCCACCACTATATCATCAGCTTTGACCCACGGGACGGGACAGACAACGGCTTGACCGTAGACCGGGCGCAGGAGCTGGGCGAGCAGTTCTGCAAGGAGCATTTCCCCGGACACCAAGCCCTAATCTGCACCCACCCGGACGGGCATAACCACAGCGGGAATATCCATGTGCATATCGTCATCAACTCCCTGCGGATTTACGAAGTCCCGCTTCTGCCCTACATGGACAGACCAGCCGACACGCTGGAGGGCTGCAAGCACCGCTGCACCAACG
This sequence comes from Hungatella sp. SL.1.14, assembly GCF_024460495.1. Taxonomy (NCBI): domain Bacteria; kingdom Bacillati; phylum Bacillota; class Clostridia; order Lachnospirales; family Lachnospiraceae; genus Hungatella; species Hungatella sp. SL.1.14. The sequence continues at coordinate 160,400 of NZ_JANFYJ010000013.1, read as the reverse complement.
CCGCTATGGAATATTTCAAGAGCGAAGTCATGGAAATGTGCCACCGGGAGGGGCTTTACCAAATCGACCTCTTGAACGGCAGCAAGGAACGGATAACCGAACGGGAATACTGGGCGGCAAAGAAAGGGCAGCTTGCCCTTGACAAAGAGAACGCCGCCAGAGAAGCCGCCGGACAGCCGACCAAGCCCACCAAGTTTGAAACGGACAAGGCGAAGCTGCGCCGGACGATACGGCAGGCACTTTCCCAAGCTGGCAGCTTTGACGAGTTTTCTTCCCTTTTGCTGCGGGAGGGTGTGACCGTCAAGGAGAGCCGGGGGCGGCTTTCCTACCTCACGCCGGACAGGACAAAGCCTATCACAGCCCGAAAGCTGGGGGACGATTTTGACAAGGCTGCTGTCCTTGCCCTGCTCACGCAGAACGCCCACAGAGCTGCCGAACAGACCAAAGCCATACCCGAATACCCTGCCGCAGTTAAAAAGCCGTTACAAGGGGAAAAAGCTGCAAAAACCACCCCGGCAGACAACACCTTGCAGCGCATGGTTGACCGGGAAGCCAAGCGAGCCGAGGGCAAGGGCGTGGGCTATGACCGCTGGGCGGCAAAGCACAACCTAAAGCAAATGGCAGCTACCGTTACCGCCTATCAGCAGTACGGCTTTTCCTCCCCGGAGGAACTGGACGAAGCCTGTTCTGCCGCCTATGCCGCCATGCAGGAAAGCCTTGCGTGGTTGAAGCAGGTGGAAAAGACGCTGAACGGGAAAAAGGAGCTGCAACGGCAGGTGCTTGCCTATTCCAAGACCCGCCCTGTCCGGGACGGGCTGAAACAGCAGAAAAACGCCAAAGCAAAAGCAGCCTACCGTCAGAAGCATGAAAGTGACTTTATCATAGCAGACGCAGCCGCCCGCTATTTCAGGGAGAACGGCATTTCCAAGCTGCCGAGCTATAAATCCCTGCAAGCAGAGATTGAAAGCCTTATCAAAGAGAAAAACAGCGGCTACAACGATTACCGGGCAAAACGGGAGGAGTACCGCCGCTTGCAGACTGTCAAGGGCAATATCGACCAGATTTTACGCCGGAGCGAGCCGCAGCGCAGAAAGGAGCAGAGCCATGAACGGTAATATCCCCCGCATGGACTACCGCCAGTACCGGGCAGCCCGCCGCCTTGTGCATGAGTGCTGCAACTATGACAGCGGGAACTGCCTGCTGTTGGAGGACGGCGAGCCTTGCGTGTGTGTACAGAGTATCAGCTATTCGCTGCTCTGCCGCTGGTTTACCGCCGCTGTCCTGCCCCTTGATGAAGCACTGGAAGCCGCCCTCTTGCGCCGGGGAAGCCGGAAACGCTGCGCTGTCTGCGGGGCGTTCTTCTTCCCAAAATCCAACCGGGGGAAATACTGCCCGGACTGCGCCGGACGCATGAAGCGGATAAACGCCGCCAAACGGAAGCGGAAACAAAGGGAGAAATGTCACGCTTTAGGGCATTTCAAACCCGCATAAATCAAGGCTTTTTTGGAGGGTGTCAAAGGGTGCGTGATACATTTATCCTTTTCCCTTAAAAACGCCCCCTAAAAGCGTAACAGAACCCACAGACAGACACCACAAGGAGGTGAACCCTATCGCTGATTATATGACCGCAGGAACGGAGCTGCCCGCTTACCTGCCTTACCCCCGTTTCCTGCTGGAAACAGACCTATCCCACACCGCAAGAGAGTTATATGCGCTGCTGTTAGACCGTTCCACCCTTTCGCAGAAGAACGGCTGGCAGGACAGCGAGGGACGGACATACATTGTCTACCCCATAGCAGAGATAGCGGAAATGCTGGATAAAGGCTGCACCACCATAAAGGGCGCACTGAACGAACTGGACGCTGCCGGGCTGCTGGAACGCAGACGGACGGGCTTTTCTGCCGCCAACCGTCTGTATGTGAAAGTGCCGCCTATCCCAGTGGTACAGTTTTCCGACCAACTGACGGACGGAAAACCGCCCCTCATAAGGGCGGGAAACCGACCAACTGACAGCCGGAAAACTGACCTTATGACGGTCGGAAAACCGTCCCCTAACCAAACTAATATAAACAACCTAATAGAGAGCCAAACAAAAGGAGCGAGTGAGGGGCAGCCCCCCGCCGCTTATGGCAGATATAAAAATGTATTTCTTTCTGACACAGAACTTTTGGAGCTGGAACAGGACTTCCCCGGCAAGTGGGAGTATTACCTTGACCGCCTTTCCTGCCACATCGCTTCCACCGGGAAGCAGTACCAGAGCCATGCAGCCACCATTTACAAGTGGGCGCAGGAGGACGCTGCCAAAGAGAAGCCAAAGAAAGGCATACCGGACTATTCATTCAAGGAGGGAGAAAGCCTATGACCGATACAATCCACAACACCATACTGCCTATGACCGACACCACAGCCGAGCCGGAGGATTACACCGGGGAGGACGGGCTTTTATACTGCGGCAAATGCCGGAAACCCAAAGAAGCCTATTTCCCGGAGGGCAAGACCTTTTTCGGGCGTGACCGCCACCCGTCAGAGTGCGACTGCCAGCGGGCAGCCCGTAAGGAACGGGAAGCCGCCGAGAAGCGGCGCAGCCACCTTGAAACGGTGGAACGGCTGAAACGGCAGGGCTTTACAGACAAGACCATGCAGGACTGGACATTTGCCAACGATAACGGCAGCTGCCCGCAGATGAAGAACGCCGCCGGATATGTGGCACGCTGGGAACAGATAAAGGACGGGAACTACGGGCTGCTCTTGTGGGGCAGGGTAGGCACTGGGAAAAGCTATTTTGCCGGGTGTATTGCAAACGCCCTCATGGAGCAGGAAGTCCCGGTGTGCATGACAAACTTTGCAGCAATATTAAACGACCTTGCCGCCAGCTTTGCGGGCAGGAACGAATATATTTCCCGCCTTTGCAGCTTCCCCCTGCTCATCATTGACGATTTTGGAATGGAGCGTGGCACAGAATACGGTCTGGAACAGGTCTACAATGTGATTGACAGCCGCTACCGGAGCAGGAAGCCGCTGATTGTGACGACCAACCTCACGCTGGAGGAATTGCAGCACCCGGAGGACACCGCCCACGCCCGGATTTATGACCGCCTGCTTGAAATGTGTTCCCCTCTCTGCTTTACCGGGGAGAATTTGAGGAAAGCCGCCGCACAGGGAAAAATGGAACAGCTGAAACGGCTGCTTGCCGGAAAGGAGATTTGCCTATGACCGACACCCAGAGAAACAAACGCCCTGCCCGCCGCCCGGACTGCGTGACCGAAACGAGGATAGGCAACACAATCCTTGTGGTGTCTGGCTTTTTCAAGGAGGGGGCGACCGACACCGCCGCTGACAAGATGATGAAAGTGCTGGAAGCAGAAGCCGCCGCCGGATATTTGACCTGTGATAAGCCTGATTGAAAAACCGTCATTTTTACCGACCGTAAAGAAGCAGATTTGACGCTTTTGCCGCTATACAGACAGCCGCCCCATGTGGTACAATCAAGGTACGGAATAGTGGGGCTGGCTGTCGGAAACGGAGGAATTTATGTTAAGACAGACCACCCAGCAACTCATTACCGCCCTTTACCCAAGACTGTCCCATGAGGACGAGCTGCAAGGCGAGAGCAATTCCATTTCCAACCAAAAGAGGATTTTGGAAACCTATGCCAAACAGAATGGATTTTCTAATCTGCGCTGGTACACCGACGACGGTTATTCCGGTGCGAACTTTCAAAGACCCGGATTTCAAGCCATGCTTGCAGACATTGAAGCAGGGAAAGTCGGGACAGTTATCGTCAAGGATATGTCGAGGTTAGGGCGAAACTACTTACAGGTGGGAATGTACACAGAAATGATTTTCCCACAGAAAGGTGTCCGCTTCATCGCTATCAATGACGGAGTGGACAGCGCACAGGGGGAAAATGATTTTGCCCCGCTGCGGAACATTTTTAACGAATGGCTGGTGAGAGATACGAGCAAGAAAATCAAGGCAGTAAAACGCTCTAAGGGCATGAGCGGAAAGCCCATCACAAGCAAGCCCGTCTATGGCTACCTCATGGACGAGGACGAAAACTTTATCATTGACGAGGAAGCCGCCCCGGTGGTACGGCAGATTTACAGCCTTTGCCTTGCCGGGAACGGTCCGACCAAGATAGCCCGTATGCTGACCGAGCAGCAAATCCCCACGCCGGGGACGCTGGAATACCGCAGGACGGGCAGCACCCGCCGCTACCACCCCGGCTATGAGTGCAAGTGGGCGACCAATACCGTGGTTCATCTGCTGGAAAACCGGGAATATACGGGCTGTCTGGTAAACTTTAAGACCGAGAAGCCGTCCTACAAGCTGAAACACAGCATAGAAAATCCCCCGGAAAAGCAGGCGGTTTTTGAGAACCACCATGAGCCTATCATTGACCGGGAAACGTGGGAACGGGTGCAGGAGTTACGCAAGCAGCGCAAACGCCCCAACCGTTATGACGAAGTGGGCTTGTTCTCCGGCATACTCTTTTGTGCCGACTGCGGCAGCGTCATGTACCAGCAGCGATACCAGACGGACAAGCGCAAGCAGGACTGTTATATCTGCGGAAGCTACAAGAAACGCACCGCCGACTGCACAGCGCACTTTATCCGCACTGACCTCTTGACCGCTGGCGTACTCTCCAATCTGCGGAAAGTTACCAGCTATGCGGCAAAGCATGAAGCCCGGTTTATGAAGCTTTTAATCGAGCAGAATGAGGACGGGGACAGACGCAGGAACGCCGCCAAGAAAAAGGAGCTGGAAGCCGCCGAGAAACGCATAGCCGAGTTATCTGCTATCTTCAAGCGGCTGTATGAGGACAGCGTAACCGGGCGCATATCGGACGAGCGTTTCACAGAGCTGTCGGCAGACTATGAAGCCGAGCAGAAAGAACTGAAAGAACGTGCCGCCAGACTGCGGGAAGAACTTTCCAAAGCGCAGGAAGCCACCGCAAACGCTGAAAAGTTTATGAATGTGGTACGCAGGCACACTACCATTGAAGAACTTACCCCTACTCTGCTGCGGGAGTTTGTGGAGAAAATCGTTGTCCATGAAAGCGTTGCCCTTGACGGGAAACGCCGGGGCAAGTTACGCAGACAGGAAATCGAAATCTATTATTCTTTTGTCGGCAAGGTAGAACTGCCCGACACCTAACCGCCCGACCTATCCGACATACCTCATGTGCCGGATAGGAACGGCAAAATTTTTTACACTTCTATTACTTCTTTATCACACATAAGCAAAAAGCCAGGGCATGAAACAGTTCATGGCTAATTAAAGGGAACAAAAAGAAAGGAAAAACCAATCCAGACGGTATCAGCGGCAGGCTAGAAGAATAAATTGTGATTTCACAAGATTGGTGTTATAATAAGAGAAAAGTTCCTGCCGGGGCAGCCGCCCCGGTGGTATGGATAGAAAGGCAGGAAAACAATATGCACATCAGCTATAAACCACTCTGGCACACACTGTTAGAGCGTGACATGAGAAAAGAGGATTTAAGGCTTGCCGCTGGTATGACAACAAATATGATTGCCAACATGAGCAAAGAGGGAAAGCACATCAGCATGGATACATTAGCCCGTATCTGCGAAACTCTGAACTGTGAGATTACCGATGTGATTGAGTTAGTACCAGACGAGCCTGCTTCCACAGGAGGTAAGGAACATGAGCGAATTGAAATCAAGAATAACAGAAAACGGAATTGATTATATCCTTGTTGGAGATTACTACATCCCAGATTTGAAGCTGCCGGAGGAACACCGCCCCATCGGAAAGTACGGACGGATGCACCGGGAATATTTAAGAGAAGTCCACCCAGCCAGATTGAACACATTGACACTGACCGGGGAGTTATGGACATATCTTGCAGACCTGAACGAACAGGCACAGGAACGGTTAGACACCATCATGGAGCAGATGAAGGCTGCCGATGGTGTGACCGAGGAATTGAAGCGTACCCATCAAATGGAATGGGTGCAGCGTTGCAATAACATTCACAACCGGGCAGAAGAAATTATTTTGCAAGAGATGATTTATTCATAACGGTATGGTAGAATGATTATGACAAATCGAAAGTTGACAAGGAGTTTTGATAGCGTGAAAAAAATATTTCTTAAAATTGTGATAGGGGTTGTTCTTGCTTGTATTTTATTTGTTTGTTTTCTTTATACGAACAATGAGATCGGCGTGACTTCATCTAAGCTGGAGGCAGATATTCGTTCGTCGCAGAAGATTAAGGATGATTGGACGGTCGATGGAAGCGTTTCCAGCACGATGGCTGCATATATTTCTTACCCTCAGGATTTGAGTGACCATTCTTTTTCCGTCTATGTCAATCGTCCAGGACTTTCCTTCGGATATTTTTTCCGTGGAGGTGGAACTCTTTCGGGGATTCAAAGAGGAATTGTGGAGTTTACTGTAGAGGGATATAATGAACGAGCATTTATTTCTATGAATCAACAGCAGGTGCAACAACTTGAAATAGATGATGGCAACACAATTCAAGTGGTTGATATTGACCGCAATAAACCTTTTGCGATTGTCTTGCCTATAAATGCGGGTAATATTACTTTTTATGATGTAAATAGAAATACTGTGGAATATTGGAATAATCCTCTTTGACAAATTCTAATTTGTCGTGCTAAAAATTCAACTGAATAATCCCAGCAAAAACCGCTGCTACATGGAAGCCAACAAACCATGCAACAGCGGTTTTTCTTTATCGTTTTTTCCTCTGGCTGATAGGCGTTCCCATTTTCTTTGATTTTTTGAGAATCCGAATCAGCCAGCGAAATTCTTCATCTGACAGATTTTTATAGTTGATACCAAGCTGCTTACAGTAAAGGACAACCAGCTTTTCATCACGGCTGCCCTTGAAATTTTCAACCGCTTCCAGATTTTCTTTCAGTTCATCGGCAACGGTGGTCTGAGGTGCACTCTCGCTGTCCTTTTTATGGGCTTCCCGAATATCCCGGATAATCAGGTTGAGGTCATCCCGTACCATGTGACTGAAATATTCATCATCACTGATATGGGCGGCTTGCAACACTTTCAAATGGGGGTCATCTTCGCCGGGGCGATACCGTTCAATGATTTCATGCCGGACGGTATCGACAAGGGCGTTGAGGTTTTGAATCTGCATGGTGGCAATCCCATCCACATAAATCTCAATGTCCGCAAGAAACTTGATAAAGTCCTTATGGGTGGCAAGTTCGCACAGCAGACGGTTGTTAATCCGACCGCTTTTCAGAAGTGCTACCATCTCATCACTCAAATGCAGCTCCCTTAATGGCGTGTTGATCTCCGCCCGGTTCTCTGTCCGGCAAAAGAGATAATCGAGGGACACCCCATAAAAATCTGCCAGCAGGATAAGGTTGCCATGATTGATTTCCTTATAGTCGTCTTTTTCATAACTGCCAAGAGCCGATTTTGAAATACCCGTTTGCTCAGCCAGTTCTTCCAGTTTTAATCCTTTGTTTAATCGTAAATCTTTTAGCCGTTCCTGTATTGTAGTAGCTCCGTTCATTGAAGCAGTTCCCCCTTTCTAACGACATTTATAACCGTTGAATTGATTATACCATATCAATTCCGCAATCGTGGAAATTTCTGATTTTTACCCCGAATTCCTACTTTGTGGACATACGGCACAGGGCACAAAAATGTTCTATGATACAGGTAGTTCATCGATGGATTATTCCAATCGAATGACCAGCCTGTGTGGGATATGCTTCCCCGGCGATGTAGTGCCATGACTTTTGGCAGGGATATGGAGGAACCCTGACCAAAACGAGCATACCAAAGGGAGCGATACGCCGCTGTGAGATTCAGGGGAGGAACGACACCGGGGAGAACTGGCGAACTGACACCGAAATGATACCGAAACACGACAATCTGATAGGGGGATAGTCTACCCTATCTCTGATACTTCGGGAGATTTTAGGCGGCTCTATGGCTGTAATTTTGCCGAAAATCGCCCCGAAACCATACACGAAAACGGGAGGAAGTGCAATATGCCGAGAATGAGCAAAAAGAGGAAGCATGAGCTTTCTTTTTACCTCAATGACCGGGGGCGTGTCACTTACAACGAATTATGCCGGAAATGCCAGCATGGGTGCAAGCAGAGCTTCCGGGCGGTTGTGATTGACTGCCCCCGTTATTTATCCAAACGAGCAAAGAAAAAGGAGGAACACACCGAATGAATTTTGAATTTATGACGATAGACACACCATTGCCGCCCTGTATGGCTTTTCCAAGAGCGTTGACAGGGTTTCCAGTCAGCAGCACCGCAAAGGTCATGTACTGCCGGATGTTGGACGCTATGCTCTCCAATGGGCAGGAGGACGAGAACGGAATCCTGTTTGTCTGCTTCCCTGTCACAGCCATTGCCGCAGTCCTGTCCCGCAGCTCTATGACGGTCAAGCGTTCTTTGAATGAACTGGAAAACGCCGGACTTATCATGCGGGTACGTCAGGGCGTTGGAGAACCAAACAGGATTTATGTGCTGATACCGGGAAAGGAGGACGCTGCCCTTGCCTGATACCTCAAAGCTGGAAAAACTCAATCGGGAGTTGGAGAAAAGCGAAAAGAAACTGCGGAAAGCCATCAATGATGAAAAGGCATTGCAGCACCAGTTAAAGCAGCTTACCCGAAAGGAACGGACGCACCGGCTCTGTACTCGTGGCGGTATGCTGGAAAGTTTTCTGCAAGAGCCGGAACGCCTGACAGATGATGATGTCATGCTGTTGTTGAAACTCATTTTTCACAGGCAGGACACGCAGGAACTATTGAAAAAACTGCTGGAACGGGAGAAGCCGGAAACCCCTTAGTTTACTAAGGGCGCAATTATACACCACCCAGAGGTTGGTGCATTGCGTTCTCCGAAGGCTCCTCGCCGGAGGGCTGTGATTTTCCGCAGTCATGGTCTGCTCCAAATCATACAGGGGACGCTACACTTCCCCTGCGCTGGCTGCCGCCAGCTACCCTTTTGTGGACTTGCCTGTTGGGGACACCTTGCGGTGCAAGCTGTTCCCAGCCGACAAGTTTCATAAAATACGCTATCTTTTCGATAGGCGATGAAGTATAATGGAGATGACAACAAATCGGGATTTTGGGAGCAGGAGAAATCGAGATTGGAGGATAAATTGGTGAACAAGATTTTCAAATGTCTTATTCGATTTTTGATAGAAGTGATAGTTATGACAGTTTTGATTGTTGGAATCAACATATTTATGAATGGTATGTATCTTTGGGGATTGCCCCGCATAAATGATATTCAGTCTGTAAATATCACGTATCCGAGTGTCACGGATGATGTTAAAGAAATTTCGAGCCGTGAGGATATTGAGTTAGCCTTAAAGCTAACGGGATTTCTGAAATATGATTTATTTGGGGAAGTGAATAGCGAAGAAGAACCTGCTATTACAATTACTTATTTTCTTAAAGATGGAACAAGCAAAACCATCTCCGCTAATAACACTACTGTCTGGTGGAACAATAAAATTCATGTAATCAAGGACAAGGAAATGTTTATCAACCTAACAGAGGGAATTTTCTTTCTGGAAGATTTACAAACAAAGTAAATCAATTCAAGTTTGTCAGCTTCACATCGGGTCAACTTGCCCCGAACTTTTACAATTAAATACCCGCCGCCCACATAGCGGCACACCGAGCAGGAAATCTGAAAAAGGTCTCCTGCTTTTTTTCTGCCAAAATGAGGTGGTAAAACGCCACCCCATCCACCAATTACCGAAAGGAGGGACACGAAATGCCCTGCCCACACAACGAAATCACGATTGTTCAGCGCAGCCAGCGACAGTCTGCGGTTGCCGCCGCTGCTTACCAAAGCGGCGAAAAGCTGTTCTGTGAATACGACCAGCAAGTGAAGCACTACCCGGAAAAGCGTGGTATTGTCCACAATGAAATCCTGCTCCCACCTAATGCCCCACAGGAATATGCAGACCGCAATACTTTGTGGAACGCCGCCGAAGCGGTGGAAAAACAATGGAACTCCCAGCTTGCAAGGCGGTGGGTGCTTACCATCCCCAGAGAGATACCGCCCGACCAGTATGCTGTCCTTGTCCGGGAGTTTTGTGAGCAGCAGTTTGTTTCCAAAGGCATGATTGCTGATTTTGCAATCCATGACCCCCATCCGCCGGGACACAATCCCCACGCCCATGTCATGCTCACTATGAGGGCAATGGACGAACATGGAAAATGGCTTCCCAAGAGCCGCAAGGTTTATGACCTTGACGAAAACGGGGAACGGATAAAACTTCCGTCCGGCAGATGGAAAAGCCACAAGGAGGATACGGTGGATTGGAACGACCAGAAGTATTGCGAAATCTGGCGGCATGAATGGGAGGTCATCCAGAACCGCTATCTGGAAGCCAATGACCGCCCGGAGCGTGTGGACTTGCGTTCCTATGCCAGACAGGGGCTTGATATTATCCCTACTGTCCATGAGGGAGCGGCTGTCCGGCAGATGGAAAAGCGTGGTATCCAGACGAATATCGGAAACCTGAACCGGGAAATCAGAGCCGCCAACCGCCTGATGAAGTCCATCCGGCAGCTTATCCACAACCTCAAAGGCTGGATTGCCGAGCTGGGAGAAAAACGGAAGGAGTTGCTTGCACAAAAAGCGGCGGAGGAAGCGACACTTCTTCCCAATCTGCTGATGAAGTATATGGAGATACGAAAGGAAGAACGGAAGGACTGGACAAGGGCTGGACAGAACCGGGGGACTTCACAGGACTTAAAGGCAGTCAGCGAAGCCCTGTCCTATCTCCGGCAAAAGGGGCTTTCCACTGTGGAGGACTTAGAAGCATTTCTGGAATCTTCCGGGAAATCAGCCGCAGATTACCGCAATCAGATGAAGCCAAAGGAAGCCCGCAGCAAAGTGATTGACGGGATTCTTGCCAGCCGGACAGACTGCAAAGAATGTAAGGCTGTCTATGAGAAATACCAGAAGATATTTTTCAAGAAAACAAAGGAGAAATTCAAACAGGAACACCCGGAGGTTGCCCGGTATGAGAAAGCCACCGCCTACCTTGCCAAACACCCGGACGATAAGGATAGTACCCAAAAGGAGCTGCAAGAGGAGCAGGAAACCCTTCTCAGCGAAATCGCAGAGCTGAAAGTACCGCTGACCGAGGTACAGGAGGATTTGAAGAAGCTGCGGGACATCCGCTACTGGGTACGGAAAGCCACACCCGGCACAGAGGAAAGTAAAGAGCCGCCTAAGAAGCAGCCCATCAAGGAAGTCTTGCAGGATAAGGCAGACGAGAAAAAGGCTCAAAGAACCGCCCCGGCACAGGCGAAACACAGACAACAGGATATGGAACTTTAACAGGCACTTGCCATTTTCAATCAGAGAATGTCAGGTGTTTTTTCTTTTTTCAAGGAGGGATAGATTTGAATGTATTTGAAGCTGTGAAGCAGTCTGTCACAACAAGACAGGCAGCGGAGCATTATGGAATCCGTGTAGGTCGGAACGGGATGGCTTGCTGCCCGTTCCATAATGATAAAACCCCAAGCATGAAGCTGGATCGGCGTTATCACTGCTTCGGCTGCGGTGCGGATGGGGATGTGATTGATTTTGCCGCCGCCCTGTATGGGCTGGGAAAGAAAGAAGCCGCCGTACAGCTGGCACAGGACTTTGGGCTTTCCTATGAGGACTGGAAACCGCCGGGAAAGGCAAAAAAGCCCAAGCCCCGGCAGAAATCCCCGGAGGAACAGTTTCAGGAAGCAAAAAACCGCTGCTTCCGTATTCTTTCCGACTATCTCCACCTGCTTCGAGCATGGAGAAAGGAATATGCCCCGCACACCCCGGAGGAAGCCTTTCATCCCCGGTTTGTGGAAGCCTTACAGAAGCAAGACCAAGTGGAATATCTGCTGGATGTGCTGCTGTTCGGGGAAACGGAGGAAAAAGCAGCTTTGATTACGGACTACGGAAAGGATGTGATACAGCTTGAACAGCGAATGGCAGAGCTTGCAGCCGCAGACGCAGCAAGAACTAAAAAACACCATGAACGCCATGCAGCCGCCCCAGAACATTGAGGAAATCAAGGCGGGGCTGGAAACTACCGAGAAAGGCGGTGTCCGTCAGAGCATACGGAACTGCCTGACCGTATTCCAGCGTGACCCGCTGCTTTCCGGGGCTATCGCATACAACATTCTGACCGACCGCAAGGACATCATAAAGCCCATCGGTTTTCACAGGGAAAGCACCGCCCTGAACGATACGGACATGAAGTATCTGCTTCTTTATCTGGAAGAAACCTATGGGCTTACCAATGAGAAAAAGATTGATAACGCCATCGGGATTGTGGCGAATGAAAACAAGTACCATCCCATCCGGGACTATCTCAATACCCTTGTGTGGGACGGGACAGAACGAATCCGTTTCTGTCTGCGGCACTTTCTGGGGGCTGACGCAGATGATTACACCTATGAAGCGTTGAAGCTGTTCCTGCTGGGTGCAATCTCACGAGCCTTTCAGCCAGGGTGCAAATTTGAAATCATGCTCTGTCTGGTAGGCGGTCAGGGGGCTGGCAAGTCCACCTTCTTCCGTCTGCTGGCAGTCCGGGACGAGTGGTTCTCCGATGATTTGCGGAAGCTGGACGATGACAATGTGTACCGCAAGCTGCAAGGTCACTGGATTATCGAAATGTCGGAAATGATGGCAACCGCCAACGCCAAGAGCATTGAGGAAATCAAGTCATTTTTAAGTCGGCAGAAAGAGGTTTACAAGATACCCTATGAAACCCACCCGGCAGACCGCCCCCGTCAGTGCGTATTTGGCGGCACTTCCAATGCCCTTGACTTCCTGCCCCTTGACCGTTCCGGCAACCGCCGCTTTATCCCCGTCATGGTGTACCCGGAGCAAGCCGAGGTTCACATTTTGGAGGACGAAGCTGCTTCCAGAGCCTATATCGAGCAGATGTGGGCGGAAGCGATGGAGATTTACCGAAGCGGCAGGTTCAAGCTGGCTTTCAGCCCCGCCATGCAGCGGTATCTCAAAGAACACCAACGGGATTTTATGCCAGAGGACACCAAAGCCGGGATGATACAGGCGTATCTTGATAAGTACACCGGGAGTATGGTCTGCTCCAAGCAGCTCTACAAGGAAGCCTTGAACCATGCCTTTGACGAGCCGAAGCAATGGGAAATCCGGGAAATCAACGAGATTATGAACCAGTGCATTGACCGCTGGCGGTACTTCCCGAACCCAAGAATGTTTTCCGAGTATGGCAGACAAAAGGGCTGGGAGCGTGAAAACCCGGCAACGGACTCCGGCAACCCGTCTGAAAAAAAGATGGACGGTTTTGTGGAGGTCACAGAACAGATGGAGCTTCCATTCTGAAAATGACAGCCCGTTGCACCCCCTGTTGCTATCCCGTTGCCGAGCCGGTTGCCGGGGAAAATCCCGAAACTATCGGCTTTTCTCCCCTATGACAACCAAAACAACAGAAAAATAAAAGAAAAGTATAAATAGTAACCATCGCCAGATTGAGATTGTTTGCAAGGTCTTTTGAAGCCCGTTGCCGGACTTCGTTGCCGACACCCTCTGTCTGGCTATTTTCATGTATGGAGGATAACTGCCTATGGCAAAAAACAAAACAGAGATTCATGTTACAACGGTGTTTGACGGGGAGCTGGATGCAACCGATGTGTTCGTCAGCCTGATTTCCCAGAAATACGGCAAGACGAATACGAAAGAATATCTTGCTAAAAAGAAAGATTTGAAGTATAATGAAGATGAGGTTCAAAAGAGCCAGATACCGTCTGGATTGTGTGGGTAAATGGCTATGATGAACGAAATGGAATACAGAACAATCGGTTCGGCACTTGCCGGGGGCTATCGTGCGGCGGTCTATTGCAGGCTGTCAAAGGACGATGACCTGCAAGGCGAAAGTGCCAGTATCGCAAACCAGCGTGATATGCTGGAAAAATACTGCGAAAAGCAGGGATGGGAGGTTGTGGCAGTCTATCAGGACGATGGTTTCACAGGTCTTAATATGGAGCGTCCTGATTTACAGAGAATGTTGAGAGCCATTGAGCGCAGGCAAATCAACCTTGTCATCACGAAAGACCTCAGCCGACTGGGGCGTAACTATCTGCAAACCGGGCATTTGATTGAGGACTTTTTCCCAAGAAACGGTGTCCGCTATATCGCCATGAATGACGGTATCGACACCCTGCGTGATAACAACGATATTGCCCCGTTCAAGAATATCCTGAACGAGATGTACAGCAAGGATATTTCCAAGAAAGTCCATTCCTCTTATCTTCTGAAAGCGCAGAAAGGACAGTTTACCGGGTGTCTTGCCCCGTTTGGGTATCGGAAAGACCCGGAGGACAAAAACCATCTGCTCATTGACGAGGAAACCGCCCCGATTGTGCGGCTGATTTTCGGATATGCCCTAAACGGTCATGGTCCGAACTATATCCGCAGACGGCTGGAGGAAGAAAAAATCCCCTGCCCCACATGGTGGAACCGGGAACGGGGGCTTCGCAATACCCGAACCAAATGGGAAAAGAAAGACCCGGAAAACGGACGGTATATGTGGGACTTCTCCGTTATCAAAGACCTTTTGATGAATCCCGTTTACACCGGGGCGATTGCTTCCCAGAAAAAAGACTACCGTTTCAAAATCGGCACGATTGGGGAAAAGAAGCCGGAGGACTGGATTGTAGTGGAGGGACAGCATGAACCGCTGATTGACCGCATGAGCTTTGACATTGTGCAGAACAAGCTGAAATCCCGCCAGCGTCCGGGGCAGACCAATGAAATCAGCCTGTTTGCCGGACTGATAAAATGCGGCGAGTGTGGGAAGTCGCTGACGATACGCTATACAAACGCAAAACATCCCCAGCAGATTTATTCCTGCAAGACCTACAATGCCTTTGGAAAGAACCACTGCACCCAGCACCGGATTGACTATGACACCCTTTACAGCCATGTACTGCGGAAAATCCGGGAATGTGCCAGAGCTGCCCTGATGGACGGGGAAGCGGTTGCCGACCGCCTGACCAATACCTGTGAAGCCGAGCAGCGGGAACAGCGGGAAGCAATGGAACGCTCCCTTACAAGGGACGAGGAACGGATTGAGGTTCTGGATAAAATGGTCATGCGGCTTTATGAGGATATGATTGCAGGGCGTATCAGTGAGCAGAATTTCAACACCATGCTGGAAAAGACACAGACCGAGCAGACGGAGCTTAAAGCAAAAGTGTCCGAGGGCAGGAAGCGGCTGTCCGATGAAGCCCAGCTTGCCAATGACGCAAAACAATGGGTGGAAGCCATTCAGGAATATGCCAACATCACAGAGCTGGACGCAGCCACCCTTAACCGCTTAATCAAAGAAATCGTCGTGCATGAGCGCATTGACGAAGATAAAACAAGACACATTTCTATCGAAATTCATTTTAATCTCAAACCCATCCCGGAGGTGGAACAGGTCACTGCCTGACCTGTCCCGCCGGGACGGTTCTCTTAAAAACACCATATAGATTTTTTGTACGCCGCCGCCCGCCATCGAGCAGAGTTTTACACCTAATTGGGAATAAAACAGCTCATGGCGGGCGGCGGCATCATCCTGCTGGGCACAACGCTGATCCCCCTGCTCTCTGGCCTGTTTTAAGGTAGCGGCTTATGGATTTTCTCACCGACTGGCTCACGGATTGGCTCAAGGAGCTTTTAATCAGCGGGATCATGGGGAACCTTTCGGGGCTCTTTGATAACGTAAACGCCCAAGTCGGAGAGATTGCGGTACAAGTGGGAACAACCCCGGCGGCATGGCACGCCGGGGTGTTCTCCCTGATCCGCCAGCTTTCCGAAACGGTAATTTTGCCGATTGCCGGAATGGTGCTGACCTTTGTTGCGACCTATGAACTGATCCAGATGCTTTTGGAAAAAAACAATATGCACGAGTTTGATGTGGCGAATATCTACAAATGGATGTTCAAAACGTCCTGTGCCATCCTTATTCTGTCAAACACATTCAATATCGTAATGGCCGTGTTTGACGTGTCCCAGAGCGTGATTGCACAATCGGCGGGGCTGATCCAGGGTTCCACGGACATTACGCCGGATATGCTGACCCAGCTTGAAACGACGCTGGAGGGTATGGATTTAGGGCCGCTGTTGGGCCTGTGGCTCCAGTCCTCCATTATCGGCGTTACCATGTGGGCGCTGAATATCATTATTTTCGTGCTGGTCTATGGCCGCATGATTGAAATATATCTGCTCACCAGCCTGTCCCCCATCCCTGTGGCGACCCTTGCCAACCGGGAATTGGGACACACGGGCCAGAACTATCTGCGCTCGCTGTTCGCCGTGGGATTCCAGGGGATGCTCATTCTGGTGTGCGTGGCAATTTACGCGGTGCTTGTCCAGGGGATCGCCACAGGCGGAGATCCCATCGGGGCGATATGGGGCACCGTTGGCTATACGGTATTGCTTTGCTATATGCTGTTCAAAACGGGCAGTATCTCCCAGCGCATTTTCGGCGCGCATTAGAGGGGAGGCGCGTATGGCAGAACATTCAACCTTGGGACAAAATGTCCCGAAGTCCCCGGCTCCCCCGGAGGGGCTGTTCCTTATGGACGGCATCGAGGGCCTGCGCTCCCTGCCCCAACACTCGGTTGATATGCTCTTGACCGATCCGCCCTATGGCACGACCCGCAACTTTTGGGATGTGCCCCTGCCGCTCCCGGAGCTTTGGGAGGCGGTGCGCTGGGCGGTCAAGCCGGAGGGTGCGGTGCTGTTCTTTGCTCAATGCCCCTATGATAAGGTGTTGGGGGCCTCCAACCTCCCTATGCTCCGCTATGAGTGGGTATGGTACAAGAGCCGGTGTACTGGCTTTCTCAACGCAAGGCGGGCCCCCTTGAAACGGACGGAGAACATTCTGGTATTCTATCAAAAGCTCCCCTATTACGATCCGCAGTTCGAGCAGGGCAAGCCCTATAAGAAAACCGCTGACCGGGGCGGCAACAGCCCCAACTATGGAAAATTTGTCCGTTCCGGCGGCGGCTCCGAGGACGGCCTGCGCTTTCCCGGAAACCTGCTGACATTCCCATCGGTACAGCGCACCGTCCACCCCACGCAAAAGCCCGTGGAGCTGTGCGAGTATTTCATCAAGACCTACACCCGCCCCGGCGAGGTGGTGGCGGACATCTGCGCGGGCTCCGGCACAACTGCCGTGGCCGCCGTCAACACGGGCCGCCGCTTTATCTGCTTTGAAACCGCCCCGGCCTTTTACGCCCCGGCCACGGAGCGCATCCGGCTGGCGCAGGCGGCTGCGGAGGCCGGGGAGAAAGGAGTCTGACTATCGGAAACTATTCTATCATCTACGCCGATCCGCCCTGGCGGTATTCTGCAAAGAACGTACAGGGGGCGGCGGAAAATCACTACCCCACAATGGGGATCGAGGAGCTATGTGCGCTCCCGGTGGCTGATCTGGCGGCCCCGGACAGCGCACTTTTTTTGTGGGCCACGTTCCCGCAGTTGCCGGAGGCCCTGCGGCTCATTAAGGCGTGGGGCTTCACTTATAAAACCGTGGCTTTTGTCTGGCTGAAGAAAAACAAAAAGGCGGACAGTTGGTTTTACGGCCTGGGCTTCTGGACGCGGGGCAACGCGGAAATCTGCCTGCTGGCGACCAGGGGCCATCCCAAACGGCAGGCCACGAATATCCATCAGTTTATCATTTCCCCCGTTGAAGCCCACAGCAAAAAGCCGGACGAGGCCCGCGACAAGATTGTTTCCCTCCTGGGCGACCTGCCCCGCGTGGAGCTCTTTGCGAGACAGACCCCGCCCGGCTGGGACGTGTGGGGAAACGAGGTGGAGAGCACCGTCCCGGACTTCGGGACACTTTGTCCCAAGGTGGGCGGCCCGAAAGGAGGTCTTTCATGCCCTATGTAAATGTACCCAACGACTTATCCAAAATCAAAACGAAAATGGCCTTTAACCTAACCAAACGCCAGCTTGTCTGCTTTGGCGGCGCGGCGGCGGTGGGTATCCCCTCCTATCTGCTGGCCCGCAGCTCTATCGGCAACACCGGGGCCATGTTCCTTATGCTGGCCGTTATGCTCCCGGCGTTTTTGCTGGCGATGTATGAGCGTGACGGGCTCCCCTTTGAAAAGGTGATTAGAAATATCATCCGGGCCCGTTTCCTGCGGCCCGGCGCGAGGCTCTATCAGACGCAGAATTTATACGCCCCGTTTACCCTGCGGGGCTCCGTGGGAAAGGAGGATGCGATTGCAACAAGCAAAAAAGCAAACACCCAGGCGCGGCCCCGCCGCAAAGGGTAAAAAACGGGCGGCCCTGTCCGCCCAGCAGACAATCCCCTATGTGCGGATGCTCCCGGACGGCGTGTGCCAGCTCCCCGGCGGGCTCTATACAAAAACCGTGGAATATGAGGACATCAATTATTCTGTGGCAAGCACCGAGGATCAGACGGCTATCTTTAGCGGCTGGAGCTCATTCCTCAATTACTTTGACAGCTCTCTGCCGTTCCAGCTTTCTTTCATTAACCGCCGTTCCCACTCCCGGAGCCGCTACAAGGTGAACATTCCCCAGGCCGAGGATGACTTTAACAGCGTCCGGGCCGAGTTTACCGGGATGCTGAAAAATCAGATTGCCCGGTCAAACAATGGGATTGAACGCTCAAAATATATTACCTTTGGCATCCCGGCGGAAAGTCTGGACGAGGCGCGGCCCCGGCTGGAGCGCGTGGAGGCGGACGTTATGAGCAACTTTAAGCGGCTGGGCGTGCCCTCCGAGCCTATGGACGGGCGGGCGCGTCTGGCCCTGCTTCACGGCCAGATGCATCCTGGGAGCCGGGAGCCGTTCCGCTTCTCCTGGGGGGATATTGCAAAGACGGGGCTCGGCACAAAGGACTTTATTGCCCCCGACAGCTTTGACTTCCGCCAGCCCCGGCTGTTCCGCATGGGCCAGTATTGGGGCGCGGCCTCCTACTTGCAGATTTTGGCGTCGGAGCTCTCTGACAAGCTCCTGGCGGAAATTTTGGAGCTTGACGCGGAAATGACCGTGACCCTCCATATCCAGACCGTGGATCAGCTAAAGGCGATTAAAACCATCAAGGGGAAAATTTCTGACATTGGAAAAATGAAAGTGGAGGAACAGCGCAAAGCTGTCCGGGCCGGATATGACCCCGACATTCTGCCGCCCGACCTTATCACATTTTCCAAGGACGCGGCGGAGCTTCTGGCCGACCTCCAGTCCCGCAACGAGCGGATGTTCCTCTTGACCTTTACCGTGGTAAATCTGGCCCCCACCCGCCAGCGGCTGGAAAATGATATTTTCACGGTGGGCGGTATCGCGCAGAAATACAACTGCACATTGAAGCGGCTGGACTGGCAACAGGAGCAGGGCTTTGTTTCCTCCCTGGCCCTGGGCGGGAATGAGGTGGAAATCCAGCGGGGCATGACTACCAGCTCCACGGCGATCTTCATTCCCTTTATGACCAGGGAGCTCCGCATGGCCGGGCCGTCCCTCTATTACGGCATGAACGCACTTTCCCACAACGTCATTATGGCGGACAGGAAAAAGCTGAAATCCGCGAATGGGCTCTACCTGGGCTCTACTGGCTCCGGCAAGAGCTTCGCGGCAAAGCGGGAGCTGCTCAACGTCTTTCTTACCATTCCCCAGGATCGGATTATCATTGTAGACCCGATGGGCGAATATGCCCCGCTGGTGCGGCGGCTGGGCGGCCAGGTGATTGAGATTGCCCCGGACAGCCCTAATCACATTAACCCTATGGACATCCAGATGGGCGGCAACGACGAGGACAGCCCCCTTTCCATGAAAGCTGATTTTCTGCTGTCCCTGTGCGAGCTGGTGGTGGGCGGCAAGGAGGGCTTACAACCGATTGAGAAAACCGTCATAGACCGCTGTGTGCGGTTGGTCTACCGGGATCTGGCCCTGGGCGTGGGGGACGGCAGGATGCCCTTGCTCCAGGACTTGTACGAGGAACTTTTGAAACAGCCGGAGCCGGAGGCCCGGCGCGTGGCGACGGCCCTGGAGCTCTACTGTACAGGCTCCCTTAACCTGTTCAACCATCCCACGAATGTCAAAACCGACTGCCGTGTGGTGTGCATCGTGCTCAAGGGCATGGGAGACAATCTCCGAAAAATTGCGATGCACGTCACAAATGAGTTTGTCAATTCCTCGGTCAATACCAACTATCAGAGCGGCATCTCGACTTGGTGCTACTTTGACGAGTTCCATGTTCTGCTCCGAGATCAGCTCACCGCCAGCTATTTTGTTTCCATCTGGCAGATGCTCCGCAAACGGGGCTGTGTGCCCAGCGCGTTGACGCAGAACGTCAAGCACCTGCTGGCCAGCCCGGAAATCCAGAATATTCTGGACAACACGGATTTTATGATCCTGCTGTCCCAGGCGCAGAGTGACCGGGCAATTCTGGCAAAACAGCTCGGCATTTCCGAGCATCAGCTTTCCTATATCACACACAGCAATTCCGGCGAGGGCCTGCTGTTCTATGGGAATGTGACCATCCCCTTTATGGATCGTTTCCCCCGTGGGGAGATTTACGATCTTCTGACCACCCGCCCGGAGGATTTGAAAGATGGCGCGGCGGGATAAGGCTGGCCCTGGGCCCCGTGTGCGCCCGGAGCAGGCCGCGCCCCAGGGGGCTCCGGGCCCGGAGGCCGGGGCTGGCACGAAAGAACAGGCCGGGGGCACTTCGGGACAAAGTGTCCCAAAGTCCAAATTCCGGCAAAAGAGCAGGCAGGAACAGGCCGCCGCGTCCAAGCTCCGTATGGAAAAGCGCGGGGAGAAGCTGGAGGCGGCAAAGGGCAAGCTGGCAAAGCAGAAACCCCAAAAGAAACCCGGCCCCGTCAAACGGGCGGGCGGGGCCCTGGGGGGCTCCGTCCACGGCTTTGTGCATGGGAAGATTTACGAGGTAGAGCAGGAAAATGTAGGCACCGAGGGGGCCCATCACTCCGAGCTTTTGGGCGAGTCCGCGTTCCGCCAGGGCTCCCGCTTCGTGGGGCGGCGCATACGGGAGCACCCGGCGTGGGCCGTCCGGAGGGCCGAGGCCCGGTATGGCAAGGCTGCGGCGGACTATCAATTTTACACCGCCGCCCAGGAACACCCGGAGCTCTCGAAAAATGCCCTGTCCCGCTACTGGCAGAAACGGCGGCTCCGCAAGCAGTACCAAAAGCGGGCAAAGGAGGCCGCCCGCCAGGGGGCCGTGGCCGCTGAAAAGACCGCCGCCGCCACCGAAAAGCTGTCGGCCCAGGCGGTGGGCTTTGTGAAGCGGCATCCCCTGGGCGTGCTCCTGGCCCTGGCCTGTGTCCTGCTCATTCTGTCTATGCAGTCCTGTTCGTCCGCATTGGTTTTGCTCGGCAACGCCGGGGCCGGGGCTGTTGGGGCTACCACCTACCCATCCCCGGACGGGGAAATCCTGGCGGCGGAGGCGGCCTACCTCAATCTGGAGGCGGAGCTCCAAAACTATCTTGATACCTACACCAGCACCCACAACTATGACGAGTACCATTTTGATCTGGATGAAATCGAACACGATCCCTATGTGCTGATCTCCATTCTCTGTGTGCTCCACGAGGGGGAATGGACGGCGGCCCAGGTGCAGGGTACGCTGGGGATGCTCTTTGACCGCCAGTATATTCTCACAGAGCGCGTGGTGGTGGAGACACGGTATGACAGCGACGACGAGCCCTATTCCTGGTATATCTGTTATGTAACGCTGGAGAATTTTGACCTGTCCCATCTGCCTGTGTATTTCATGGGCGAGGAGCAGTTGGCCCGGTACTCCCTCTATATGTCTACCCTGGGAAACCGCCCCGACCTGTTCCCCGGCTCCGCCTATGTGGATCGCTATGTGACAAACCCGCCCGCCGGATATGAGGTGCCGGGGGAATATCTGGACGATGAAACATTCGCCGCTATGCTCTCCGAGGCGGAAAAATACCTGGGCTATCCCTATGTATGGGGCGGGAGCTCCCCGGCCACGTCCTTTGACTGCTCCGGCTTTGTGTCCTGGGTAATCAATCACTCCGGCTGGAATGTGGGCCGCCTGGGGGCCCAGGGGCTCTATAACATCTGTACCCGCACCAGCTCCCCGCGTCCCGGTGATCTGGTCTTTTTCAAGGGCACCTATGACACGCCGGGCGTTTCCCATGTGGGCATCTACGTTGGGGACGGAATGATGATCCATTGTGGCGATCCCATCAGCTATGCAAACTTAAATACCAGCTACTGGCAGTCTCATTTCTACGCCTACGGGCGTTTGCCTTGAATGGAGGTTTTGAATGGCAACAGCAAAAAGTATGAAAATCCAGGCCGAGATTGATAAGGTCAAGGCCAAAATCAGCGAACAGCAGGCCCGGCTGAAAGAATTGGAGCAGAAGAAACTGGAGGCCGAAAACAGCGAGATCGTGGACATCGTGCGGGGCATGAGCATCCCCCTTGCGGAGCTCCCCCTGGTGCTCCAGAAGCTCCGGGACGATGGCACTTTGGGACAAAGTGTCCCGAAGTCCGAGCCCGCGCCTGTTACCGAGGGAAAGGAGGACAACTGAATATGAAACGCTTTCGAGTCTTGACGGCGGCGCTTTGCGCCGCTGTTCTTTTATGCGGCTTTACCCCCGCAACGGCCTACGCCGGGGGCGGCGAGGACTGGGAGGGGCTTGACCCCGTGGAGCCCGCTGTCACGGAGGAGCCGGTGATTGAGCCCGGCGAGGGCTTTTCTGAGGACGGCAATCTTGTGACCCGTGATCTGCTCTATGACAAGCATACCAACAAGCAGTTTATTACCGTCCAGACCAGCGGCGGGGCCACCTTTTACATTGTCATTGACTACGACAAGCCCGTGGACGAGGACGGCGAACAGTACCAGACCTATTTTCTGAATACGGTGGACGAGGCCGACCTGCTGGCCGCTGCCGAGGCCGCTGGCGTAGAGCTGGCCTCCTGCTCCTGCTCGGACAAATGCGCGGCGGGGGCCGTCAATACCGACTGCGCGGTGTGCGCCGTCAACATGACCGAGTGCGCAGGTGTGGAGCAAAAGCCGGAACCAGAACCGGAGCCTGTGGCCGAGCCCGACGCCGAGCCGGAAACAGAAAAAGGCAACGCCGGGATGCTCCTGCTGGTGCTGGCCGTGGCGGTGCTGGGCGGCGGGGCCGCGTTCTATTTCAAGGTGTACCGCCCCAAACAGCAGGCGGCAACAGAGCCGGAGGAGGACTACGGCGAGGAACTGGAGGACTATGACGGCGAGGAGGACGGCCCGCCCTGGGATGAGGACGAGGACGAAAACGAGGATACGGAGGACGGGGAATGAATTTCACAGCAAGCTCTTTTGAACGGATGATGAAACAAAAGCCCCGGCCCCAGGCTCCCGGCCCGGCCAAACCGCCCAGAGGCTCCGCCTGCTCCGTCTGTCCCTACTGGCGGGGCCTGCGCTGTGTCTGCTGTTATCAGAAACTTTCTCCCAGGCCGGGCGGCGGGAGGTGACGCTTTGGCCCGCGAACTGACACGGGAGGAAAAGGCGGCCATCCGCTCCCTGGTGGTGAAATGGTGCGCCAACTATGACCGGGCCTGTGGATGCCTGCCCCTGGACTGTGAGTGCTATATGCTGGGAAAGTGCTGGACAGGTGCCTATTGCCGCTACTTCCGGGAGGCCGTCCTGCCCCTTGATCCAGCTCTGGAGGCCGCCCTTACTACTGTGGGCCCCAGGCCGGATTTCAAGCCCTGCCCCATCTGCGGCGGGGCCGTGGCCCCGGACAGGCGGCAGGCATATTGTTCAGAGGCTTGCGCCTTAAAAGCCCACCGCCGCCAACAGCGGGAATATATGCGCCGGAAACGGGGGTGATCTGTTGACAATTAGCCCCCGGAAAACCCGCTGATTTCAAGGCTTTTTGGGGCCGCTTTTGGGGCGGGCCGTAGTTTTATATGCCCGGCCCTGGAATGGCCGAAATGTTGTCAACATGGAAAAACGGGACTTTGGGACAAAGTGTCCCGAAGTCCCAGGCTGTTATGCTTGAGGAGGTGTCTATGGAAAAACAGAAAGACCAGGAATTTGCACATCTGGAGGTCAAACGTCTTTGCGGCGTGTTCGGCGCGCCCCTGCCCCCTGTGGAGGAAAAGCCCGTGGATAAGGTCAAGGAGCCGCCCCGCCCCTATCGGAGTCGGGAACGGGAGGAGCGGTGACAAAGAAACGCCGCCGCCCTGTCCATCTTCATGTCATGGTGTCTGAGGAGGAGCAGGCGCTGATCCGGGAGCGCATGGCCGAGGCTGGCATCCGCAACATGGGGGCCTATATGCGGAAAATGGCCCTTAACGGCTATGTGCTCCACGTTGACCTCTCGCCCGTCCGGGAGCTGGTGTCGCTCCAGCGGCGGTGCTCAAACAATCTAAACCAGGTGGCGATCCAGGCCAACACCTACGGCGGCATCTACCCGGAGGAGATCGCCGCTCTGCAAAGGGACTATGCGGCCTTATGGGGGCCGCTGTCTGATTTACTGGAAAGGCTCTCCGCCGTGGTGGAGCTTTGACCCTCCGGGGAGCGGTGTTTTACCGCTCCCCGGTTTTCACGACTTTGGGACACTTTGTCCCAAGGTGGCGAAAGCCGCATACAGAGAGGAGGGGTATTCACGGCCACAACCTACATCCGGCCTTACAAGGTAGCGGCTGGAAAAAGCGCAATCCAGACGATGGAGGAGCGGTTTGATTATGGGCTCAATCCCAAAAAGCTGGGGGCCGTGTCCGCTTATCTCTGCGACCCGTCCACAGCTCCCGCCGAGTTCCTGCTGGTAAAAAGCCAGTACCAGGCGGAAACGGCCCGGCCCGTGGAGCGCGGGGCCCTGTTCTTCCAGATCCGGCAGGCGTTCCCGCCCGGCGAGGTGACGGCGGAGGAGGCAAATAAAATCGGCTATGAAACGGCGATGCGCTGGACGAAAGGCAAATACCAGTTTTTTGTCTGCACACATACCGACAAGGGCCACATTCACAATCACATTTATTACAACTCCACGGCCTTTGACCGCTCCCGGAAATTCCATAATTTCATCGGCTCGTCCTTTGCCCTGCGGCGGCTGTCTGACCGGGTGTGCATTGAGCACGAGTTGTCCTATATCCAAAATCCCAAACTGCACAGCAAGGGCCGTTTTCTCCATTACGGTCAATGGATCGGGGAAAAGCCGCCCTCTGCCCAGCAGAGGGTGCGGCTGGCTGTCATCGCGGCCCTGGAGAAAAAGCCCGCCGACTTTGCGGCGTTCCTGCGGCTCATGGAGGAGTCCGGCTTTGCCGTCAAGCATGGGCGGGGCGGCGTGATCTCGTTCCTGGCTCCCGGCCAGGATAAACCGACCCGGCTCCGGGCTTCTACCCTGGGCGCGGGCTTTGACCCGGAGGACATCCGGGCGGTGATTGCCGGGGAGCGGCCCATCCCGGAACTCCCCCAGGACGCTCCGGCCCCGCCCCGGCGCGTTGATCTTGTGATTGACATTCAACAGCGCATGGCCCAGGGCAAGGGCCCGGCCTATGCGCGGTGGGCCAAGGTCTACAATCTAAAGCAGATGGCCGCCGCGCTCCAGTATCTGCGGGAGCAAGAACTGGCCGACTATGCCGCGCTGGAGGCCAGCACCGAGACGGCGGTGGATCGCTTTCACAAGTTGGCCGGGGAGCTGCGGGACACGGAGGCCGCCCTCTCCAAAACGGCCCGGCTTATGGAGGCCACGGTGGACTATGCCAAGACCCGGCCTGTGTTCGATGGTTACAAGGCGGCCCGGTACAGTAAAAAATACCTGGCCCAGCATGAGGCGGAGCTGGCCGCTTATCGGGCGGCAAAGGCGGCCATGAATGAAATCCTGGACGGGGCAAAGCTCCCCAAAATAGACACGCTGAAAAAATCCCGCCGGGAGCTGGCGGAAAAGAAAAAGGCCCTCTATGCCGAGTACCGCCAGGCCCAGGCGGATATGCGGGAGGCCGTGGCGGTCAAGGCGAATATTGACCACCTGCTCGGCGTGACGGACGGGCGGGAAAATAAGGCCCAGGAGCGGTAGCGACAGGCCGCAGACAACAGGCGCATAGCGCCGGGACTTTGGGACACTTTGTCCCGAAGTCCTGCGGGTTTGGGGAGCTCCCCAACAAGCATTTTTGCGGGCCTGCGGCCCGGCAAAAATTTCGGAGTGTGGACACACTCGAATTGCTTGCCAAAACGTGCGGGCCTCGGAAGTACCCGCGTTAAAACATCGGACTTATGTCATTTCACTCTTGTATTGTTCTATTGGATGTGCTAAAATAAAGTTGATTTTTAGAATTTGTTTTTATTTTGCAGGGAAGAGGTGACGGGATGCCAAAGGTAGCTTATTCTGAGGAGGATAGAGAGCGCATCAGAACGGAACTCGTTGCAGTTGGTCTTGAACTGATGGCAAAACAGGGCATACAGCATACTACTGTGGAGCAAATATATAAAAAGGTTGGTATTTCACGAACTTTCTTTTACTCTTTCTTTGCAACGAAAGAAGATTTGATCGTTGAAACGCTGTACTTGCAACAGCCTAAAATTATTGAGCAAGTGCAAAGACTGATGGCCGATCCTGCTTTAAGCTGGCGTGATGCCGTGAAACAATTTCTCTATGCCTGTTGTTACGGAGAGAAAAATGGCATCGCTGTTTTAACGATTGAAGAACAGCAACTCATTTTCAAACGTTTGTCAAAGGAAAGCTATCAAATATTCCGTCAAAAGCAGCTCCGTCTTTTTGGAGAAATTTTAGAAAACTTTGGTATAAAGGCGGACGCGGCAAGGATCAATTTATTTACGAATTTGAGTCTGACAGCGATGGTTGTACGCAAGGCAATTCCTGATACGTTACCTCTGTTTGTTCCCGAAGTTGCCGATGAAACAGTTGACTTTCAAATAAACGCTATTGTGGATGCCCTGGAGAAATTAAAAGCAACACCTACCGCTTGAGTGATTGAAATGAGATAATCCGTCCGAATATCATGTTTCGGCCATATATTCAGACGGATTTCTTTTTAGCCAGGATAAAAACAAATTTGGTTTTTTGCTCTTATTTTTGAGAGATAAAACCTAAAATAAAACGCAAAGGAGAACACGCGATGAAAGTATTTGATCTGTTCGTAAGCAAATATCCACCGGGTAATGATTTGAGAAAACCTACTGCGGAAACGCTGGAGCAATTTCAAGGGAAAGTGCCAGCGGAGCTTCTGAACTTTTGGCAGGAATATGGTTTCGGAAATTATGGCGGAGGTTTGCTAAAAATTATTGATCCAACCGATTATATTGATACGCTCACTCTTTGGCTGGGCGAACAGGAGGGGTGCCTTCCCATTCTAATGACTGGATTTGGAACGCTTTTTATTTACCGCAAGCTGTCTGATACAGCCGATGATATGTGCCTGCTTGATATTCACAACCGCAGATCGGGCAGTTTCTCTACCAGCTTTTCCGATTTTTTTGAGCGTATTATTCCTGCCGAAAATTTTGCGGCGCAGTTTCTGAGAGTGGGTCTATTTCAAGAAGCATTTGCTAAACATGGCGGCCTTTCAGAAAACGAGATTTTCTTCTTTGCTCCGGCTTTGGCTTTTGGGGGAACTGAGTCCATTCAATATGTCGAAAAGGGAAATGCCGTTGTTCATCAGCACTTGTTGTTTGAAATGGGGGCGGATCATTCCGATGATACAGAACCGGATGATATGTGGTCGCAAGCCTATGAAGCAAATCCCCATGTGTTTGAATTGGATAATGGCGGGCTTATGGTTAGCTTCACCTTTTCGGAAACTGTGGATACCATCCTGCCAGTAGCACCAGAAACGCTATATGAGATTGAGGGAGAGACTATTTCTCTATGGGCGCTGACTTTCGTTAGTCTAACAAAAGAGGAAAACCTTGGCTTTTTGGAGTACCACAAGGCTTTGAAACAATTACAACCCTACATTGTGGAAACGAGAGGAGATCACATATTAGTTCGCGGCCTGAGTTTGGCAGAGATGGAGCATATTCTGGCAAAGCAATAAATTTGCTTTACCGCTACTTTGGGACAAAGTGTCCCGAAGTGATATAGCTACTATCAAAATTATTTCATTTATGATGCTGTGGGTATTGCCCCATCCAGTTTCATATAAACACATTCAAACATTTAGGAGGAAAAGTCATGGGATTTTTTAGCAAGTTATTTAAGGGCCCTGAAATTGACATGGAAAAGAGCAACGCAAATGCAAAGAAAATGCGTGCTCTATTTAATCAGGTTGTAGAGAACGGGGACAATTACAGACTGATTTTCGGATATACCGAGGATGTGAGCCGGTTTAACTATGGCTTTGTTCATGGGAGCAAAACAAAGATCGGAAATTTAATTGTCGGCTGGAACGAAGCCAGCCAGACGATTGTGGTTGTTCCCACAGTACCCGATCTTTCCGGCTGTGGCGATCCGACCTACTATCGCCGTTCTGAAATTTTGAAAGCCTATCGGAACAAATACCCTACCGATGCTTTTATCATTTATCCAGACAAAAAAGGATACATTGGCATCAATGCCTATGACTGGCTGGAAGATGAAAAGCTGTATGTTTATGTATCACAGGATGATGAATTGGCCGCTTTTACCGACTTCTTTATGAATCGCTTTGCAACAAAGTGAGGTAAAAGATGCCTATTGGAGAAATCGGAGCGTTCCTGCTGTTTCTTGTGATCGTGTTTATAGTTGGAAATCTATGGTTTCATTTCGTAGAAGCAATTCTGCGGCAGATTAAAAAGCTATTTACACGTCACAAAAAACCTCCGGCATGGCATCCGCTCCCCCCGGACAAGGAGGATTGAAAATGTTCGATATAGACGAGATTAGGAAACAGGCACTCGCTTCTATGAGAGAAACCATGGAAAAGAACGAGGAACGAATTAGCAAAATTGAGGTTCCCAGCTCTGAAAAAGGCGCATCTGTGTCTGCCGCCGAAGTGGAAGAACAGATTGCCGCTAATACTCAACGTCAAGTAGAAATTCTTGGACAGATGTTTGGGCCAGATAGTATGGCTCAAATGGCTGTTAATGAGGAATTGCTGCAAAAGATGGTAAATGATAAAGTTGCTGAGGCAACTTCAGCTACTGCTGGGGACTTGATGGGACAGCTTTTCGGAGAAGATATGGGCATACTTGCGGCTGCTCTGGAAACGCTGGAAATGGAAGATGCGGACGATGAGGAAGAACTCTCATTCGATCTGGAACTGGAAGAAAAGCTCTATACTACCTTGGAAGAAACAATGGCCCGGCTTGAGGCCATGCCTGAGCCAGAAGCGATCCCATATCAAAAAGACGATGTAAAATGGGAACGCTTTGGCATCCTGCTGTCCGGTATTTTATCGACCCTTAACAGTCACGATCTGGATAGTATGGATGTGGAGGAACATATTCCTGTTATGGAGCAGAAAATCGTGTCCCTTGTGCGCCGCTCCTGGGGGATAGATGGCCGGAGTGATCTGCTGGACATGATCCGTTATCTGGCGCAGGAGGGTTATATCCTGCGGTATCAGCTTTATAGTGAGGCATCTTCGCCGGAGGAACTCATGGACGAAACTATGGACGAGGATGACCGTGAGTCTACCTGCCGGGCATGGAGGTTTGCACAACGGTATAAAGGTCAATATGCTCCCGGTTTTATGGCTGGATGGGATATTGGCCGGGCGGCGATGCTGACACGCTGGGGATGCTATTTAGGCTGGATCACAGAAAGCGAGGCTGTTGGTATTCTGTGGGATCTCTCCCAAAAGGTTGTTGAGGAACTGCATAGCTGGCGCGAATTTGCGCAATCTTATCTTTTTGGCGGTCTGATGTGGAAATTGCTATGCGGTGACAGCTCCGCAGGAAGTTACCTGGGTTATCTTGCAGACGCCGCCACAGACCTATTGACTGGAAAAGCAGAGCAGGATAACGGACAATGGCGTGATTGCCCTTGGCCTGCACAGAGAAAAATTGGTTTCACATTATAAATCTTTTTGAAAATTTGTTGCTATTCATCAGCCGCCAACGGAAACGGCATATAAAAAAACCGTTGGCTTGGCGGCTGTGTTGATGCACGCCTAAACTAAAGTTAAGCGGCGGTTTTGAAATTAACCATTTCAAGGCCGCCGCCTTTTTATATCACACGGCGGTAACAAAGGAGGTACGTCGTGTCCCGCACAATCCTTACCCGCCCCTCTAACTTATCAAAAAAAGCCAGGGCCCCGGACAAGGATATTTTAACCGTAGTTGCGAAAATTGTTATAATGTAGGTGAATATCTCAATTTATGCGCTTGCGCGGCTTTATGTCGTGCAGGCGCATTTTGTTATCCGTACTTTGAGACAAAGTGTCCCAAGGTGCGGGACGGCCCTCCCAGGTGCCGCTCCCCGCCGGCCCTCCATTTCGTTTCCCCTCAACCCGAACAAAACGAAATGGAGGACAAGCTATGACAACCATCAATCTGAAAGATTTTTATTATTGGTACATACAGGATCAATTTATCGAGGTTGCTGACGAGGTGGCCGAGGCTCTCACCGCCAGCAGACGCCAGGAGGCCGCCTATGTGGAGCGGGCCCGGTACAACAAGGCATATTATTCCCTGGACTGTGATGACGGGATCGAATATTCCGCCTGCCAGCATGAGCCCAGCCCCCAGGAGCTCCTGGATCGCAAGGAAATGTTTTTCCGGCTCTGGAACGCGCTCAACTCCCTGCCGGAGCTCCAGGGCCGC
This sequence comes from Hungatella sp. SL.1.14, assembly GCF_024460495.1. NCBI lineage: Bacteria > Bacillati > Bacillota > Clostridia > Lachnospirales > Lachnospiraceae > Hungatella > Hungatella sp. SL.1.14. Next base: position 129,657 of record NZ_JANFYJ010000013.1, on the reverse strand, counting down.
CGGGTGGATGCCCACCTCATTCTCGGTAAAAGCTATCGGGAGATCGCCCGCGAGGAGGGCGTGGATAAAAGCGCCGTTAGGTGCTCCGTCCTCTGCGGGATCAAACGCATGAAAAAATATTTGCGGGAAAATTTCTAAAAAGCATCTCCATTACCCCCTGTTTTTCTGGTGGTATATGAGAGGTAGGTTGCCTACCTCTCCACAGCAGGACGGCGGCGGCTCCGAGCATAGCGCGGGGAGCCAGGCGGCGGGTGCGCGGTGACTTCTCCACAAGAGAACGAGCGACCAACACCTGCGCCGCAGGTGGGCCGGGCCATCCCACGGCCACGATCCGCCACAGGACAGGCTGGCCGCCTGTCCCTCCGGGCCGCTGTCTCCTGCTGTGTGGGAGTGCTGCGCCGAGTATGGTTGTCTTTGGACAGGTCAAGGAAACGGGCGCGGCCTCCCTCTATCTTATGAAAGCGGGGCCTGCTTTATGAGCAGGGCTCCGGCTGGCTTCGAGACATTTTGTCCCGAAGTCCCGGTCAAAACAAGGGCCAGCACTTTCGCGGTGCTGGCCTTTGTCATTTCTGAAATGGGAGGTATTCTATGCACGCACAGACCAAATACAAAAGCGAAATGAAAACGGCTGTACTTGGTGATCGGACAATTACTATTAAAAATCTTACTCCCATTCTGCCCCCGCAGGAACGGGAAAAGCGCAGGCGCGAGGTGGAACAACAGCTTTTTGACGTGTTCCGCAAATATGCCGGACAGCGGGGGTAGTCAAAGGCATCCTTGTTGAATGGGGGCGGCAGAGGTATAATATAATTGTAGGTTGGCTCCCGTATAAACGGAAGGGAGCTAATTATGGATAATAGAATAGATGCAATTTACGGGCGGCAGTCGATTGACAAAAAGGATAGTATCAGCATTGAAAGTCAATTTGAATTTTGCCGGTATGAACTAAAAGGCGGTGAAGCGAAAGAATACAAAGACAAGGGATATTCCGGGAAGAACATAGAACGCCCCGACTTCCAGCGGCTTCTGAAAGACATCCGGGCCGGACTGATCCGGCGGGTGATTGTTTACAAACTGGATCGGATTAGCCGCTCCATTGTGGACTTCACAAAGCTCATGGAACTGTTCAAGCAGTACAACGTGGAATTTGTCTCCTGCACCGAAAAATTTGATACGTCAACCCCGATGGGCCGGGCGATGCTCAATATCTGCATCGTGTTCGCCCAACTGGAACGGGAAAGCATCCAGATGCGTGTGCAGGACGCTTTTTATTCCCGGTGTGCCAAGGGCTACTATATGAGGGGCCGGGCTCCATACGGTTTTGATACGGAGCCCATCGTCATGGACGGTATCAAAACAAAGCGGCTGGTTGAAAACGCTGAGATGGACTACGCCGAGCTTATGTATGAAATGTATGCCGAGCCGGAGAACTCCTACGGCGACATTACCCGGTATTTTACCGAGAATGAAATCATGGTGTATGGAAAGACATTGAAGCGCGGCTTTGTGGGCCAGCTTTTGAGAAATCCGGTTTACGTCCAGGCCGATATGGATATTTACGAATATTTCAAGGCCCAGGGCGCGAAAATCGAAAGCCCGCCGGAACTGTTCACAGGTGAATTTAGCTGTTACTTGTACCAGGGCCGCGAGGGGGAGGAAAACATTCTGGTGATTGCGCCCCACAAGGGCCGCATCCCCTCGTCCCTCTGGCTGGCCGTCCAGCACAAGCTGTCCCAAAATACCACGTTCCAGAATGGCCGCAAATGCCACAATACATGGCTGGCCGGGAAAATCAAGTGTGGATGCTGTGGGTATGCGCTGGCCAGTCTGAACGCTCCAAACGGTGTCACTTATATGCGGTGCAAGCAACGCATGGAAAACAAAAGCTGTCAAGGGCCCGGCACTCTCACAAAGCACGACTTGGAAAAATCGGTCTATGAGGAAATGGTTAAGAAGATGCGGGAATTTCAAACGCTGAAAGGCAGTAAGGCGGAGGGGTACAATCCCAAACTGACCGCCGCCCGCGCTAAACTTGCCAAAATCGAGGGCGAGATTGAAAAGCTCATTGACACGCTGACCGGGGCAAACCCGCTTTTGTTGCAATACGCAAACAGCCGGATTGAAGAACTGGACGCGGAACGGCAAAAGCAGTTAAAGCTGGTGGCCGACCTCACCGCTAACTCTGTTTCTTCCTCACAGGTCGATAGCATAACGGGATATTTAAGCCATTGGGAAGATGTGAGCTTCGATGACAGGCGGCGCGTTCTTGACACGCTGGTTTCAAAAGTTGAGGCCACTCGCACCGAACTTGCTATTGAATGGAAGATCTAAAACTTTTCACTTTGCATTGTACCCTTGTCAAGAACGCTTACCGGAGCTGAATAAAAGCGTCCGTTTCGATCATGCTTATGCCAGAACGCTTACGGAACGTGATCTGGATCATCAGGCTTATAGCCTGGAACGTCTGGTTGCAGCCGGAAAAGGGATTGGACATCCACATAAGCATCCACTTATGGCTGTTCATAAGACAGAATATAACCAGCGCCTGAAGTTTGATCTGGAGTCAATCATTTGTGCATATACAGATGCATTAATAAAATTCCAGACAGATGTGTCAGATTTTGTATCAATGATGGAGGTTGAAGCTCCGGTCACAGAGGATGAGTACAGAAACATCTGTAATTACGCCTCCAGTGTAATCGCGGCTGAAACGATTCCGGCATTCTTGCGTGAGACAGACAATGTGGATCGGGAATTTGCGGTGCCGGAAGCATATCTGACAAAACAGCAGGTATTTTCAGCGAAGCAGGCAGATTTCCTTTCGAAATGGAACGAAAATTTCCTTCGCATGGATATGAGTTCTTATCGGGAAAAGTATGACCAGGCAAATAAAAAATTCTTTGGTAAGGGAAAAGCATTGGCGTCCCTGACCGCAGAGCTGCAGGCATTTGCGGCTTTTACGATAGAGACGGACCGGATTCCGGTTTATCTGACAGATATTACCTTCTATCAGCAGGAAGCACAGGAAATGGCCGCCGCTGAGGCAGAATTGCCGTATGAATGGAAGCAGATTTTGAAAACCTGCGTTACAGCAGAGGCTTTGCAGGTTTATAAAAAAGGAGTGCAGAAACAGCTGCAGATTGTGTCACAATACTCAGATCAGATTCGGAAGCTGGAAGCTTCTGGAGCCTTGAAGTCCTGTATCCAGAAGGCAAGGGCATTGACTATGGATCTGGATACTGTAGTAAAAACTGAGGCCGGAGCAACGGAACTTCTGGATCTGGAATTCGACCATTCTGATGAGAACTATCTGGAAAGCAGGCTGAGGCTTTGCTCCAGTATTCTTGAAAATGCTGCTTCCATCAAAGATTGGATCGTATACCAGCAGTTTGCTGCGGAGTGCAGACAAATAGGTTTGGAACCCGTTTGTGCTGCTTATGAAGCCGGTCTGCCGCATGATGAGGTTATCATTGTGTATCTGCGCTCCATCTACAGGACGATTATCTTGTCGGTGATTGAAAATGAGCCGGTACTAAATGGGTTTACGGGAATCGGGTTCAATGAAAAGATTGCACAGTTTAAAAAAATGGATCAGGAATTTATGAACCTGACGAAAGATGAGATGTTTTATAAGCTGACACATCAGCTGCCGACATCGAACGACAGCGTGGAAGTCAGCAAAGAACTGAATATATTAAGAAGAGCAATCAGCAGCAACGGAAGAGGATTGTCTATCCGGACGCTGTTTGAACAGATTCCGCATGTGCTGACAAGATTGTGCCCGTGTATGCTTATGAGCCCGATTTCGGCGGCACAGTATCTGAAGGCGGAAAATGATCTGTTCGATATTGTTATTTTTGATGAGGCTTCCCAGCTTCCTACCTGTAAAGCGGTGGGGGTACTGGCCAGAGGAAAAAATGCAGTCATTGTTGGTGATCCGAATCAGATGCCGCCTACCAGTTTTTTTGCCGGTAATACGGTGGACGAAGACAATCTGGATATCGAAGATTTGGACAGTATTTTAGATGATTGCCTGGCGCTGGGGATGCCGTCTGCCTATCTGCACTGGCATTACCGCAGCAGGCATGAGAGCCTGATTGCCTTCAGTAATCAGGAATTCTATGAGAATTCGATGCTTACATTCCCGTCTGTGAATGACAGGGAAAGGCGGGTGAGCCTCGTTAAGGCAGATGGATTTTTTGACAGGGGGAAAGGCCGTGTCAATGAAAGCGATTATTGCGGAGATCCGCAGAAGGTATGAAGATCCGGAACGAAAGAATCAGAGCATCGGTGTGGTCACGTTCAATATCAGTCAGCAAACCTTAATTGAGGATATGCTGCAGGAGGAGTATCAGAAGGATGCGGCTTTCGATAAGTGGGCGAATGTAGGGGAAGAGACGTTGTTTGTCAAAAACCTGGAGAATGTCCAGGGGGATGAGCGTGATGTTATCCTGTTTTCTATCGCATTTGGTCCGGATGCAGAAGGCAGGCTGTCACTTAATTTTGGACCACTGAACAAGGAGGGCGGCTGGAAGCGGCTGAATGTCGCAGTGTCCCGTGCAAGAACCGAGATGATAGTATTTACTACTATGACAGAAGATATGATCGATCTTAAGAGAACAAAGTCGAAGGGCGTTGAAGCTCTTAAGGATTTTTTGAAGTTTGCACAGAAAGGCAGACTTCTGGGAGAATATGTGGAGACCAGGGTACAGAAGGAACAGGGAATCATGGAACATATCTGCCAGGCAATAACGGATGCCGGATACCAGTATCAAATGGCGGTGGGACATTCAAAGTTCAAGGTGGATATCGCTGTAGTCAATCCATACAATCCTGATGAGTATCTTCTTGGTATTATGCTGGATGGAGAATCTTACCTGCAATCAGCGAATACCAGGGACCGTGAAGTGGCTCAGATCAGCGTGCTGAACGGACTGGGCTGGGAGCTGCATCGGATCTGGACGATGGATTGGTGGGATAACCGTGATAAAGAGCTTTCCAGGCTGCTCCGGCTTCTTGCTGAAAGGAAGGAGGCAGCATACCAGATTTATCAGGACCGGCATAAAAATGATTCTGAGGAGATTGCTGCAGCGGCAGAAGAACCGGCAGTGAGGGTGGAACCGACAGAAGAGGTAAAGGAAACAAACCGTAATATTGATGTGTCATATACAGACGAATCGGCAGAGGGAAAGTCTTCAGATGAGATGACTTTGGTTCAGAAACCAGTCTCTGCTGATCCGGGATATTTTGTGACTCAGAATCCGGTTCCTGTTATAGCAGATGCCAAGGTGGCTTCTGGTAAGAACGAACCTTCTGATGTCATTGTAAAAGCAGACCATGAAGAGATGGAATACCGTGTAGAGGAATATATCTCCGCGGATGTTGAAGTTACCGATTTGTCTACAGTTGATTACATAAAGAAGGAGAATCTGCCCTTGATTGCTGATAAGATGCAGCGGATTGTTGATGCTGAGGCTCCGATTATGTATGACCGGCTGGTGAAGAAAACGCTGCGGGCATTTCATATCGCCAGATCCAGCCCACAGACACTGGAAGCAACAGACAAGGCGCTGAAGAAGGTTTCAGCGCGAATAAATAAACAGGCCGGAGTAAAGTTCTATTGGCGCAGGGATCAGGAACCGGATCAATATAGAATTTACAGAAGTGAGGCTAACTCCAGTGATAAAAGATCATCGGATGAAATATGCCAGCAGGAACTTAAGAATGCCGTATGTGCTGCACTTGCAGAAAAAGGGGCTCAGGATAAGGAGAGTCTCATGAAGAATGCAATCCGGACAATGGGGTATGCCAGAAGCAGTCCTGCGTTGACTGCTGCAGCAGAAAAAGGCTTAAAATATGGAAGAAGAACAGGGGAAATCGTTCAGAATGAAGAAAAGCGGTTTTTGCTGGGAAATTAATATTTCGTTCTATGAAAGAAATCTATGCCGGGGAGACTTTAGTCTTCCCGGTAGTTTATTACGGGAAATTACTAATTAGGGGTAATGAAGACGATTTGGAACGGAGTTATTGCCGCTGATACCATTATGATTTTGATATCAATTGTAACTGTTGCATTGCATAACAACAGGTTAGGAAGAATTGATTCTGTTTCGAATTGAAACGAAAAAAGTGTGAGGAAAGACAAAAGGAAAGTTGGAGAAGATAAAAGGAACGAATTAGATAAGAAATTGAAGGTATTATCAGATATAGCGTATGTTCTAAATAAAAATCATGTGGTATGGGCTGTTGATGGCTCTTTGCTGTTATATTTCAAAGGAAAAACGGATTTGTTTCATGATATTGACCTTATGTCTGTGATGATAATATTGAGCTGTTGAAAGAACTGCTTTTGCCGATGGGAGTGCTGGCACCATCTAAACTGAATAAATAGTATAAAACAAGACACTTTCTTGAATTTACAATAAAAGATGTAGATGTAGATATAATGGCAGGTTTGGTAATAGTTAAGGCTGGAAAAGAATATGATTGTTCGTTATTACCAGATCAGATTACAGAGTATATTCAGCTTAATGGGGAAACAATACCGCTTCATTCACTAAGCGTATGGAGAAGATATTATGAGCTAATGGGAAGAACATCAAAGGTGAAGATGATAGATCGCTAAACTTTCCGGCGGGAGAACATTATTTACAGATGTCCCGGACGGAGCGGGATATGATCGCAACGGTTTGAGTTATTGCTGGACTGTCCGGTGCCCTTTGGAGGCTGGGCTGGGGAATTAGGTCTTAGTGATGTGGTATGCCAGATGTATTATGCAAAAAGCGGTCTTGCAAGACTGGTTTATAAGATCCTGACAGATAAGAAGAATAAGAATGAAGCGGCGGGAACACCGGACTTAAATCTGCTGTTCCAGTATAATATTCCTTTCCGTGCAATCTCCAAGATGACAGGGGGGATGGTGAGCATGGGCATGGTAGATGGGATGCTGCTCATGATTAATGGGCATTTCTTTAAGGGGATAAAACAGATACTCTGCGGTTTTTTTTAAACCGCAGAGATAACAGATGTTATGAGAGGCTTCTGGAGGAGATGAGTGAGTAAAATGAAAGCATGGATTACAAATCATCACAAGATGCCGTTTCAATTTCTGATTTTTCATTATGTGAATGTGGAAAGTGATTTGGGATTTTTCGGTTTCTTCAGTTTCTCACTGCGACGACGTGTGCCCGGCTATCCGGCTATGAAATTTTGTATTATGCCCCAAAAGATAGATTTGATTGCAGTATGCGGCTGCCTTTCTGGCATTGATAAACGATACCGGGAGGAAAATATTTTGAGAGAGCCAAAGTGTTTTCCTCTCGGATTTCAGTTCCGCGCCGTTTCTCCTTCTGGGAAAATGATTTTGTAAACGGGAAAATAGATCACCATTTGGACGCCGCCGTTTATCACCGTAATAATAAGATTATACACTGCCGGCGGAAGATACAGCCTGCAGACCGGAATATAAAAGGACATCAGCAGACTGCAGGTGACTGTGATGACAATCCATGCAGCCGCATACCATGCCATCTGGTACCAGATATTTCCGTGGGAGTGAAAGGTGATATTTCGCTGCATGGGAAAGTTCACACACTGGGCAATTAAAAGGGTGATGGCAAATGATGCAAAATACCCCATCCCTCCCGATGCATCTCCGGTTACCGGATAATTAAACACATAGGTATCCACCACCCCAAACTGCAGGTGAATAAGCTGGCATGGTATTCCGCACCAGTCTGTGGACCGGTAAATGATGCCGGGCAGAAACGTCAGAAGGAGATACTGCAAAAGCGTTACCAGCAGCGAAAAAAGATAGAATTTTATAAATTGAACCAACACCTTGGCCAACTTTGGATGGCTTTTTTCGAAAGCAGGCCATTTGTGTCTGTTTACCATCGTTGTATTCATTCTAAATCACTTCTTTCTGTAATTTTCACCCGAGTTTCACCGGTGTGGATACCATCGGTGGCTGACAGATGGATTTCGTCTCCACTGGAGGCTGCAACAATTGCCAGAGCTTCGCCAAAGTACGTATCCGTGGTGTCGGAAAGCCAGCCATCGCTGTTATATGGACAGGCGCTGCCAAGGGCGGCCAGTTGTCCTCCGGTGACGGTGACATGCAGCCGGTGACGCTCCAATGGTTTTGTGATACCGTTCAAATCGGTGTATTTCAGACGGATAAAACAGAGTCCGCCCTTAGCGGCTTCGGGTTGTTCAGGGGTGACTTGTAACACGGTTTCCCTGCCCGCGGTCAAAAGCGAAGAACGGGCAATTTCTTTCCCGGAGCGATCGTAAGAAATTGCCGTGATCTCACCATTTTCATAGGCTGTATGAAAGAGCGTGCGGCATGCGTTTTTCAGTGCTTTTTTTCCGACGGATGTACCGTTGATCAGCAATTCTACGGAATGTGCCCGCGCATACACCTCGACCTCCGCTTTGTGCCCTTCACAGCCTCTGAAAGACCAGCTTTCCAGTGCATTAGTCATCTTCCAGGCCGAGGGTGAATGTTTTTCACCGGTATGATTCACAGGCCGTACGGCAATGACAGGCCCCTTCTCCAGTTCAAATGCTACACGGGTGTAGGCCGCTTCTGCCAGGGGTTTGCCTGTGAGATCGATTCTTCCGGATCCAGCGGACAGCCAGCCGGGACCGTGGGAGAAGTCAGGGGCGTAGTCTTTATATTCCCAGGCTCCGATACCCACCTCCCCCAGATAATCCATGCCGGCCCAGACGAAATCTCCGATGATGCGAGTATTTCGTTTAGCCAGTTCCCAGAATAAATAAGCATCCTTGCAAAAGGTTTCACTGCCCAGAATCAAACGGTTCGGGTATTTTTTTAAATCATGACGGTAACGCAGGATTCCGTAGTTGTATCCGGCGATGTCCATCGCGGCAAATGCGTCTCTCGTCTTCACATCACATCCGTGAAGGGTAGCGCCCAGTTTCATGGTATTATCACCCAGGAGCCCAGCCAGATTGTTGAAGAACTCGCTGCCCACTGCTTTTCGTTTTCCAGCCTTTTTAACTTCCTTTCTGGCTTTTTTGTCATTGTAGACGCCAAAGCCTATGGAGCTTAGAAGGTTAAAGAAGATGTTAATACCGCAGGTTACGGGACGGTCATCCAGGGTATGCAAGTATTCCGTCATGTCCTTCGTCAGTTGTATTCCTTTCTTCTGTGCTGTTTCAGAGACTTCATTTCCTGTAGAATACAGGATCACACTGGGATGGTTGTAATCTTTATCCACCAGATCCTTTAAATCTTCCCGCCACCAGTCCTCAAAATATCGGACGTAATCGTATTCGGTTTTGTGGATATACCAGGCATCTGCATATTCATCCATGACAAGCATACCCTGCCGGTCGCAGGCCTCCAACAGAGCCTTGGAGCAGGGATTATGGGCGGATCGGAGTGCATTATAGCCGTTTTCCATAAGAATACGGACCTTCCGTTCCTCTGCCTCCGGATAGGCACAGGCACCCAGCAGACCGTTGTCATGATGAATGCAGGCGCCGCGCAGAATGACCCGTTCTCCATTGATATAGAGGCCATTGCTGCCGTATGTAACGGTGCGGATTCCAAATGTTACGGTTTCTTCGTCGGTAACAAACGTGACACGGCAGGAGTAGAGTCCGCCTTTCCCCGGTTCCCACAGTCTGGCATCGGGAATTTCCGCTTCCATAACAAGTTCACCTATGGCAGATGCAGAACGGCAGAATACTTCTTTTCTGCCGTCAGAGATGGAAATGTTCACATCGCCTTCGCCCTCCGTCAGCACTCGGATTTCAATGACAGCAGGATGGAGACTTACGGTATGAATTTTAACACCGTTTAAAAGAATCCTTTGCCGGTCAGAGATCCACATTACTGCCGGACGGTAGATGCCGGCGCCGGAATACCACCGGCTGTTTGGCTGATCGCTGTTTCGGGCGATTACCTGAATTTCGTTGGCCTGGCCAAAGTTTAAATAACCTTCGGTATCTACATAGAAATTGGTGTATCCATATGGACGAAAGGCTGCTTTTTTTCCGTTTACCATCACTTCTGCGTTGTGGTAAACGCCTTCAAATTCAAAAATAATCTTTTTGCCTTCGTATTCCTGCGGGATATTGAAGGTTTTGGAATATAAATAGTCATGGCCCTCATACCAGCCGGTATTGATGCCGCCGGGGCTTAAGGAAGAACGGTTTTCCCTGAGCATGGCATCATGAGGGAGGGCAGCCGGAATGGCTGCCTCCCCAGAACCAAGGTGTTTATAAAACCACCCATTATTGAAAGGAACAGATTTCATAGTGGTATGCTCAACTCCCTTCTTTTACCTGCCTGCAAAAACTTGCGGCGATGCAGGCTGTCATTGTCAGCACATAGAAGATGACGGCGGTAAAAAATGAGGCATGGAGAGGGGCAAAGTTGGCATTATGGGCGGCGAGGCCGCCGAGCCATTCCATTCTGCCTGTGATAAAACGTACCAGACAGAATGCGGACAGTAAGGCTGCAAAAAATGAGGCGGTGTTATAGTACGTTTTTCCGGCTTTCGATTGATTGAAAGCCATGACTGCCAGCTGAACTGCTATGACAGCCAGAGTCAGAAGATAGACGGAGCCAGGGGTATTTTCACCGTCCTGTGCCATTACCGCGTAAGAGATCATGGCAATCACAGCCAATATGATGGAGACGGCTGATATATAAAATCCGGCTGCCTGTTTCTTAAAAAAAAGGTTCATCCTATTTTCCCTCCTTATTCCTACGGTTCCGGACGAGAATCCGTAAATTTAACAGGTACAGAATAAAGCTTACCGCCGCCAGCACTGCCAGAGCCATGCTGATGCTGTTTAGCGCTGCTTTCCACCAGGGAGTGACTCTCACGATTGTTGAGTTGGAGGACACCCCGTTCATGGCATTGCTGTTTACATAGGTATATAGAATCCGGTGGCAGGACTCGCGTACTCCTGACAGAAGCGTTAAGTCGTTTGTCAGTGATTCGGCGTTAATGGCGGAGAAATCGCTGATCATGTTATCAAATGCATTGGTTCCGGAGGTGATGGACGCGTAAGGGTACATTAAGTCACTAAACGCAAAATCGGTGATTGTGTAACCCTCAAATCCCCATTCGTTCCTCAAAATATTGACCAGGAGCGGTTCGGAATATGTGACATGCGTAACTCCGACACGGTTGAATGCCGTCATGGTGCCCATGGAACCGCCTTCATCCGGACGGAAGGCTCCTTCAAAGGCGCGAAGCTGGATTTCACGTGCGGCCTGCTCATTCATAAAGGTAGCCACGCCCTGGCGGTTAGTTTCCTGATCATTAAAGGCAAAATGCTTTGGCCCGGCTACGCTGCCGTAACGCTGTCCTTCCGCGCAGATTTCTGTTGCCATCAAGTTTGTGAGCATGGCATCTTCGGAGAAATACTCATAGTTACGGCCTGAATACGGAGTGCGGTGTATATTGCATCCGGGCGCCCAAATCTCGGTGTAGCCAGACCATAGGGAATCTTCTCCGTTCACTCTTCCGCGTTCTTTCGCAAGTTCAGGATTAAAGGAAGCTGCCAGAACCGGTTCTGTACAGAATGTGGTGAAATTGTAATTGCGTATGTAATCAGATTCGGTACCATCGATGTGGTAGACTGCTTCTGCATCTGTATTAAATTTGGCATCATATCCAATGGGGCCATCCTTGTCAAGACTGCCGCCGTAGTTGATTGTTGATACAGGCGTGGTGTGCTCGCATGCGTCTGTGACGAGCTGGGCCATCTCATCTGCTGTCATCTGGTTTAAGATACTTTCCCAGAGCTCATCGTCGTAGGAAGCGCCTCGCATTGTGATTAAGTTATAGCCTGTTTCTGCAGAAGCGGTAACAATCGAAGAGGTATCGGAAGAACCTGCATCGTAGAGCTCGGTGGTCAGCCATGGAATCATCCCGGCGGTCGCCTCCAGTCCATCATAACCATCGGACCATGTTCCGCTCCAGTCATTTCTGGAGAGGTATGTGACAGTCCCCGGCTTCCAGTAATTATAATCGGCATCCTCCAGCTGATTGGTGATTTTAGTTTCACCGTCACCGGTAAAGGCATATTTTTCCATATCACTGTCCGCTTTTGCCCATCGATAGGCGTTTGCTGAATTTCCATCGTAATCCATCCCATTACCGGACGTCATGCCCTTTGCGGCCAGAATATGGTTCAGTGCATCATGGGCGCCGTTGCCGATGGAAAAGTAATAGTCACCGGCTTCCAGGATATAGGTTTTTGCATTCTTGTAATCGTAGCTGGCCAGATATTTCAAGTCGAGGTCAATGGTGAGCGTCTCCGATTCTCCGGGCTCCAGAGTCCGCGTTTTGTCAAAGGCCATCAGCTGAACAGCTGCCTTTTCAATCTGGTTCGCCCTGTCATAATCTGTGTACGGAGACTGGGCATAGATTTGCACTGCATCTTTTCCGGCAGTGCTTCCGGTATTTGTCACAGTAACCGTGACGGCTGCCGAATTGTTTTCCTCATTGACTTCTACGCTGTCCAGAGTCTGGGAAAATGTAGTGTAGGACAGCCCGTAGCCAAATCCATAGGAGACCTCATCGCCGTAATTCCAGGAATCACTGCCGCTTGAAACGCCTGCAGCAGAAGCTGCACTGCCTGTTCCCAGTACACAATCCTCATACCGTGTTTCATAGTATTTATACCCCAGGTAGATACCTTCAGCCTGAACCAGATAGTAGCTTCCGTAATTTCCCAGATTCTCCGCCTCTGCGTTGGCAAAGGTAAAGCTGCCTGCATTTTGCCATGCTGGGGAGGAGGTGGAACTGACTGCATAGGTGTCGGGGAGATGACCGGAGGGGCTCACTCTGCCTGTAAGGATATCGGCTACTCCATAAAGTCCGTGGGTACCTGGTTCGCCGATCCAGAGAATGGAATCGATCTCCGGGTCCTGCTTTAGTGACTCGATCTCTATGGCAGCGGAACCGTTTAATAGGACGATCACTTTATCGAAATTCTGCTTGGCCTCGTCAATTAAAGCCTGTTCCTCTTTGGTGATGGCCAGACTGCCTTCCTCTAAATCGCTGCCTTCCCCTTCCAGACGGCAGAGCATGACGATGGCCGCGTCGCTGTAGGAGGCATAGCTGTCTCTCCAACTCTCAAAAGCTGCCGATGCGTCCGCCTCTAATGCGCCGCGGGACCGGGTGGCCAGCTCGACCTTTTCATTATCCCAGGGACCGCTGGTGGTGACGCTTCCGTCCCTTCCGGTGGAGTCGATCACACAGTTTTCCGGGATACCGGTTTTCTTATACCAGTCGCGGACTGTCTCATTGATGCGGATGCCGGATTCTGAAAATACCTGGTAAATCGGGACGATCTGGTCCGTATTTTTGATGACGCCGCCTCCCTGGGCGCCGGCATAGACAGGGCTGACGCCTCCGATGCCAAATACGGTGACATTGACTCCTCCGGTTCCCAGCGGCAGCGTGTTGTTATCATTTTTTAGAAGTACGGAGCCTTCCTCCTCGATCCGTTTGTTCAAGTCCTCCCTGTAGTCCACCAGTTCCCGGGCAGATGTAAAACCGGATTGAAAGTAGATGCTGCTTTCCGCTTCCCCTGAATCGACACTGACTACTTTCGAGGACTGCGTGCCGAAAATAGAATTAATTCGCGCCTCCATGGTGCCGGCAATCGATGTCCCGCCCAGTACGACTGCAAGAAGACAGCAGCTCGTTGTGGTAAGTCCATGCCATACACGTTGTGATGTTCCTGTAACCCTCATAACCTTCCTCCTTCACATGAAAATTGTCCGTAAATATTGAGATATAACACTGCTTCTGCTCAATACTTTCGGAAAAATAGATAAAATATATACTGTCAAGCCATATATTATCATATAAATTCATAAAAAAGAGATTTGTCTCGCATGTGGCTGAAATTGCCGCGTAAGTGGTCGAAGGCAAAAAAACGTGCGCTGTTTCATCAAACAGCGCACGTTTTTTTGCCTTTATTATTAAATCAATGGAAATATGATGTTTAAGCAGAAGATATTTTCTGCACACCGGACAGACATGGTCCCGCCGTATTTCTCTGTTATAAAGCTCATGCTTTTCAGACCATAGCCGTGGTAGTCCCGGTCTGCTTTCGTGGTAACAGGAAGCCCGTCCTCAAAGGTTAGAGGGTGGTCAAAATAGTTTTCCATATGAATGACGAGGCAGTTGGCCCTGGCGGATACGTTCATGCTGATGATCCTTTTTTCCTCATCTGTTAAACGGCAGACGCTTTCGATGGCGTTATCTATCGCGTTGCCGAAGAGGGAGCAAATGTCTGTGGGGGTGATAAATCCCAGACGGCTGCCATCGACAATATAGCTGAAGCGGATTCCAAATTTCTCGCAGTAGAGTCCTTTTTCCGCCAGGATAACATCGAGCGAATCATTGCCGGTTTTAGCGAAAGCGTCATAGATCATGATAGCGTCTTCCAGCTCTTTTATGCTTCTGTCATGCTCACTCTGACTTCCAGTGTAGCGCAGGGCCGAAATCTGGTGCTTTAAGTCGTGACATTTTAGATTGATCAGTTCGATTGTCTCTCTGGAAATGGCGTGCTGTTCCTGTTCCATGTGGAGAACCTGCTTCATAATCTCATTTTGTTTTTGGATATTTCCCCATTCAAACATGCCGAACTGGAGAACCAGCAGAAGAATACAACAGAAACAATCAAATAAATTACAGCCAATGGTTTCCGTTTCTGTCATAGTTGTCCAGAGGCTGACGCAGTATACCATAAACATGGAAAATAAAGTAAATGCGGTCAGATAACTGTTTTTGACGGCGATATCCTCCCCCTTTTCCAAACGGCGCACAAAAACCAGATAGAATACGAGATAAAGGATTACGGCCAGAAACAGCTGAACGAACTGACTCGTCATGGTATCCCCAAGCGAGAGTGACATATCGAATATTTTCGATACTGTGTGGACGAGATGCTGGATCACACAGGCAGCGGTTCCGTAAAATGCAAGGTATTTACCCCCGGGTATTTCGAAGCAGTACCATACCAGAACGAGGGACAGTACCAGTAATATAAGGAATCCAAAAGTAAACCAGTTGCCGATACGAAATCCGGACCAGAAAAAACTTTCGGGCAATAGATAGGGAAGCAGGCAGTAAAGCGCTGTCCCGGCAATCATTGTCGGCCAAAAGTTTTTTTGACGTTTCAGCTTCAGACAGAATAACAGTTCTGCTGCCAGAATCTGTATATGAAACGAATTGAGAAACAGCCAGGTTTGTTTGATGTTACCCATTAGAAACCACCTCCCATATAATCAGCCAGGCTTTTCATGAAATCCTTTTTCCTGCGCCGGCTAATTGGAATTTCATCATTACCGATAAGAATAGAATTAGGGTGAACCTCTGTAATATGCCTTAAGTTTACGAGATAACAGGAGTTACATTTTGCAAAATTGCATGGTACCAGGGTTTCTTCTATGTTTTTTAATTGTCCGTATGCCTGGTATGTATGGTTCTCTGTATGATAGATCAGAGTGTGGTTGATGACTTCTATATAATAGAGATCACGAACAGAGACTCTTTTTATCATATCTCCGGTGTTGATCGTTATTTTAGTGTCCTTATGTTTTTCTATATAGTGGATCACCCTGTTCAATTTCATCTCAAAATCGTAGTATTTTACGGGCTTTAAAATAAAATCGAGGGCATTCACCTCATATCCGCGAATTGCGTACTGCGCCATGCTGGTGATAAAGACCAGCGCTGTATCTTCATCGATCTTTCGCAGCTTTTTTGCCGCTTCCATGCCATCCAGATGCGGCATCTTAATGTCCATAAAAATCACATCGAAAACAGGCAGATAGTCGCTGATGAATTCCAGGCCGTTTTTAAAAAAGACCAGCTGACAATCTGTTTGATGGGTCTGCTGGTACCGTTCTATATAGTTTTGCAATAAAGAAGCACTGCTTTCGTCATCCTCAACGACTGCAATTTTAATCATTCGTTTTCCTCCCCCGGCGATAGCAAATAGTTAAAGACGATGGTTTTCCATTAGCAGTATATCATCCTGGAGAGCGGTGTGCAATAGAACACTTGCACGACAGCAGGCACGCTACAAGGAAGATAAGGCCGAGCGAGGTATTATATATGACAACTTGTGAAATGAAAAAAGCAATTTATGAAATGAATAAAAAAACATGAAAACTTATGTTAAAATCTCTCTAAGAATAAACAAGATAAAAAGGGGTGATAGTAGTGAAACAACAGGCTTTTAATCCATATCTGCCGAGCTGGGAATATATTCCCGATGGAGAACCTTACGTCTTTGATGACAGGATATATGTATATGGTTCACATGATTCTTTTGGAGCCCCCATTTTCTGTGTAAATGATTATGTGTGCTGGTCAGCACCAATAAATGATTTGTCTGATTGGAGATATGAAGGCATAATTTACAGAAAAAAGCAGGATCCCTGTAATAAATTGGGGCTTCGGTCATTATATGCACCGGATCTGGCAAAGGGTGCAGACGGAAGATATTATTTGTATTATGCTTTAGACTTTATGGGACGGATGGGAGTTGCGGTTTGCAATACTCCAGCGGGACAATATGAGTTTTATGGATATGTTCATTTCGAGGATGGGCATATATGGGGAACAAAGAGCGGAGAACCATTTCCATTTGATCCGGGCATACTGGTAGATGACAATGGGAAGATTTATCTTTACTCCGGTTTTGCGGTGAAGGTTCCATTTGTGGCCTCCAGAGGACATAACCTGACAAATGAGGGAGGGGTGGTGCTTCAGCTGAAGCAGGATATGCTGACCATTAAGGAAGGCCCTATACTTTTATTCCCAATTAAGGGCAAAGCAGGAGCATTTAAAAACCATGCGTTCTTTGAGGCAAGTTCCATACGCAAGGTAGGAAGTCAGTATTGCTTCGTATATTCTTCAGAGCATAATCATGATTTGTGTTATGCTTTGTCTGATTCACCAATGGGGCCATTCACTTTTGAAGGAAGACTGATAGACATTGGAGATTTGGGACTGGCTGGTAACGAAGATGAAAAACATGCCTCTAACTACTTAGGTAATACCCATGGAGGATTACTGGAGGTATGTGGAAAATGGTACGTCTTTTATCATAGGCAGACTAATCGAAGTTCTTATGCAAGGCAGGCATGTGCGGAAAAAATAGAGTTGACAGCAGACGGAAAGTTTTGTCAGGCAGAGGTGACGAGTTGTGGGCTTAACGATGGGCCACTTAGAGGACTGGGCAAATACGATGCCAGGATAGCCTGCAATTTGTGGTCATCACAGGGAACGGGGCGTTATGACTGCAGAGCGCCAAAAAAACGGTTTAAAAACCATCCATATTTTACCCAAAGCGGAAAAGACAGGGAGAGTAATGGTGATCAATATATTGCAAATATGCGGGATGGTGCAGTCGCCGGATATAAGTATTTTGATATGGGGGAGGCGAATCGAATACAGATTGATATTGGAGGAAAAGCAAAGGGTACGGTACAGGTAGCCGACAACAAAGACTTTATCACAAACTGTGCCGAAATTTCAATTTGTATATCTGAAAATAAACGTATGACTTTCTCTTCCAATTTAAAAATGGGGAAAGGGAAGAAGGCAGTTTATTTTCGATATAGAGGATCTGGGTATATTAATTTCTATGCATTTGGATTTGAAAAGGGAGAGTGATTAAGTAACAGATGAAGAAATGGATGGAAAGGCACCCCGATTTGAAAGAATTTATTATGTTTAATCTGCTGGCTAACTGCGCGACAATAACTAATTTTATTGTCATATGGCTGTGTACCAGTTTTATCTTTAAAGGATTAAATGAAACCCCGATTTCTTTTCTGATGTTTCATTATACGACGCCGGAAAGTTTAATGCTTTGTGGATTCCTGAGTTTTTTTATAGCCACAATAGCCGCGCAGATTGTCAACTATTTTGTACAGAAGAATCTGGTATTCAAATCCGATGTGCAATTTGAAACAGCATTACCTAAATATGTAATCATGGTAATAATAATAGTAACTATATCGGCGGCTTTGCCGGCATATAGTCAAAAGATTTTAATAGGCTTGGGTATGACGAGAGGGATGGCCCCAATATTGGCTAATATTATAAATATTGTGGTACAGGTACTTATAAGCTATCCAAGTATGAAGTTCTGGATTATGCCAAAATCAAAAGAAAAAGAAGCAAAATATAGAATAGCAGGAGGGAAAAATGAAAAATAATTGGTTAAAAATAACAGTTACGGTGGTGATTCTGGCTGTCTTGGCAGCGGCAGGTTACAGAATCTATGATATGATGTTCAATGGCAGTGTTCCTGTTCAGATGGTGGATGTCATTGCAGCTATAAAAAATTGCAGCCTGCAGTTAATGATTGGCGGGGTTATTCTGATTGCAGGACTTGTTTGTGTTATTGCAGGCAAATTTTTAAAACAGGTTAATTGCAGGCAGCTGGTATCCGTACAAGGATGTGTAGCTATGCTTTTGGCACTGGTGATTAGCATAACATGGATTTGTCTGGGACCGCAGTATTCTATTGTAAATAATCTGTTGTCCGGTACCAGCAAAATTTCCGATGAGCATAAGCAGAATTCTGTGGAAACAGCAGAACAAATTGCAGAAGAAGGAATTACACTGCTGAAAAACGACGACAAAGCATTGCCGTTGACAAAGTCCAGTAAAGTGAATGTGTTTGGATGGTCATCAACCAATCCGGTATATGGCGGAAGCGGCTCTGGTTCCACTTCAGCTGAAAACAGAGTTTCCCTGATTCAAGGGTTAGAAGAAGCAGGTTTTGAAACAAACAAATCCATAGAAAATTTTTATAAAGGTTATCGATCAGAACGTCCTTCAATAGGCTTTGCAGATGAAGACTTTACAGTTCCAGAGCCAACTATGGATGAATATCAGAAAGAAGGCATTTTTGAAGAGGCAAAACAGTTTTCGGATATTGCCATAGTAGTTGTGAGCAGAGCAAGTGGAGAAGGCGGAGACCTTCCAATGAGTTTGTCCGAGGAAAACAATTACTTGACAGCTGAACAGGGCAATCCCATTGTTTTTTCTACACAGGATGATGATCTGGATGCATCAAAAAGTTACCTTGAACTTACCAATCGGGAAATTAGATTATTAAATGAAGTTAACAAAAATTTTAAAAATATAATTGTGGTTGTAAATTCTGCGGCAGCAATGGAATTGGGATGGCTTGATACATACGATAATATAAAGGCGGCTGTTTGGTGCCCAAGTCCCGGAGAGGTTGGATTTAGAGCTCTTGGAAAGATCTTAAACGGTGAAGTAAATCCTTCCGGACATCTGGTGGATACATTTGTCTATGACTTATTAAACACGCCGATAATCAATAATTTTGGCAGCTTCACGTATGAGAATTACGCAGATGTAACAGGCAGTGAAGATAATAAAGCGGTTTTTGTTAATTATAATGAAGGGATTTATGTAGGATATAAGTTTTATGAGACGGCTGCTGCAGAAGGGCTCATTGATTATGATTCCACGGTGCAATATCCATTTGGATATGGTCTTAGTTACACCAGCTTTGAAGCCAGTATAGATGATGTAAAAGATGATGGGAACAGGATTGCGGTAGATGTTCTTGTAAAAAACACCGGAGAAGTTGCCGGTAAATATGTGGCTGAGCTGTTTTATACCCCTCCATATACGAATGGAGGCATAGAAAAGGCAGCAGTAAACTTAGTTGGATTCGCTAAGACGGATATGATTGACCCAGGAGCGTCTCAGACTGTAACCATTGAATTTAATTATGAAGATATGGCATCCTATGATTCTGAATGTCTTAAAAGTGAAAAGGGTGCTTATATACTTGAGGCTGGGGATTATGACATTAACCTGTGCAGTAATTCACATACGGTGTTAGACACATATAAGACAAATGTACCAGAAGATATTATTTACGATGAGGAAAATGGAGGGAGCCGTTCAAATGATAGTGTAGCAGCTACAAACCAGTTCCCGGAATCAAAAGGCAATGTTACCTATATGAGCAGAGCGAATCGATTCGAAAATTATGAGGAAGCTGTTGCAGGACCAGCAGTTTTTGCAATGACAGACGAAATAAAAGAAAATTATGCTTCTATTATAACATTTGATGCTTCGGAATATGATGATCCAAATGCAGAAATGCCGACAACAGGTGCAGATAATGGGTTGACCATACAGGATATGGAAGGTCTTGCTTATAACAATGAAAAATGGGATGACTTATTAGATCAATTGACTGTGGAGGAACTAAAGAGTCTGGTCGCGGATGGAACTTACCATGCAGTTATAACAGAAAGCATTAATCTTCCCTATATAGTGGATACGGATGGACCTTCTGGTATACACAGTTTCTTTACCGGAAAAATGGGAACAGGTTTTACCGCACCATTATTACTTGCTGCAACATGGAATGTAGATCTTGCAAGGGATATGGGAGATCGGATTGGTCAGGAACTGACGGACTATGGTATGACAGGCTGGTATGGCCCGGGTTTGAATATACACAGAAGCGCATTCTCTGGAAGAAACTTTGAGTACTACTCTGAGGATAGCCTGCTTTCCGGCAAGATGGCAGCAAATGAAGTTGCCGCAGCCAGAAAACATGGAGTTATTACCTATATTAAGCATTTTGCATTAAATGATTCTGAAACAGATCGGGCAAAAGGTATCTGTACATGGTCGACCGAACAGGCAATCAGAGAAATTTATTTAAAGCCATTTGAAATAGCAGTGAAAGAAGGAAAGTCAAATGGTGTTATGAATTCTAAAAATGGTATCGGAAGTGAATGGGTTGGTGCAAGTATAGAATTAATGAATAATGTCCTTAGAGATGAATGGGGATTTGTAGGCTGTGTGATGACGGATGCACTTGATACAGTAAGTAAGTACTATCAGAATCCAAATGAGTCCGTTCGTGCAGGTACTGATAAGATGTTGTCTGCATCTATAGAGAAAGGATATTGGGATGATGAATCAGCCGGCACGGTGATTGCACTCAGAAATGCCGCACATAATTACTTGTATGCGCTGGCAAATTCAAATGCAATGGATGTTGCAACCGGAAGCCCAATGTGGGTAAATATTTTATGGGCAGCAGACACGATTATTATATTATTGCTTGTAATTTGGGAAGTGATTGTAATTAGACGGTATATTCGCAGAAAGGAATGTATTGAGATTTCCACTGTAGAGAAATAATGTTATATTGTAGAAAGGACTGCCACACTAGAAAAAAGTGTGGTGGTTTTTTCTGGTGTCTTGTTCCTCGGTTGTTTTTTTAATATGATCATGTTACAATTAGATACAAATTCGGAGGACGTATATGATTCACATAGCAATAGTAGAAGATGAAGATATTTGGGCAGACAGAATAACGCTGTTCATTCAGCAGTATAAAAGAGAATACCAGGAACATTTTCAAATTTTAAGATACCGGGATGGGTATGAAATAGCAGACAATTATCCCTTGGATCTGGACATTATTTTCATGGATATTGAGATGAAAATGATGGATGGAATAGCGGCGGCAGAAACAATACGAAAGATGGATGAGCGAGTTATTATTGTCTTTGTTACGAACATGGTCCAATATGCCATAAAAGGTTATGGCGTAGATGCGCTGGATTACATTTTAAAGCCGATTTCATACATCCCTTTTTCAGAAACATTAAAAAAAGCAATTCGATCTCTGCAAAAAAACAAAGAAGTATTTATTACTGTGAAGTTTCGTGACGGAGTTTTAAAAATCTGTTCCAGCCATATTCTTTGGATAGAAAGTCAAGGACACAGGTTGACATTTCATACAGTAGAAGGAGACTATGGTACAACCGTCTATAGTATGAAGGAAGTGGAAGAGAAATTAAGACCGGAAGGCTTTTGTCGGTGTAACAGTGGAAATCTGGTAAACTTAAGTCAGGTACAGGGAACAAAAAATGGACATGTACAGATTGGCGATGCACAGTTGTTAATAAGCCGGGGGAAAAAAGTGGAGTTTATGAAAGCACTTGTCAGTTTTATGACCAAATAATGTATTCAGGAGGCACAGGAGAAAATGCAGGATATACCCAAGACTTATACTGCACTCGCTGAGTGGCTCAGCTGTGTAACCATATTAATTGCATACAGAAATCTGATTAACAAAAACGAGATAAGTAAGATTGTATGCAAATTGGCAGCAGCGCTGCCAGTATTATATGTCATTCAGATGCTATGCGGAATGGTCTCAAATGTGCTGTGGCTATTTGGTATGTTTGCGGCAATTTTTACTATGATTTTTCTGAACAGAAGTTGCCTTGGTATTGATATCAAAGCATCGGCATATTTAAGTGCCAGAGGATTTTTGAAAGCGGAGTTTCTGGCGGCAATCGAATGGCAAATTTATTATTATTACTTTATTGATAATATTGGCGAAAAAATATTCAGTTTCTTTTTTTGCGTGTTTTTTTATCTATTTGGATATCTTCTTATAACTGCTTTAGAACGAAAAATAATGCCGGGTTATACAGAGAAAAGGTGGCTTTCGATTACAAAAAAACAGCTTGCGCTTGAATGGGGAATTACACTTCTAATTTTTATGCTAAGCAATATGAGTTACGTGTCCTTTAACAACCCCTTTACAGGAACAGGAACTATGGAGATATTCAATATCCGAACTTTGTTCAGCATGGTAGGCGTGCTGCTTTTAGAAGCACTTCAAATGCAGAAGCTGGATGCAGATAGAAGGCAGGAGGTAACTGCTCTTAACAATATTTTGCAGAATCAGTATAACCAATATCGAATGTCACAGGAGAGCAGAAGATTAATTGATTTGAAGTACCATGATTTAAAGCACCATCTTCAAATATTAAGGGAAGAATCAAACGGTGAAAAACGTGGTGAATATTTAGATGAAATTGAACAGGGAATCAAGAAATATGAAGCGGAAAATAAAACAGGAAATTCTGTATTGGATACAATTCTTACGAACAAAAGTGAAAAATGTATAAATATGGGAATTTCTCTTATTACTGTTGCTGATGGAACGCTCTTGAATCAAATTCATGTTATGGATATTTGTACAATATTTGGTAATGCCTTGGATAATGCTATTGAATATGAAGCACAGGTTACCACTGCAGAAAAGCGGTTGATTCATGTGACGGTATCACAGAAGAATAATTTTATATGTGTAGTAATTGAAAATTATTTTGAGGGAGAACTGGAATTTGATGGGCATTTTCCGTCGACAACAAAGGCAGACAAGCGATATCACGGATATGGTTTGAAAAGCATTTGTTATGCGGTAGAAAAATATGAAGGATATATGAATGTGGAGGTTACGGACAACTGGTTCCGTCTGGAAATATTATTTCCTAAAGCGTAAAATAAGATACATGTGAGGATACTATGCTATACGTGTGCCGCAGCATAACTTACAATACGTTCCATGACCATGGTAAGTCTGGATACTGTGGTTTCTTCTAGTTCGGATCTTGCCTAAAGTTAGTCTCCCGCTTTATGTGGGATTGTGAGATAATATTTGTTAGCCGATAATCCTGAAATTGGCAGGATGAGTTTAAAGCATGGCAGGCTGTAACACAGACAGTCTGCCATGCTTTCTTTGAATGTTCTTATGTGATGAAATAGTACAATCCTAGTTATAGGATAACATTTTCGATGATTGAAAAATAAGATCATCACACATATGATGTAATATCGTACTGCTTCACAAAGTCAATAAACTCCTGTGTAGTTCCTAGAAGAGAATCCTTTTTCCAGACAGCGCCAAATTGAGTTGTTATTTCCGGATAAATGGGTATCTGTACAAAATCTCTTGGATTGGCAGCCAGAGTGGAGTAAAGGAAGGCACCGCAATTTCCGCCCCGTATGAAGTTTAACGTAGTATAAAGCTGGCTGGAGTAAAGGATTACGTTGGGGGTTAAGCCTTCCTTGCGATATCGGAGGTTGATGGTCTGATTTTGGACAGAGTCCGTATTTAAGAAGATGACAGCTTCATCTTTTAACATATCAATTGTCACAGCAGTTTCTTTGGCGTACGGGTGAGATCGTGAGACACAATAGATGGTTTTGTCCTCCATGAGTACGTGATAATTGAAGTTGTCTTTATCGTAGAAGTCAAGATTTACGATTGCAAGGTCAAGTTCTCCGGATTTTACCATGCTGCAGGCACGAACCGATCCAAATTCGTACAATTGGATGGGAGTGTCACTGATTTCGTGAAAACTGTCAATCATACGGGGAAAGAAAACAGTGCTGATCATTGGCGGAATTCCGATTTTTATTGGCCGGACTGTCTGACCAAGCAGTGAAAAGTCTGTATAAAGGGATTGGGTCTGAGTTAACAAATCCTGTGCGCGCAGATAGAACTGTTCGCCGTCGCTTGTCAGACTGATTTTGTTTCGTGTGTGGTTAAACAGTTGAAGCTGAAATTCTTTTTCCAGCTCCTTT
Organism: Hungatella sp. SL.1.14; assembly: GCF_024460495.1. Classification (NCBI taxonomy): domain Bacteria; kingdom Bacillati; phylum Bacillota; class Clostridia; order Lachnospirales; family Lachnospiraceae; genus Hungatella; species Hungatella sp. SL.1.14. Next base: position 105,178 of record NZ_JANFYJ010000013.1, on the reverse strand, counting down.
AAGGCAAGGGAAATGGTTGGCTGGGAAACAAATAGTTCCTCTGCAGCCCGGGTAATGCTGTGATACCGGCATACGGTGCAAAAATATTCTAATTGATTTAGTGTCATAGGAAACTCCCTGTTTTTCATATCAAAATAGCAATTATGAGTATACAGAAACAGTATAACATGTTTGGCGGAAGAATGAAATAATAGTATTAAAAAAACCAATACTAAACATAGATTATATAAATTTTACAAAAGTCAAGTTATGAGGTATAGTAAAGTCACAAGGTACAAAACGGCCGGGATTGTACAAAACGTAACTAAAAAAATATATGATCAAAGGGGAAACATATGAATACAGCAGCGATAATCACTTTACTATTTCTCGCATTTGCTATCATCATGTTTGTGACAGAGAAGATTCCGCTGGGACTCACATCTATGATTGCCTGCATAGGGTTGATTGTGACCGGAGTTTTGGAGCCGAAGACTGCATTTGCCGGATTTATTGATTCGAACGTAATTCTATTTGTAGCGATGTTTGTTGTCGGAGGTGCTTTCTTTGAAACAGGGATGGCAAACGAAATTGGAGGAATTGTAACAAAATTTGCAAAAACAGAACGAAGTCTGATCGTAGCAATCATGATGATTGTAGGTCTGATGAGCGGTGTACTTTCCAATACTGGTACGGCTGCGGTTTTGATTCCGGTTGTTATCGGAATTGCGGCGAAATCGGGATTTAAGAGATCGAGACTTCTGATGCCGCTTGTCTTTGCGGCAGCCATGGGAGGAAATTTATCACTCATTGGCGCACCGGGAAACATGATTGCACAGTCAACACTCGAACCGTTAGGACTTAAATTTGGTTTCTTTGAATATGCGATTGTTGGTTTTCCAATACTTGCAGCCGGAATCATTTTCTATGCAACCATTGGATTTAAGTTATTACCAAATCACGATGTAGAAGATGACGGAACTGCATTCGATACAACAAAAGATTTCTCAGGTGTACCGAAGTGGAAAAAGATATTGTCACTTGTAATTTTAGTGGGAACACTGCTTGCAATGATTTTTGAAAAGCAGATAGGAATTAAGCTTTACATATCTGGAAGTATCGGAGCCCTGCTTCTGATTTTAACAGGAGTAATTACAGAGAAACAGGCGCTCAAATCCATTGATTTGAAGACAATATTCCTGTTTGGCGGAACGCTTTCTCTCGCAGCAGCCCTGGATTCCTCGGGAGCCGGCGAAATGATTGCAAATGTTGTGATTGGAGCGCTAGGATCCAATCCATCTCCGTTTATACTCACTTTTGTAGTATTCATTCTCTGCTGTGTGATGACAAATTTTATGTCAAATACAGCCACTACAGCCTTAATGGCGCCGATTTGTCTGGCGATTGCACAGGGAATGGGGGCTGATCCAAGAGCCGTGCTTATGGCATGCGTGATTGGCGGATCGTGCGCTTACTGTACACCAATTGGAATGCCTGCGAACACGATGGTTGTGGGAGCTGGCGGATACAAGTTTAAAGATTATGTGAAAGCAGGAATTCCACTTGTTATCATTGCAACGATCGTAAGCATGATTATTTTACCAATCGCATTCCCGTTCTTTCCATAAGGAAGTATAGGAATCAGGAAGAAGTATGGGTATCAGGAAATAGAAAAACAATGAATTACATATCAGGAGGATTAAACTATGACACAGGAAGTACAGGTGAAAAGAGTACAGGATATTATGGCACAGTTTGTTGGGTTTACAGCCAGGAAACTGCCGGATGATGTGGTAGACAAGCTTAAGGAACTTCGTGATAAGGAAGATGATCCAATGGCAAAGACAATTTATGAGACCATGTTCCGCAACCAGGATCTTGCAGTGAAATTAAACCGCCCATCCTGTCAGGATACAGGAGTATTACAGTTTTGGGTAAAATGCGGTACGAATTTTCCGCTGATCAATGAGCTGGAAGTTTTGTTGAAAGATGCAGTTGTCCAGGCTACTTTTGAAGCCCCACTTCGCCACAATTCGGTTGAAACGTTTGATGAGTATAATACAGGTAAGAACGTTGGGAAAGGAACACCTACTGTATGGTGGGATATCGTTCCAAATTCTGATGAATGTGAGATTTACACCTATATGGCAGGCGGCGGCTGCACACTTCCGGGCAGTGCAACAGTTCTTATGCCGGGCGAAGGATATGAAGGTATAACGAAGTTCGTACTGGATCGAATGACAAGCTATGGATTAAATGCCTGCCCGCCGCTTCTTGTCGGCGTTGGCGTGGCGACCAGTGTAGAAACAGCAGCAATGCTTTCTAAGAAGGCTCTTATGAGACCGGTTGGATCACACAATGAGAATGAGCGTGCTGCCAGGATGGAACAGTTACTGGAGGATGGAATCAATGCGATTGGTATTGGTCCGCAGGGAATGGGCGGAAGCTATTCCGTTATGGGTGTAAACATTGAAAATACTGCCCGCCATCCGTCTGCGATTGGTGTTGCAGTAAATGTAGGATGCTGGAGCCATAGAAGAGGCCATATTGTATTTGATAAAGACCTTAATTTTAAGGTGACAACCCATACCGGATTCGAATATCAAGAAGCGTAAAATCAAGAAGCGTAAAATCAAGCAGCCGTAAAATGCATTCCCAGGGTGGGAAGAATCGAATCAATAAAGGAGATTACCATGGTTGAAATAATGGATGGAAAGAAAATCTTAACAACACCTGTATCAGCAGAGGACTTAAAAGATATCCATATTGGAGATATCATCTACTTAAACGGACATATTACAACTTGCAGAGATGTGGCTCACAGAAGAGTCGTGGAAGAAGGAAGACAGATTCCGGTTGATGTGAGAAATGAAGCAATTCTTCATGCCGGTCCGATTATTCGTCCTCATGACGATGGAACGTATGAAATGGTATCCGTTGGGCCGACTACTTCTATGCGAATGGAGAAGTTCGAGTATGAATTTGTAAAAACAACAGGAGTCCGTGTTATTGTCGGAAAAGGCGGAATGAAGGAAGAAACCGCCAGAGCATGTAAAGATTTCGGGGCAATCCACTGCGTATTTCCGGCAGGAAATGCCGTAGTAGCCGCGGTGGAAGTGGAAGAAATCGAGCGTGCAGAGTGGCTGGATCTTGGAATGCCGGAGACACTGTGGAACTGCCGTGTAAAAGAGTTTGGGCCGCTTATTGTATCTATTGACAGTGAGGGGAGAAATTACTTCGAGGAGAAGAAGGTGGAGTATAATAAGAAAAAAGATGAACAGATAGAGCTGATCAGTAAACAGGTTGGTTTTATATCATAATACTGTTGTTGATTGTCTGCAGTATGATTGTGATTCAATCACCCAGGCAAATGGAAAGACAATCAGGAGAAATCCGGAAATGGTGTCAGGCTTTGGCCTTATTATTCAGAGAGAAAGACGTCAAAATTGGAATATATTTTGGCGTCTTTCTTATTTTCATAGAATTGCAGGTTTTCCCATCAGAATTAGAGATAAGGCAGTCATGCTTATCGCTGGCTGTGACGCTGCTGCCATCATAATGACTGCTGAAATCTCCCTGGTGAGATTCCATATATTTGTTTGAAGACATAGGAAAAATTCTTCACGCTGATATATCCAACCTTTTCGACAATTTCATAGATTTTTAATTCTGGATAGTTTTTCATCAATAAGATTGCATGTTCCATTCTGACTCTGGTCAGATACTTAATATATGATTCTTTCTGCACTTTATGAAAAATTGTACTCAGATAATTGGGAGACACCTCGGTCACTTCACCCAGAAGCGCAAGTGTAATTGGCTTAGAGTAATTTTTGTCAATATAGTCTTTGGCCGTGGAGACAATTGCATTTTCACTGCGCTCTTTCTCTGCATCTTCTGTGTCAGGGGCAGTAGAAGCAGATAAAGAAAGCGCAATAGAATGATATAACGATATGACATCGGCTTTATTATCTGCAGTAGTCTGCAAAAGTTTTACACAGGCATTTTCAATATCCTCAGGTTTCCAGAAGAAATTTCCCCCTGTTGTAGATTTAATTAAAAATACTCCAAAACTGAGCGTTGTATGTGGCGTATATTGAGGAATTAAATTTACAAAAGAAGTTATCATGGATTTCATATTAATAAGATCTTTTTCGACCAAATATGTGCTCAGTGAGGTACTGTACTGACATAATAACCGCTGATGTTCCACTTCAATAGAATTCATATCTGTAAAAGAATGAATACAGCCATACGTTTTAAATAAGCGTTGGTTAAGAGCGGAAGAGGCTTCTTTGTAGGCATGATTCATCTGTAAAACATTTGAGAAAACGCTGCTGACACCGCCGCTTAAACTGATGCACGAGTGCCGGATGACCAAATCCTTAATCTGCGAATATACTGTCTGCACAGTCAGAAAGATATTTTCTTCCTCTTCGGAGATCAGGATAACCGTGTTTTCTTCAGAATCCAGGCATGTCCACATATTCGCATGTTTTTTGCAGATATCATGGGCAACCTGATTGACAATATATTTAAACAACGGTAAATCGTAAACGGGAATTCCGTGTTCCAGCAATATATTGTCATCAGGACTAAGCAGCAGTAAAATACCGGGACCGTCTAAAAGACTGATTTTCATGCGGCAAAGGCATGGGTACAGGGATTTAACCTCAACATTAGATTCTGAAATTACTGCTTTTATAAATTTTGCAATTATTTGAATTTTTCCTTCACTGGAAAGTTCAAGAAGGCTGTGGTAATTGGCGGCCTGCTCTTCATCTTTTATTATGAGTTCTTTCATTCGTTGGAGCACTGATTTAAGTTCTGTCTTTGAAATTGGTTTTAAAATATACTCTTTTATCCCATAACGGATAGCGTGTCTGGCATATTGAAAGTCATCATAGCCAGACAGAATGATAATTTTCTGTTCAGGATAAAGCTGCCTGACGCAGGTGCAGAAATCAAGGCCATTCATCTCCGGCATTTTAATATCTGTTATGATTAAATCAGCACGGTTTTTTGTCAGCCACGTGCAGGCCTCAGCTCCATTGGAACAGGTTCCGGCAATGCTCCAGGATTGATCAATTTGTGGAATCATTAATTCCAGATACTGTAATGTAAGTAACTCATCATCAACTAATAAAATACTGTACATATTATGATCCTTTCTCTATCAGGGGCAGTTTAACAAGTATTTGAGTCCCTTTTTGATATTCACTGTTTAATGTGACGCCGTACATTGAGCCGTAAGTAAGTTTGATTCGTCTGTTTACATTATTTAACCCTATATGTTCTCCATCTTTTGCAAAATCCGGCTGATGATCAAGACTGGCCGAACAGTCCGACAACTGGTCCTGGAGTACAGATAAACGCTCGGCAGGGATTCCGCAGCCATTATCGCTGACAGAGATATATAAAGAGGATTTATCTGAACAGGCCTTTACAGTAATTGTTGTTTTTCTGGTTAATGTTTCACAACCATGAACAACAGAATTCTCTACCAGTGGCTGCAGGATGAATGGAATAATCCGATCGTCTTTTAAAAAGTCTGGCAAATCCAGAAAGAATTCGAGACGATTTTCAAAACGACACATTTGTATCCCAAGATAGGATTCCAGAATTTTAAATTCTTCTTCGAGAGATACATCTTTTTTCCATTTTGCCATACTCCGCAGGAGATAATGCAGTTTATCAATATTGTCAACAGCATTGTCATATTTTCCGAGCTGTACTTCGATGCTGATCATATTCAATGTATTATAAAGAAAATGCGGTTTTATTTGACTTTGTAATGCATTGATCCGGGCTTCTTTGTTAAGCATTTCTGTTTCATAGATTTTTTTGATCAGTTGTGTATTCTTGTTTATGTTATCGTTGATTGTGCTGACCATGGAATTAAAGGAGGAGGCTAAATATCCTATCTCGCCCTGGGTTTTCCCCTGAAATACAACGCCAAAATCTCCTTCGCGTACTTGTTTCATTAGAGTGACGATCTCCATAAGTGGATTTAGGAAGCGTTTAGTAAAAAAGAGCATAATGACGATTGCACCCAGAGAGCAAAGTGTTGCCAGAACAAGGGAAAAATTCAGGGTATTTCTTGCTTCCAGATTAAGCTCATCGAGAGAACTGAGGCCAACAACAGTCCAATCGGCACTTTCAATGACTGCCGTATTTATTAAGTATTCTTTGCGGTCTATGGACTGGACAAACGATGATGGTGTCTGGAGCAGGGAATTGGCAATAAAATCTGATTTTTCTTTTGAAATATTACTGTAAATGATATTTTTATGTTTATCAATGATGAAAATTCCGCCATCCTTTCCCATTGATATTTTTTTTACTATAGTTTCAATCCCTTCATAGCTGGCGTCGACCTTTATTACACCGATGATCCGATCGATATTTTTTATGCTTCGAAGCTGTTTGGCAATGGAAAAGACGCGTTGTTTAGGATAGCTGACCAGCTGTTCAAGCTGAGTTGGTATGAAGATTACATCCTGAGTGTTCATGCACTTCTGATACCAGCTGTATTGAGTAAAATCTTCTGAGTAGTTAATACTTTTAGGCATTCTGCCGCTATAATAGATTTCGTCAGTAAGAATAAAGACATTTGTGATATCTTTTCTCGGCATAACCATTATCTGATTTAAAAAACTTTCTATTTCCCTTCGCTGCTTTAAAGAATCCAGTTCATTGTCATATTTTGATTCTATTGCAGTCATAATATCATCGTTATAGTAAGGGAACAGTGAAAAGTGAAACAATTCTTCTAAATAAGTATCAATATTGAGTGACAGCTGTTCTAATGTCTGACTGGTCTTTTGGGAAAACTGTTCCTGAAAATTTCTGGTATACCGATGATAGGATACGATAGAAGTCAGGAATACGGAAATCAGGATCAGAATGCTTACAACAACGGATAGTGTAAAAGCAATACTGTTCCCTTTATATGGTTTATCAGACAGCGGTCTTAGTTTCATCATAATGTCCCCTTTCATCATTTATAAAATTATTATAGCACAGGAAAATTGATTAGATAGGATAATGATAAAAATTAGTACCATGATTGGAAAAAGCAGGGATTTATATTGAGAGACATGTAAGTTAGAATAGAGATATCAAATAAAAAGTAACGGAGGCTTAGCATGAAAAAATGTAGAAGATGGCTGATTATGCTTGCAGCAGGAATTATGACGGTTGGCCTGACCGCCTGCAGCGGGGAGGCAAAAAAGAGCGAAGAAACGGAAAAATCAGGAGGGACGAAGGTAACTGTCAAATTTTTTAATGGAAATGTGGAGATGGTGGACTGGTATAACGATGCGATTGAACAATTTAATCAACAAAGCGATTCGATTGTTGTGGAACATGAATTTTTAAAAGAAGGGACATCAGCACTGCAGACAAAGTTTGCAGCAGGGGATATACCAGATATAACAACAATGGCCAATCAGCAGATGATTGATGCAGGAAAATTCCTGGATTTATCTGATTCGGACTGGTGGGACAGGATTGATCCATCTATTAAAGAAATAGCGAAGGATACAATCAGCGGAAAAAATTATTTCGTTCCTACTAATACGGTTTTTACAGGAATTATTTATAATAAGGACATTTTTAACGAATTAGGACTCACATCTCCTGGAACCTGGAGTGAATTTGAAAATGTACTGCGGGCGATTAAAGAGAAAAAAGAGGAGATTGTTCCGTTATATTTCGCTGGAAAAGAAGCATGGACCACGGGGATGCTGTTTGCTGATATTCCGGGAGCTGTCGAACGGCAGAAGTTAGGAATTATAGAGTACAATAGAATCGCAGGCCAGGGTGAGATTGAAAAAATGAAAATGGCAGAACCGGATGGACCGTATGAGAAATATGTGGAAGGACTTATGACGCTTCAAAAAGAAGAACTGATTAATTCAAACGTTCTGACTGCAACTTATGATGACCAGGTAAACGCGATGGCTAATGGTGAGGCCGCTATGATTTTCCAGGGATTGTTTTCATTAAGTAATATTGAGAAGAATAATCCGGAAATGGCAGACAAATTAGGATTTATGGCATTTCCGGCAATGGAAGATGATGTAAAACCGGCATATGTGTCGGCTCCTGACAGCACTTATTATATTGCTTCTGACTCTAAAAACCAAAAAGAAGCGAAAGAATTTCTGGACTGGCTTTTCCAGGCGGAAAATCAGAAATCCTATGCGGAAACCAGAATGGCTCCCTCCGTATTTACAGATGTAAAGGCGGTTTTATCACCAATCTACAATGGTATAGAGGAAGAACTTAAGGATGCAGCAGCACTTGGAAGTGTGTATGAGCCTGTAGGCTTTGGCGGCGATGCGATCGGTATTATGGTACAGGAACTGTTTGCCGGTAAATATACTCCTGAAGAATTTGTAGAAGCATATGAGGCAAACTGGAAAAAATCATATGAGGCTCAATAAAATACTTGCGGAATGCGATGCATTCCGCATTATTTAAAGGAGGGTATAAATGAGTCAAATAAGAAATAAGATAATGTCTAATCTACATAAATATATGATACTGCCGGCAGCTGTTCTCTTTGCAGCATTTTTTCTATTACCTTTGATTCAGGGAATAGGAGTAAGTCTGACTGATTGGAATGGATTTTCGGAAGAAAAAAATTTTGTTGGACTGTCGAATTTTATCCGCTTTTTTCACGACGACAGAGCAATAAATGCTATTAAAGTTACGATGATTTTTGGACTTATCAGTCCATTTTTGCTAAACATTTTCGGACTGATGCTGGCATTGCTGTTCGATTCCAAAATAAAGGGAAGAATTCTGGCACGAACTGTGGTATACCTCCCGACTATTATCAGTCCGTTAATTATGGGATACTTGTGGACTCTTATCCTGTCTCCTCAGACTGGTGTGCTGGATAAGACTCTTCGTGCCCTCAATATGGGATATCTGTATCGCGATTATCTGGGCAATATGGATAAGGCATTATGGCTGATCATTGCGGTAAACTTATGGCAGTTTGTGGGAGGCCCTATGATGATTTATCTGGCTGGTCTGCAAAATGTGCCGGAAGAATTGTATGAGTCTGCAAAAATTGATGGGGCGAATGCTGTTCAAACTTTTACATATTTGACGTGGCCGCTGCTGCTTCCGTCAGCAAAAGTCAATATATTAACGAATATTATCGGTTCTATGGCTGTTTTCGATATTATTATGTCCTTAACCATGGGAGGTCCCGGGTATGCGACTGAATCGCTGAGTATCTATATTTACAGGATGTCGTTTAATGGATTTGCAGGATATGCGACTGCGGTAGCAATTATTATGTTTATCATGGTTGTAATACCGATCGGCTTTGTAATGAGATGGAGCAACAGGAAAGAGGTGGAAATGTGAAAAAAAAGAGAAAATTAGGCAGAGGAATTCTGATCATTGCTATCATCCTCCTGTTTTTGCTGCCTTTCTACGTAATGTTTTATCTGGCTTTGAGTACGCCGGGGCATCAACTGGCAAAGGAATGGTTTCCGATAGAAATGAATGTTCGTAATTTCGCAGATGCATGGACGAAATCAAATATGGGAAATGCTATGAAAAATTCGATTATTAATACCGGAGGAGCGATTGTGCTGCTGGTTTTCTGCTCTGCCAGCGCAGGATATGCGGCTGCAAGAATCGGTGGTCGTATAAATCGTTTTATATTTAATGCTATGCTATTGAGTATGCTGGTACCCGGAATTATTAATACGGTCCCATTGTACATTATCATGCGGAAAATCAACGGAATCAATACTCATTGGGCTATGATTTTTCTGCTTGCCTGTATGAGCCTTCCGATATCCACTTTTTTGTATGAAAGCTTTATTCATTCAAGCAGCAAATCCTTGGAGGAAGCAGCGGTTATTGACGGTTGTACCTATTTTACTGCATTCTGGAAAATAACCTTTCCGCTGCTAAAACCGGTGACAGCAACAGTGGTAATTATGCAGGGCGTGGGAATATGGAATAATTATGCGCAGTCGGTATTCTTTTTACAAAACCAGAATTACCATACAATACCTCTCGCCATATCCGGCTTTTTTCAAACTTATGGCGCGGACTATAATTTGCTGGCGGCAGGAGCTATGATAGGTCTTTTGCCAATGGTTGCGGTATTTTTAGTGTTCCAGAAAGAGTTTGTGAAAGGGTTATCTGCAGGAGCAGTCAAGGGGTGACAAGTATGAGAAAAAAAGAACCTTATTTTAAAGAAAAATATCGTCCGCAGTTCCACTATACTGCAGAGACAAATATTATTAATGATCCCAATGGACTTGTCTGTTATGAAGGGGAATATCACCTGTTTCACCAGTATAATATCAATAACCATATTCATTGGGGGCATGCTGTAAGCGGTGATCTGTGCCATTGGACACATCTGGAACCAGCATTATTTCCAGATACGATCGGTCAGATCTGGTCAGGCAGTGTAGTGATAGACTGGAATAATACAAGTGGACTGAAAATAGGGCGTGAAGCTGTTATGGCTGCATTTTATACTTATAATGAGCATATCGATTCCTGTCAGAGCCAGGGAATGGCTTTTAGCCGTGACAGGGGGAGAACGTGGAAAAAATATAACTATAATCCGGTGGTAACTGGCGGAGAGAAAAAAGATTTCAGAGATCCTAAAGTATTATGGTATGACAGAGAATTGTGCTGGATTATGGTACTTGCCTGTGGAAATCATGTGGAATTCTTCAAATCGTTTGATCTGACCAAATGGTTTTATGTGGGATCCTTTGGAGAGGAAGAAGGAAGTCATGAGGGGGTATGGGAGTGTCCGGATTTATTCGAACTTCCATTGGAGGGGACAGCCGGGAAATCAAAATGGGTTTTAAGCGTGAGTGTCAATCGGGGTGCGCCTGCAGGAGGCACCGGAATGCAGTATTTTATCGGTGAATTTAATGGTAAGACATTCACCAATAGGAACGTTGCTCATAAAACCTTGTGGCTGGATTATGGGAAAGATTTTTATGCAGGAGTTACCTGGAATGATGTTCCGAATAAAAAAAGGTATATGATAGGCTGGGCGGATAACTGGGAATACAGGGATAAGCTGCCTTCTTATCCATTTAAAGGACAATTTAGCTGTGTAAGAGAATTAACTTTAAAAGAAGAGGAAAGTGAAATTTTTTTAATTCAAAAACCTGTAGAAGAATTAAAGCAAATTCGAAAGAATGTGTCTCAAATAAATAAATTCGTGTTGTCAGGGAACACAGCCATATTAAAAAATATTCAGTCAGGACTATGTGAAATTGTGACCAGTTTTCAATCAGAAGATTCAAAAGGAAATGGAGAAATATGTATAAGAAATAACCGGGAAGAGACTGTGAAAATAGGATACGATTTTGGCAAGAAGGAGCTGTACTTAGACAGAAGAGGGGCAGGGAACGCTCCCTGTGAACACTTTTTGGAAAAATATCAGGTTTCTCTTCAGCCGGAGCTCGATCAGGTAAAGCTGCAGATACTGGTTGATCACTCACAGATTGAGGTCTTTGCTAATGATGGAATGGCAGTAATGACAAATCTGTTTTTTATGAATGATTTTTCATATTGGATTGAGGCTTCTGGCAATGACAGTATTCTGAGAAACACAGAAATATATGAATTGAATTCCATATGGAAGGAAGGCATGAAGAGCGCAGATGATGATTTCAGAGAAATAGTTAACGGAAATTGGGGAGAAACGGTATTTGGATTGGAGGGAAATTGCCATGGAAACGGCTGCCTGCTGACTGAAAAAACGTATTTTGACATTACTCTAAAGGCAGGAATTATTTTTGCTCCATATGAGGAAAATAGAGACGCCGGTTTTCTGCTTGGTTGGGACAGCCAATTGGAAAAAGGGTATACCATTCTGCTGAACCGTGAAAAAGAAGGGCTGGAAGTCAAATATGGGGAAGAAACACTTAGTTTTGTCAGCCTTTCAATCAATCAGTGGCGAAGATATGTTTTAGAGGTACAGGTAATGGATCGATATCTGGAAGTTTCGTTGGATGACTGTAAAAAAATCAAATTAAGAATTCCCGGATATCAAGGTGGAAAATGCGGTTTTTATTTAAATCAGGCATTTGTTTATTTAAATGATATACAGATTAAGTAAGGACAAAATTAGAGAAGTATGCAGGATCAGGGAAAGGCTGGATATATGAACGGACAGTGGTGGAAAAGAAGTGTTGTCTATCAAATTTATCCCAGAAGCTTTAAAGACAGTAACGGGGACGGAATAGGCGACATAAGGGGAATAATAGAAAAAATAGATTATATAAAGAATTTAGGCGTTGATGTTTTATGGTTGTCTCCAATTTATCAATCGCCAAATGACGACAATGGATACGATATCAGTGATTATCAAGCAATCATGCCGGAATTCGGTACGATGAAGGATTTTGACGAACTTCTTAAACAGGCTCATAAAAGAAATATTAAGATCATAATGGATCTTGTGGTCAATCATACTTCAGATGAACATATTTGGTTTCAGCGTAGTCGGGAAAAGGAGAAAAGCAAATATCAGGATTATTATATCTGGGCAAAAGAAAAGCCAAATAACTGGGAATCTTATTTTGGTGGATCAGCCTGGGAATACGATGAAGTAAGAGAAATGTATTACCTGCATTTATTTTCCAGGAAGCAGCCTGATTTAAACTGGAGAAATCCTGAACTGCGTGAAGATATTTATAAAATGATGTCATGGTGGCTGGATAAAGGGATTGACGGTTTTCGGATGGACGTGATTAACCTGATATCCAAAGCGGATGGGTTTCCGGAAGGCGAAGTGATAGAGGGGACACCTTATACAGAAAAAGCGCCTTATGTAATTTGCGGTCCACAAATGCATACTTACCTGAAAGAAATGTATAAAAAGGTACTCTCCAATTATAATATCATGACAGTAGGAGAGGGATTAGGTCTGGGACTGGATGAGGCTCGCAAAATAACTTCTGAGAATTCCAAAGAGCTAAATATGATGTTCACATTTGAACATATGGATGTGGAAAATATAGGAAAGGAAAAGTGGACAGAGCAAAGATTTAAACTGAAAGATCTAAAACAGATTATGTCCAAATGGCAAAAAGGACTGGAGCATGAGGGGTGGAATAGCTTATACTGGAATAATCATGATCAGCCGCGGGTTGTTTCTCGATTTGGAGATGATGGTTTATTTTGGGAAAAATCTGCTAAAATGCTTGCAGTCTGCCTTCATATGATGAAAGGGACACCATATATCTACCAGGGCGAAGAAATCGGGATGACGAATATCAGGCTGAAGACAATTAACGAGTATCATGATATTGAATCGAAGGCAGCCTATGAACGCTATAAGAATTATATGGGATATTCGGAAGAAAAGATTATGAATTGTATTCATGCGAGAAGCCGTGATAATGCCAGATCCCCAATGCAGTGGGATACAACCCGGAATGCAGGCTTTACTGATGGTTCGCCATGGTTCGAGGTTAATACCAATTATGAAAAACTATTTTTTACAAAGGCATAATGCCAAGTGAAACAGGCTTTAGATTTTCCAGTGGATTGTAACGCTCTCACTGGTTGCATCAATGTGGGATATGAGAATATCAACCACCTTGCGCTTATCGTCAAAACTCACGGACTCCCAATCGTTGAGGTAATTCGTGATACAGTCAATTTGCGTGTCCGAAACGGAATTAGCGGTGAGATCGGCCACCAGCTTTAACTGCTTTTGCCGTTCTGCGTCCAGCTCCTCGATCCTATTGTTTGCGTATTGCAGGAGCAGCGGGTTTGCCCCGGACAAAGTGTCCAGAAGTTTCTCAATCTCGCTTTCCGTCTTTGCCAGGGCAACACGGGCGGCGGTCAGTTTGGGGTTATAGCCCGGTTCCTTGCCGCCTTTCAGCGTGTGATACTTCCGCATTTTCTCCACCATCTCGCCATACACAAAGGACTCCATGCTTTGCGCCGTCAGCGTACCGGCACCCTCGCAGCTCCCGTTATCGGCCCGCTGCTTGCACCGCAGGTAAGTAACGCCGTTTTGGGCTCTCAAGCCCACCAGAGCATAGCCGCAGCGTCCGCACTTGATTTTCCCGGCCAGCCAGGTATTGTGGCATTTGCGGCCATTCTGGAATGAGGTGTTTTGTGACAGCTTACGCTGGACGGTCAGCCAAAGGCTGGAGGGGATGCGCCCCTGGTGGGGAGCGATTACAAGGATTTGTTCTTCACCCTCCCGGCCCTGGTAGAGATAGCAGCTATTGTCCCCCGTGAACATTTCCGGGGGGCTTTCGATTTTTACGCCCTGGGCTTTGAAGTATTCGTAGATGTCCATATCGGCCTGGACATAGACCGGGTTTCTCAGCAGTTTCGAGATAAAGGCCCGTTGCAGGGCTTTTCCATAGACATCAATGGAGTTTTTGACAAAGTACCGGGTTATATCGCCGTAGGAGCTGCTCGGCTCCGCATACATCTGGTACATCAGCTCGGCAAAATCCATTTCCGCATTTTCCACCAGCTTCTTTGTCTTGATCCCGTCCATGACGATGGGCTCAGTATCAAAACCGTATGGCGTCCGGCCCCGCATATAGTAGCCTTTGGTACACCGGGAATAAAAAGCGTCCTGCACGCGCATTTGGATGCTTTCCCGTTCCAGCTGGGCAAACACGATACAGATATTGAGCATCGCCCTGCCCATTGGGGTAGAGGTATCAAATTTTTCCGTACAGGACACAAACTCCACATTGTACTGCTTGAACAGCTCCATGAGCTTTGCAAAGTCCACAATGGAGCGGCTGATCCGATCCAGCTTGTAGACGATCACCCGCTTGATGAGCCCCAGCTTGATGTCCTGCAAAAGCCGCTGGAAGTCCGGGCGTTCAATATTCTTGCCGGAGTAACCTTTATCCTTGTACTCCCGGCCCTCACCGCCTTTCAATTCGTAACGGCAAAATTCAAACTGACTTTCAATGCTGATACTGTCCTTTTTGTCAATCGACTGCCGCCCATAAATCGCGTCAATTCTGTTATCCATAATTAGCTCCCTTTCCATAAATGGGAGCCAACCTACAACTATATTATACCTCTAATGCCCCCATGCAACAAGGATGACTCCGGCCTACCCCCTCTGTCCGGCGTACTTTACAAACACATCAAACAGCCGCCGCTCGACCTCACGGCTTCGCTTATCCCGCTCCTGCGGCGGGTAAATGGGGGTAACATTCTTGACGGTGATCGTCCGATCCCCAAGAACGGCAGTTTTGATCTCGCTTTCGTATTTGACCTGTGCCTGCATAAAATACCTCCCTCTTAAAACGGTATGGATAAAGGAAACGGCCAGCACCCGCATAGGGCGCTGGCCGCTTGACGGTGTGACCTCTGGACACTTTGTCCAGAAGTCAATAGGGGCTCCGCTCGTAGTAAGCCGCAGCCTCCTCCGGGGTGGTGTAGTCAAAAACCTCGTGGAGCTCCAGCATGACCTGTTCAATGTCGGCGGGCTTGAAGCCGCACCGCTCCATCGCAGAGATCACATAGCCCCGGCAGGCCCCCTCGCTCCACGGCTGGGAAAGCAGGGCCGCCAATTCTGGATCGTAGTTCATAGAGCGTTCCCCTTTTTCATAAAGATATAGGGGAGCGCCGCGCTCATTTTCTTGCCCCGTCATAAGACAGCATCCTCGGCGGCGGCGCTCCCCCGCAAAGAGGGCGGCGGCCCGGCACTGTGGCCTGGGGCCCCCGCGTCCTCTTTACGGAGAGGGAAAAAACTTCCTCTCATATACCCAGGACAAAAAAGGGGCAAATGGAGATGGTAATTAGAAATTTTCTCTTAAATATTTTTTCATCCGTTTGATGCCGCTTTCCACGGAACAACGGACGGCGCTTTTATCCACGCCCTCCTCGCGGGCAATCTGGCGGTAGCTCTTGCCGAGGATCAAGTGAGCGTCCACCCGGCGGCCCTGGATTTCCGGCAGGGAGTTGAGGGCGTTCCACAGACGGAAAAACATTTCTTTCCGATCCAGGAGCTCCTGGGGGCTGGGCTCGTGCAGACACGCGGAGTATTCGATCCCGTCATCGCAGTCCAGGGAATAAAACGCCTTGTTCCGGGTAAGCCGCCGCTGATAGGCCGCTTCATTCCTCCGGCTGGCCAGAAGCACCTCGGCCACTTCATCGGGCACCTCCACCAGCTCGTCCACTATGTACCAATAATAAAAATCTTTCATATTGATTGTAGTCATAACTTGTCCTCCATTTTGTTTCGGTGGGTTGGTTGATCGGAAACAAAATGGAGGGCTGGCGGGGAGCGGCACCCAGGGGAGCCGCCCCGTACCCCTGGACACTTTGTCCAGAAGTAAGGCAAGCAAAATGCGCTTGCACAGCACAAGGCCGCACAAGCGCATAAAGCGAGGAATTTATTTATATTAGAACAATTTTCGCAACCAATATCAGAATATCCTGGTCCGGTGCCTGGGCTTTTTTTGACAAATTAAGGGCATGGACAAGGCAAAGAAACACGGCGTACCTCCTTTGCCGCCGTGGGTATAAAAAAGCGGCGGCCTTGAAATGATTAGTTTCAAAACCGCCGTTTGACTTCTGCCCCTATTTGAGGCGCATAACAACACAGCCGCCAATCCAACGGTTTTTTTATATGCCGTTTCCGTTGGCGGCCCCCAAACAACTATTAACCTCAAGAAAAAATACAGAAAAGAGAATATAATACGGTGCCGATGCCAAGTAATATATACACTATTCTCAACCCGAACGAATATTTTGCGTCTGGATTTCTCGTTAAGAATTTTGGTAATTTTATTTTGTTGCAGATAAAACCGAATATCACAAAACCTGCACCAATCACAAGCGTTACATATTGCCAATACTCACTTAAAAACTTTTCTATAAACTCCATCACTTACCCATCCAATATTTCATGCAATACTCACTCAATTTTTCATAGTCAAACATATAATTAACGTCCATGAGATAATTTTCCATCATCGCCACGGAACTAATAAGCTGTAAATCTATTTTGCCATCTTCAAGCTGGTCATTCTTTAAGATGAACAGGCTTGTTTTCTTGTCCTGCGTCATTTCGGAATTAGTCTTTTTGCAATAAATAGGTTCATCAATCCAATCCCATTTAGGATCTACGGGAATAAGTACGATTTCAGGAATGTTATTATCGTCTATGCCATAGCCCATAAGCCAGTTGTAATATGTATGAACAGTTTTCGTTAGTTTTTTCTTTGTTGTCATTTTCCAGACAACGGCGGTCTGATAATCTTTCCCTGTCTTTTCCTTAAATACTTCCGCTACCTTTTTCATATTTTCTTCTTGTTTAGCGGTCAGCTTTCCTTGCAGCGGCTTAAAAATGTTTCCAAACAATCCCATGATTTTTCACCTTTCCTTTTTGTTATTGTTGCAGTCGTTTTTGCATTGAAAGTTTATCCTCTTTCCATGCTTCATACAATTCCTCGTTTTCTTCCCACAATTCTCTTAATTCAGAATTATCAGAAAGAATGGCACCAATAGCCGTTACTGCTTTTTGTTTGAGGGGAGAAAAGTCAAAACATTTTTGTGAACTTGTCCACTCAAAATAATCTTCCTCATCACATCTATACACAAAGCTGTTTATTACGCTGTCAATAACGGCCGCTGATACTAAAGCGTAATGAGCTTCATCATAGCCGATATATTCAGCCTGTATAACCTCATCAAAATATCGTTCCATATCAGCAATTATGTCTAATGAATTTTTAAGGTCAGTCAAAGCGTCATACGCAGTATCATCATCAAAAACACCATAATTCCATGCGCCCATATATCATCCTCCTTTATCTACCGGGCCACTTCTGGACAAAGTGTCCAGAAGTCCGCACCTAAACAAGCAACGTAGCGATACTACACACGATCAACACGCATCCCCCGCGCCAAAGATGAAGCGGCAAGTTCCTCTTTATTTTTCCTGTTCTTGCTCTAATCGCTGAAAGAGTATATCAAGATAATTTCTTTTATCCAATTAGTACCACACGTCCACGCTCTGGGAAATAAATATTCAACCCCATCTTCCAAAGTTCAAAATAAGGACGGAAAGGATTTTCCCGTTTCGTATCATACATAGGCCACTGGAGATAATCGGACAATAGATAATCGCAGTTGATATGGTACAATGCCTCAGTCATTAACTCAATATCCTCATAGCCCTCCTTGTACAGCATATCGCTACACCAATCTATCAAATCAGTTTCTATTTCTGTACTTTCTCCATTTATTTGTTGCTGATAGGCTTCTTCTCTGAAAGTCTGGGCAGCTTGTCCGAATAAAATTTCTATTTTGGCGTTCTCGTCCAATGGAGCAGCTTCCTTGAACTCCTCCACGAAAATACGATTTATATTTCTAATATAGGCTTGTACTGCATTTTCAGCGTTCTGTCTATTATCTTCTGAAAATCGAGTAAAGAAATACCCTGCATAGCTGGTTTGTTCGTCTGGCAGTTCAACCTTTGCTGTATCTTTGCTGATTTCATCAATTTCCAAAAGTTCTTGTAACATATTTAATCCAGTTTGCCCATAGAGAGCAAAAATAGGGCGCAGATGTTCGATATTTCCACCGCGCAACTCCTGAAACAGAAAAGGCGGTACAGCTTCTTCCTCCAAATCGTAATCATGTTCTTCAAAGATTTCCATTAGTAATGGGTCTTGTTGAATAATCTCTGCCCAACGATTGGGAAGATATTTTTTACATTCATCTATTGTCATTAAAAATTTCTCCTCCTTTTCCTGCATATAGGGTGTTCTTATAGTACATCTTCATGCCAGATTTGACGAAGCGTAATTCCTTTTTCAAAGGTTTCCTCTGTGCCATCTTCAAAATGGACTTCAACCCGAATAGCTTCTTCATTCTCGTCATTTTCCGATTGATTAACCCAGTCAACCCATTCGATTATTGGAGATAGTTCATCATTGTCCCTAACAATTCGATACCCTTCTCCCAGATTTTCAGATAAAACATCTTCAATTTTATCAAGCTGCATTGTCATTAACTCCTTTCCGTTTCATCATCTTCAATTTCAATCCATTCCCCGGTTTCGTCTTTCTCCATACACGTGCCATAAGGCAAGGACAACAGGGGCACTACGGTTGGGTCAATGCGGCAAATGTCTCGAATATCGTAAAAGCCGCCGTTTTCGTCATCTTCAATTTCATCGTCATCATCGGAAAAGAACCCCCAGCCGGTGTCCCAGCCCCATTCCTCACGCTCCGGCGCTACCCGTTCTGCCACCTTGATTTTATAACCCTCTTGAGCGATACGGTCAGTTGCATAGCAGAATAGGGGACCGTCCCAATCGGGAATGATAGGCGGCTTTCCATCGGCGGCACGTGCAACACGCAGTTCGGGATCATCTTCAAATTCTGCTTCCAAAAATTCTTTTAACCGCTTATCCAAAATTGCACTTATCGCCTGGTAGCTTTCCTCGGTATAAGGCAAAAGCAAATATGCGGCTTCTTCCTCCTCAATGCTATTCCATGTATGGTCTTTCAAAACAGCCAGAGCGCAATCACGGTAGTCCCGAAGATAGCCATAGGGGTTTGAGCGATTGTCCTGGGCATACCATTGAGCAAAGCCAGAGCCTACCCGATCAAAAAATTGTGTGGACAATTTTCCGTCCAGCTTGTCCCGGATAAACACACGCAAGTCGGGGCCATTCCCCGCCCTAACTGCTTCTACCACATTTCGGTACTGGGTAAGAAACGGATTACTCATTTGCCCTCGTTCCATAGCCCAACGCAGATAAACGGCCATAGAGTTGTAAGCGGCCAGTTCATCAACAGGCAAATGCAAATCCCGGATACGTTTTAGATGACTTTCCGCATTATCCATTTCCGCTAAATCATAGCCAATCGTATCTTCATCTGTAATTGCATTAAGGCGCGTGGGGTTAATGACCTCCAAGATTTCGTCCGGGCATTTATCTATAAGTTCATCTACACTATTTTCTAACTTAAACTCCATTTCTTCCTTGTAGAGAGGGATAAGCTGATAAAAATTCACTTCGTCCCCGTCGGGGAGAGTGCAGAAGTATGAGGGTTCACCAAACACACCAGGGTTTAATAACATAGCCCCGCACAATTTTGTACTTTCCGCAAATGGCTCACCGGAACTTATGGTATGTCCCCAGCCAAGCCAAGTATTTCTATCTTTAACAGGTATGCGGGCAGTCCATTTCAAAACATCAATAGGCCAATACCATTTTTCCTCTTGCCAATCCTCCTCCGACAATTTCCAATCCGGGGGAAGATTGATTAAAAGCTCTGCCCGTTCCAATTTTTTCTCTGTTAGTTCCTCTGGCACGTTCATTCTATGAGCGCCCATTCCAAATGTAACAAGGGTATAATAGTTATGATCTTTTCGCGGTGGAATAACGCAGATGTCCAAATGAATACCTGTGGAAACACTTTCGTGAAATACGTAATCATAATGACCGAAATATTTTTCAATGTGTTTCTCTACCGCATCCCAATCGGCCTCGTCATACATTTCGACTGGTTCTTCCGAAAGATACCCCTCACAATCGCTCACCAATTTCTGCGCTTCTGGATTGTCCGGCTCTAATTCCAGCCACCGCTTTCCATATTCAAGAGCAACAGCCGCCGTATCATCTGCCATGAGGTGAGCATATCCCATGCGAGCGTTCCAGTACGGGTCATTTTCTCCCTGTTTCCATACAGTTTCCAAAATGTCAATGGAGTGTTGGATAAGTTCCTTATCTACTTCATCATCATCTCCATGCGCCTTGTGATCTCCCAATACTGCCAAATTGCTATAAGCCCGGCCAAGCAATACGGTCAATTTATATCCACGCTCTTTTTCCGGGATAGCTTCAATGGCTTCAATACACCGGGAAAATTCATCGTTTTTATTCCACTGTTCAAGTTGTTCCAGCAAATTGTCCATACCATAATCCTCCTCCAGTTGACGTTTTCAAAACAAAAAAGCGTTTCTATCCGCGCAGAAAACTGCCTTGATAGAAACGCTTATATATACCAATATTATTGGGGGCATGACAAAAGCCCGATGCTACATAGTTATAGCACCGCTCCGCTTGCTTGCTTGCTTGCTTGCTTGCTTGCTTTAGGATGGCAGAAGTCATGTTGCTTGTCAACCCCTTTTTGAAAAGTTATTTATAGACATTATAGCAGAACATTTGAAGTATGGCAATATTCTTTTTGGAATGTTCGCCCCCTGCACTATCCGCTCCAAAGCGCCTGTTTTTCGGGTTTGCACGAAACGGCAAGCAGGGCAGGTGTGCCCACACCTGCTATTTTTGCGTGGCCGGTAGCCCCGCAAAAATGCTTGTTGGGGAGCTCCCCAAACCCGCTGGACTTCTGGACACTTTGTCCAGAAGTCCTTATTGTCTGCGGCCCCGGCGCTACCGCTCCTGGGCCTTATCTTCCCGCCCTTCTGGATAGCAGCGCAGGAAGTCGATGTTGCCCTTGACCGCCACAGCCTCACGCATATCCGCCTGGGCTTTGCGGTACTCGGCATAGAGGGCCTTTTTCTTTTCAGAGAGCTCACGCCGCCGCTTTTTCAGCGCGTCCATCTTTGGGAGTTTTGCCCCGTCCAAAAGCTCACTCATGGCGGCCTTTGCCGCCCGATAGTCAGAAAGCTCCGCCTCGTGCTGGGCCAGATATTTTTTAGAATACCGGGCCGCCTTGTAGCCGTCAAACACGGGCCTCGTCTTTGCGTACTGCACCACCGCCCCCATGAGCTGGGAAGTATGGGAGAGGGCGGCCTCGGTGTCCCGCAGCTCCCCGGCCAGGGTGTGAAAGCGATCCACCGCCGCCTCGGTGGTGGCCTCCAGCGCCGCATAGTCGGTCAGCCCATGCTCCCGGAGATACAGGAGCGCGGCGGCCATCTGTTTGAGGTTGTAGACCTTCGCCCACCGTTCATAGGCCGGGCCTTTGCCCTGGGCCAGCCGATTTTGAATGTCGATGATGAGATCGACGCGCCGGGGCGGGGGCGGGCCATCCTTTGGCAGCTCCGGGATCGGGCGCTCCCCGGCGATCACCGCCCGGATGTCCTCCGGGTCAAAGCCCAGGCCCAGGGTGGACGAGCGCAGGCGGGTGGGCTTATCCTGCCCAGGGGCCAGGAATGAGATCACCCCGCCTCGGCCATGCTTCACCGCAAAGCCGGACTCCTCCATGAGCCGCAGGAACGCCGCAAAGTCGGCGGGCTGTTTCCCCAGGGCCTCCACGATAGCCAGCCGCACCCGCTGCTGGGCCGAGGGCGGGCGTTCCCCGATCCATTGGCCGTAGTGGAGAAAGCGGCCCTTGCTGTGGAGCTTCGGGTTTTGGATCACAGACAGATCATGCTCCAGGCATACCCGGTCAGAGAGCCGCCGCAGGGCTGCCGCCGATCTGAAAAAATCCCGGAATTTCCCGGTATAGTCCAGGGTGGTGGAATTGTAGTAAATGTGATTATGGATGTGCTGGCGGTCTGTATGGGTGGCAACGAAAAAGGCGTGCTTCCCCTTTGTCCAGCGCATAGCCGTTTCATAGCCCACCCGGTTTGCCTCCTCCGGGGTGATCTCTCCAGGACGGAAGGACTGCCGGATCTGATAGCACAGCACATCCGCATCCCGCCGCTGCTCCCGGCCCGTGACGGCTTTGTACTTTGCCTTTGCCAGCAGAAACTCGGCATCGGCTGTGCGGTGGTCGCACTCATAGGCGGAAATGAGCTCCCCGCCTTGGGTTTTCTCCGGGTTTTGGCCGTAGTCGAAACGGTCTTTCAGCGATTGGGCAACAGTTTCCCCCTTGCTGATATGGTGGGTGATCAAGCGTGTTGTGGCCGTAGGCTCACCTCCTCCAGATAGACGAAAAGCGGGCGACGGGAAAATCCCCGCCGCCCGGCACTTCTGGACAAAGTGTCCAGAGGTCATCAGCTAAACATAAAATCCTGCAAAGCGTATTTCACCCCATACAGGCGCTCCAGCAGCCACTCCCCGATGGCCGGGAGCCCAAAGGGGGAAACCAAAAACGCCAGCACCAGCATGGCAATACACCCGGTATGCAGCCCTGCGAAAAAACCGCAGGCCGCCAGCAGAACGAAAACCGTACACGCCAGCCAGCAGAGCGCCCCTGCGATGCAGGAGAGGAACGAGAGCACCGCCACAGCGAGGATCAGCGCCAGAACAAAGGGGGCCGCGATGATTTTCAAAATGATACGCATGGTTCATACCTCCTACAAAAGTTTGCTATTTGCCTCTATATGTATATTATAACTCAGTAAGAGGGGGCCAACAAGGATGACTCCGGCTGCCCCCACCTCTGGGCAAAGTGTCCAGAAGCCGGGGCAGCCGGGGAGCGTTGCGCTCCCCGGCAAGGGTTAAAGCTCCACCACCGCCGACAGCTTTTTGAGCAGGTCGGACAGCGGCTCCCACAGGGTTTCATAGTCCCGCTGGAGGGCCTTGATCTCCTCCGGGTAAATGCCGCCGTAGGTGTTCGCCTGGATCGCCACCTGGTTTAGATTGTTGGAGCACCGCCGCTGGAGTGATACCAACTCCCGGACGGGCGAAAGGTCAACATGGAGCACATAGCCGTTGAGCGCCATTTTCCGCACATAGGCCCCCAGGTTACGGACACCCGCCTCGGCCATGCGCTCCCGGATCAGCGCCAGCTCCTCCTCGGACACCATCACATGAAGATGGACAGGGCGGCGGCGCTTTTTCTGGCTCACCGTTCCTCGCGCTCCCGGCTCCGATAGGGGCGGGGCGGCTCCTTTACCTTGTCCAGCGGCTTTTCCTCCTCCGGGGGCTGGGGGGAGCCAAACACGCCGCACAGCCTTTTCATTTCCAGGTCGGCCCGATCCTGTTCCCTCTGTTTTTCCATACACATACCTCCTAACGCTCGCCCCTATCGGGGGCTTTCTTTTTTGGAGCCTCCGGCTCCCGGTGCTCCAGGGCCTCCCGCTGGGCGGCCTTGATTTGTTCGGCAATCGGCTGTTTTTCTTTCGCCTGTTTGTGGGCCTTAGCTGCTACTTGACGCTCCACCCCACGGGCGCGGGCGGTAAGCTGCTCCGGGGTGACATACTCTTTCGCCACATAGCTGCCAAAGTCGGGATAAAACCAGGTCAGCCGCCTTTGTTCCGGGACATGGTGGGCGTCCTCCCATTTGCCTACCACCTGGGCCTGGGCATCCATCTGCCGCCGGATGTCCAGATTTTCACGGGAGGGCCGCAGTTCATAATCCTGCATTTCCCGCTCAGTCAGCGGCTGGGCATAGGTGATGGCACCACACGCCTGGAACGCCTCACCCGTCACTTCCAGGCGGGTGAAATATAAATCCATGTGGACAGGACGGTTAAAGTAGCTGTTCGGGTAGGTGCCGATGTCGATGGGCCGCTGGGTGGAGTAGTATTTGTAGGTTTCCTTGTCCGGGGCCTGCTCTACCTCAAACACATGATAGCGCCGCTGATAGTCCTCAGCCCGATTGTGAAAATCCCGTTCTGCCATATCCGGCTCGTTGTGATAGTGGCCCCAAAAGAAGTCCCGGTGCCCGTCCTGCTCGTTGAATTGCCATGTTACATAGGGGTTTGGAGCCTTGGGGTTTTCCCCCAGCACAAAGCCACATTTGTTGTCAAACAGGATCGTGTGGCGTATCACATAGCCTTGATTTTCTTCCAGAATACCGCCTCCTTGTCATAATCAAATAGGCCGCCACCTCTGGACAAAGTGTCCAGAAGTGACAGCGTGGGGATGTGGAAAGCATTTGGCTAAAACGGGGGTAGGCCAAAGAAACATACGGCCCACCCCAAAACCGGCCCCGGAAAGCCTTGTGATCAGCGGGTTTTCCGGGGCCTAATTTTCCACACATCACCTCCGCTTTTTCCGCATATACTCCCGCTTTTGCCGCCGCAGGGCGATCCGGGCGCAAACCTCGGAGCAGTAGGCCATGCGCCCATCCACGGGGACAGCCCCGCCGCAGATGGGGCAGGGTTTGAAAACCGGGGGCGGGCCCTCGGTCAAGAGCGCCGCCTCCAGCGCCGGATCAAGGGGCAGGACAGCCTCCCGGAAATAACGGCAATAGGCCCCCGTCCAGCATTTGCCGAACATATAACATTCGCACTCCAGGGGCAGGCATCCATATTCCTTGTTATAGTTGGCGCACCACTTCACCACCAGGGCGCGGATTTTCCTTTTTTCCTCGCGGGTCAGTTCACGGGCCACCCCATCACCTCCCGGCAGGGGTTTTCAAAAGCTCCCGGTAGCAGGACACGCAGCTGATCCCCCGCCAGTAGGGGCACCCGGAGCAACGGGAGCCTTTGGGCTCTTTGGGGATGGAGGGGGCCAGAGGCCGGGGCTTCTGTTTCATCATTTTTTCATAGGGGTTATTGGTAAAGTTCATTCCTCATCCTCCTCGCTGTTTTCGTCCTCGTCCCAGGGCGGGCCGTCGTCCTCATAGTCCTCCTCGCCGTAGTCCTCCTCCGGCTCGGCGGCCTGCTGCTGTTTGGGCCGGATCACCTTGAAATAGAACGCGGCCCCGCCGCCGATCCCAGCCACTGCCAGGATGAGAAGGAGCCTCCCCATGCTGCCGCCTGTTTCCGGCTCCTCCGCAGGCTCCTCAGTTTCCGCAGGCTCCGGGGCGACGCCCACGCATTTTCCCATATTGACAGAGCAGACGGCGCACTCTGTATTGACAGCCCCCACCTCGCATTTTTCAGAGCAGGAGCACACCGCCTGTTCCACGCCAGCGGCCTCGGCTGCGGCCAGCAGGTCGGCTTCGTCCACCACATTCAGAAAATAGGTTTCGTACTGTTCGCCCTCCTCGTCCACGGGCTTGTCGTAGTCAATGACGAAATAAAATGTAGCCCCGCCGCTGGTCTGGACGGTGATAAACTGCTTGTTGGTGTTTTCGTCATAGAGCAGGTCGCGGGTCACAAAACCGCCCTCCTCCGAAAAGCCCTGGCCGGGCTCTATGGTAGGCTCCGGCTCCGGGGCCAGGGTTTCCATTGTGGGATCGCCGTAGTCCTCATACTCGCCGCCCCCAGCATAGGCGGTGGTGCTGAATCCGCATAAAAGAACAGCGGCGCAAAGCGCCGCCGTCAAAGACTTCCATCGTTTCATATTCAATTTTCCTCCTTTTCCATAGGCCCCGACTTCTGGACACTTTGTCCAGAAGTACCCTCCCGGAGCTGCTGAAGCACCAGGGGCAGCTCCTCCAGGGAAATGCTCAGACCCCGCACGATGTCCACGATCTCGCTGTTTTCCGCCTCCAGCTTGTTTTTCTCCAGCTCCTTGAGCCGGGCCTGCTGCTCGTTGATTTTGGCCTTGACCTTTTCGATCTCGGCCTGGATTTTTTGGCTTTTGCTTGCCGCCATAGAGTACCTCCAATCATGGTAAACGCCCGTAGGCGTAGAAATGGGACTGCCAGTAGCTTGTATTCAAATTCGCGTAGCTGATGGGATCGCCCGCATGGATCATCATCCCGTCCCCCACATAGATACCACAGTGGGAAACGCCGCTTGTATCATAGGTACCCTCAAAAAAGACCAGATCGCCGGGGCGGGGCGCGCTGGTGGGGGTGCAGATGTTGTAGAGCCCCTGGGCCCCCAGGCGGCCCACATCCCAGCCGGAGTGATTGATCACCCAGGATACGAAGCCGGAGCAGTCAAAGGAAGTGGCGGGGGAGCTGCCGCCCCACACATAGGGATAACCCAGGTACTTTTCCGCCTCGCCCAAGATAGCCGCAAAGGTTTCATCGTCCAGATATTCCTCCGGCACATCGTAGTCGGCGGGCGGTTTCGTGTATTTGTCCACATACCCGGACTCCGGGAACAGGTCGGGCCGGTTGCCCAGGCTGGACATATAGAGGGCATACCGGGCCAGCTCCTCCTCGCCCATAAGCTCCAGGGGGAGATGGGAAAGGTTTTTGTTTTCCAGCGTCACATAGCAGATATACCAGTTATACGGGACTTCCACCTCATAATCGTTGCCCTCGCTGTCTGTGCGGGTTTCCGTCCGGTAGCGCACCTCCACCACCACATCCTCGGTGAGAATGTATTGGCGGTCAAAGAGCATTTCCAGGGTGCCCTGTACCTGGGCAAGCGTCCATTCCCCCTCGTGAAGCACAGAGAGGATGGAGATGAGCACATAGGGATCGTGTTCAATCCCGTCCAGGTCAAAATGGTATTCGTCATAGTCGTGGGTGCTTTCGTAGGTGTCCAGGTAGTTTTGCAGCTCCGCCTCCATATCCGCATAGGCGGCCTCAGCCCCCAGGATGTCCTCATCCTTTGATGGATAGGTGGTAGCGCCCACGGCCCCCGCGCCGGAGTTGCCAAACATCACCAGGGAGGACGAACAGGACTGCATGATAAAGAGCAGGAGCACACAGGCCAGGGCCAGGAGCACCCCCACGGGATGCCGCTTGATGAAGCCCACCGCCTGGGCTCCGGCTCTTTCCGTGGCGGCGGCAGTCTGTTTTGCCGCCTTTGCCGCCCCAGCCCTGGCGGTCTGCCGTGCCTGCTTGCGGTATTGCCGTTTCTGCCAAAACCGTTTCCAGGCATTTTTCTCCAGCTCCGGGTGCTCCTGGGCCGCCACGCGGAACTGATGATCCGCCGCAGCCTTGATATATTTGGACTCCGCCCGCTGGACAGCCTTTGCCGGGTGTTCCCGGATTTTCTTCTTGACGAAGCGGGAGCCATGCCGCAGGGCGGTTTCACCCGCCAGCTCGGAACGGTGGGCTCCCTCGGTGCCCACATTCTCCTGTTCCACCTCAAAGAGCTTGCCATGCACGAAGCCGTGAACCGTACCGCCAGCGGCCCGGCCCACCCGCCTCACCGGGCCGGGCTTTTTGGGTGGCTTCTGCTTTGCCAGCTTATCTTTGGCCGCCTCCAGCTTTTCCCCGCGCTTTTCCATACGGAGCTTGGACGCGGCGGCCTGTTCCTGCTGGCTCTTTTGCCGAAATTTTGACTTCTGGACACTTTGTCCAGAGGTGCCGCTGTCCGCAGCCCCAGCATCACCTGGGGAGCCGCCCCCAGCGGCCTCGCCAGGATCGGCGGTGCTCTCCCAGGAGCCTGGGCGTTCCATTGGCTCTTGTTTTGGCCTATTCGGTTTTCGCTTCATTCTTCAAATCCTCCGGGCGGGTGGTGAGCAGGTTGTAAATCTCCCCTTTGGGGAAACGGTCAACAAAGGGGATGGTCACATCCCCATAGAACAGCAGGCCCTCGCCGGAATTGCTGTGGGTGATATAGGAAAGCTGGTGCTCGGAAATGCCGAGCTGCTTTGCCAGGATCGCCCGGTCACTTTGGGCCTGGGCCAACAGGATCATAAAGTCGGTGTTGTCCAAAATGGCCTCGATCTCCCGGCTGGCTAACAGGTCTTTCACATTCTGCGTAAGTGCGCTGGGGACGCAGCCCTTTTTGCGGAGCATCTTCCACACGGCCACAAAGTAGCTGGCGGTGAGGGCATCCCGGAGCAAAATGTGAAACTCGTCAAAGTAGCACCAGGTCGAAATGCCGTTGTGGAAATTCACGTTGACCGCCGAAGTGACAAAATCGTTGGTGATGTGCATGGCGATCTTCCGCAGGTTTTCCCCCAGCCCTTTGAGGACGATGCACACCACGCGGGCGGTCAAGTCCACATTGGTCGGGTGGTTGAACAGGTTGAGGGAGCCGGTGCAGTAGAGCTCCAGGGCGGTTGCCACCCGCCGGGCCTCCGGCTCCGGCTGTTTCAGAAGCTCCTCATACAAGTCCTGGAGCAAGGGCGGCTTGCTGTCCCCAATCCCCAGGGCCATATCCCGGTAGATGAGCCGCACACAGCGGTCGATCACCGTCTTTTCGATAGGCTGTAAACCATCCTTGCCGCCCACCACCAGCTCGCACAGGGACAACAAAAAATCCGCTTTCATTGAAAGCGGGCTCTCGTCCTCATCCATATCCAGCCGAATGTCCATAGGGTTGATATGGTTGGGAGAACCGGGGGCGATCTCAATGACTTGCCCGCCCAGCCGCCGCACCAGCGGGGCATACTCGCCCATTGGATCGACGATCAAAATTCTGTCCTGGGGGATGGTGAGGAACACGTTTAGGAGCTCCCTTTTTGCCGCAAAGGATTTTCCCGATCCGGTAGAGCCCAGGTACAGGCCGTTGGCCGATTTCAGCTTTTTCCGGTCAGCTATGATGACATTGTGGGAAAGGGCGTTCATCCCGTAGTAGAGGGACGGCCCCGCCATCCGCAGCTCCCTGGTCATAAAGGGAATGAAAATCGCCGTGGAGCTGGTCGTCATGCCCCGCTGGATTTCCACCTCGTTATAGCCCAGGGCCAGGGAGGACACAAAGCCCTGCTCCTGCTGCCAGTCCAGACGCTTTAGGGCACAGTTGTATTTCTGCGCGATGCCGCCCACCGTGAAAATATCATTTTCCAGCCGCTGGCGGGTGGGGGCGATGTTCACCACCGTAAAAGTCAGCAGAAACATCCGCTCGTTGCGGGATTGCAGGTCGGCCAGCAGCTCCGCCGCGTCTTTGGAAAAGGTAATGAGGTCGGGGGGCAGGATGTCGGGATCATACCCGGCCCGCACCGCCTTGCGCTGTTCCTCCACCTTCATTTTTCCAATGTCGGACAGCTTGCCTTTTACCGTTTTAATGGCCTTGAGCTGATCCACCGTCTGGATGTGCATGGTCACGGTCAGCTCTGCGTCCAGCTCCAGGATTTCCGCCAGGAGCTTATCGGAGAGCTCCGAAGCCATGATCTGCAAATAGGAAGCCGCGCCCCAATACTGGCCCACCCGGAACAGGCGGGACTGCCTAAAGTCGAAGCTGTCCGGGGCGATATAGTCTTTGGTACCCAGCCCTGTTTTGGGAATGTCCTGCCAGGAGAAGCGGAACGGCTCCCGGCTGCCGGGGTGCATCTGGCTGTGGAGCAGGGCCAGCCGTGACCGCCCGTCCAGGGGCTCCGAAGGTACCCCCAGCCGTTTGAGATTGCCTGTCACATCGGCCTCCACACGCTCCAGCCGGGGCCGGGCCTCCCCGATCCCATCGGCGGGGAGCCCAAAGGTGATATATTTTGACCGCTCGATCCCGTTGTTTGACCGGGCAATCTGGTTTTTTAGCATCCCGGTAAATTCGGCCCGGACGCTGTTGAAGTCATCCTGGGCCTGGGGGATGTTCACCCGGTATTTGTTCCGGGAACGGGAGCGGCGGTTGATAAAGGAGAGCTGGAACGGCAAAGAGGTGTCAAAGTAATTGAGGAACGAACTCCAGCCGCCGAAAATCGCCGT
This sequence comes from Hungatella sp. SL.1.14, assembly GCF_024460495.1. Taxonomy (NCBI): domain Bacteria; kingdom Bacillati; phylum Bacillota; class Clostridia; order Lachnospirales; family Lachnospiraceae; genus Hungatella; species Hungatella sp. SL.1.14. The sequence continues at coordinate 74,942 of NZ_JANFYJ010000013.1, read as the reverse complement.
CTGATCCTCGGTGCTTGCCACGGAATAGTTGATGTCCTCATATTCCACCGTCTTTGTATAGAGCCCGCCGGGGAGCTGGCACACCCCGTCCGGGTGCATCACCAGATAAGGGATCGTCTGCTGGGCAGACAACGCAGCTTTCCGGTCAGCGGCCTTTCCGGGGCCGCGCTTTTGATTTTTTGCTTTCTGCAATCGCATCCTCCTTTCCCGCAGCGCCCCGATGGGTGAACGGGGCGTAAATGTTTTCTGTTCGGTAGGGCCTCACCCCAGGCCGCAGGAAACGGGCCCGGATGATGTTTCGCACCACCTTTTCCAGCGGGAGCCCGTCTTTCTCATACATAGCCAGCAAAAATGCGGGGAGCGCCACCGCCATCATAAGGAACATGGCCCCGGTGTTGCCGATGGAGCTCCGGGCCAACAGATAGGACGGGACGCCCACCGCCGCCGCGATCCCGAAGCACACAAGCTGGCGTTTCGTCAGATTAAAGGCAAGTTTGGTTTTGACCTTTGACAGATCGTTGGGAACATTCACATAGGGAATTTTGATCACTCCTTTCCGGCCCGGCCACTTCTGGACACTTTGTCCAGAAGCCCAGGCAGTTTTAACGCAGGGCCTCCGCGATCCCCGCCATGATATACTCCGCGCAGGGCAGGGCGATGGCGTTGCCCAGGGCCTTGTACCGCTGGGACGCGCTGATCTCCCTGCCGTCAGCCCCGTACTTCGTCCACCCCTCCGGCAAGCCCATCAGCCGCTCACATTCCAATTCCGTAGGGAAACGAATACAGCCGCCTGCCGGATCGTACTCGTACCAAAAAGCGAACGGTGTCACCGTACCGGCTAACAGAGTGGGAAAAGGGTCAGTTGGAAATCCGAAACTGTTTTGGAACGCTGTTTGTTCCCCCTCCTTGGCGGCTCCCCGCATACGGAACCCTTGAAAGGGTCTGGTGACGGGTACGCGCCCCCCTGTTTCAAGAACAGGGCCTCGATCTCCGCCGGGGGCGGGCAGCCCGCCCGCTGTGCAAGGCGCAGGAAGTGGGAGCATTGGGCGGGGCTTAAACAATATTTCGGGAGCACGCCGCCCTCCAAAGTCTGCCACAAGAAAGACGCGCTGGCGTCGGGCCAGCCGGGGCCTTGCCCAATGCTGGGCATCCAGGAGCCGCCATGCGAGATCGGGGCATCCCCCTCGCACCATTCCGGCGTTTGCCCATCTTCCCGAAGCAGGCATTGAAATTTCGGTGTCTGTGAAAGCGGATAGGACGGCTCTAAAGTCCATCCGGTCATTTGAAGAAAACGCTCCCATGACGTTTTCCCAAACAGAGATAACTGGATATAGATCATTGGTGGCCTTTCTCATTTCTTGAATGATACGGATGGCGTGAAAAAACAGGCCGGATTTGGTGCCGTCCAGCCCCTCACGCCTGCCGATCTGTGAAAGATTTTGACAGGGGGAGCCAAAGGTCAGCACATGGACGGGAGGGATGGCCCCGCCGTCCAGTTTGGTGATGTCCCCCAGGTGGGCCATATCCGGGAAGTGCCGCCGGGTGATAGAGATAGGGGCGGCCTCGATCTCGCTTGCCCACAGGGGGCGGATGTCGCACCGCGACGCCGCCAGGGGGAAAACCCCGATCCCGTCAAACAGGCTCCCCAAAGTGAGCCCGCTCACAAGCCCTCCTTTTGATCTGCCTCCTCTGGACACTTTGTCCAGAAGTCCGGGATCGTGGGCTCCACCTCATTTCCCCACACGTCCCAGCCGGGCGGGGACTGTCTTGCGAACAGCTCCACCCTGGGTAAGTCGCCCATAAGGGCCACGATCTTTTCACGGGCCTCCTCCGGCTTGCGGCTGTGCTCCCGAACAGGGGAAATGATAAACTGATGGACATTTGCCGCCTGCCGTTTGGGGTGTCCCCGTGTCGCCAGCAGGCAGACCTCCGCGTTGCCCCGTGTCCAAAAGCCCAGGCCGTAAAACCAGCCGGGGGACTTGCGGTTTTGTTTGAGCCAGACGAAAGCCACGCTTTTATAAGTGAAGCCCCACGCCTGGATCAGCCGCAGGGCCTCCGGGAGCTGCGGGAATGTGGCCCACAAAAAAAGCGCGCTGTCCTTGGCCGCAAGGTCGGCCACAGGCAACGCGCATAGCTCCGATATGCTCATGGTGGGGTAATGGTTTTCCGCCGCCCCCTGTACCTTTTTCGCTGTGTAGCGCCAGGGGGGATCGGCATAAATGATAGAATAGCGTCCGATAGTTAAACTCCTTTCTCCCCAGCCTCCACCGCTGCCCGCGCCGCACGGATGCGCTCACTGGCGGCAGCGTAGTAGGCCGGGACAGTTTCAAAACAAATAAAGCGGCGGCCTGTGTTGAGGGCAGCCACTGCCGTTGTGCCAGAGCCAGCGCAGATGTCCGCCACCACCTCGCCGGGCCGGGTATAGGTCTTGATGAAATACTCGCTCAGCGCCACAGGCTTTTGCGTGGGATGGACGGTGCGCTGGACGGTGGGAAAGGCCAGCACATTTCCGGGAAAGCGCAGGCCGTCCTCCGATCCGCTGCCGGAGCGGATGAACTTTCCGTAGTTGGTGCTGTCCCCACGGTTGCCCGCGATTTTCTTGTAGGGCTTACCTTGTTCAAACTGCGGGTTATAAAGCGGAAGTTTCTGATAGAACACCAGAATATTCTCCGTCTTTTTCAGCGGGGCCCGCCTCGCGTTGAGGAAACCTGTGCACCGGCTCTTGTACCACACCCATTCATAGCGGAGCATGGGGAGGTTGGAAGCCCCCAGCACCTTATCATAGGGGCACTGTGCGAAGAACAGCACCGCCCCCTCCGGCTTGACGGCCCATTTCACCGCCTCCCACAGCTCCGGGAGGGGCAGCGGCACATCCCAAAAGTTCCGGGTGGTGCCATAGGGCGGATCGGTCAAAAGCATATCCACCGAATGACGGGGCAGAGAGCGCAGCCCCGCGATGCCGTCTTGCAGGAACAGGCCCTCCGGGGACTTCTGGACACTTTGTCCAGAGGTATCGAATGTCGTTTTTTCCATTGAAGCGCCTCCTCTCAATGCGCCCCGAAGATGCGCTGGGCGATGCCGCCCGTCTTAAACAGCATAAAGCAGAGCAAAACTGTGTAGCCCACAATGCCCCAAATCGCCCCAATGGGATCTCCGCTGGTGACGATCCCTTGGACGAGCACCGCATAGATGGCAACGCATACCAGAATGAGCATCCCTTGAAAGCCCACGGCGAACAGGGAACGCAGATAATTCTGGCCCGTCTGCCCCACCTCCCGGTGGGCCAGGGTAGCCATAGGGATGGGGGCCAAGCTGGTCAGCAAATAGATTTCCAACATCCTGCCATAGACCAGTACAAAAATGACAATGCCCAGCGCCCACATGGTCACACCGACAATAGAGGATTGGAGCCACAGGCCGAGAAGCGGCCCCAAGTCCATGCCCTCCAGGGAGGTTTCCAGCTCCGCCATCATATCCGGCGTGATGTCCGTGGAGCCCTGGATGAGCCCGCCCGCCTGGGCGATCACGGACTGCGACACATCGAACACCGCCATAACGATATTAAAGGTGTTGGACAGGATGAGAATGGCACAAGCCGTTTTGAACATCCATTTATAGATATTCGCCACATCAAACTCGTGCATATTGTTCTTTTCCAAAAGCATCTGTATCAGCTCATAGGTGGCAACAAAGGTCAGCACCAGACCGGCAATCGGCAAGATCACCGTTTCGGAAAGCTGGCGTATAAGGGAGAAAACCCCGGCGTTCCAAGCCGCCGGGGTAGTCCCCACTTGTACCGCAATCTCCCCGACCTGGGCGTTGACGTAATCGGTGAGCCCCTCCAGGTTGCCCATGATCCCGCCAATCAGCAGCTCTTTGAGCCAGTTTGTGAGCCAGTCGGTGAGAAAATCCATAAGCCGTTACCTTAAAACAGCCCGGACAGCAGGGGGATCAAGGTGGTGCCCAGCAGGATGATGCCGCCGCCCGCCATGAGCTGCTTCATGCCCTGGCTTTTTGAGCCAGGATTATCCGATCCATAGCCCTCCAGCAGATTGACAACGCCCCACACGCCAAGACCAGCGCCGAGGGCAACAACAAGGGTCTGCAAAGTATCAATCGCGGAAGAAAAAAACTGCATAGAGCCTCCATTTCTCCGGGGGAGCCCCCGGCTATGAAAAAAGCCGCCATTTCTGGCGGCAGGTTACGACCTCTGGACACTTTGTCCAGAAGTGGGATTTATACATAGGCGTCCGGGTCATCCACATCGTCATAGTTGAGGATGTCCTCGTCCTCGCCTATGGGCCCTGTGTCTGTCCCGTCTGCCTCGTACACCTCACAAGCCTCATTCAGCCCAGGCCGCCTGCGGCGGTTGATGAGCTGATCGAGGGAAAAGGCGTTTTTCACTTTATCGGCCTCAGCCGTATATTTGTAGTTGGGGTGCTGCTTCAAGTCGTACTTTGGGGAATAGAACGGGGGCAGGCCCCGAAGCTGTAAAATACAGCGATCCCCCGGCATGGTGGCAAGCTCGGCGGGAGTCATCAGCTCCCGGCCAAGCCGCTGGGTGTTCTGGTTGTAGCTTTCTGACTGGCCTTTGGAGCGCCCGTCCGTCTGCATATAGATGGTGGACTTCCCCAGCCAGTTTTCCGAAATCTCCTTGATGGTGGAGCTTTCCCTGCCACCCAGGAAAACCACGCTGTCCATATTTCCCATGATCGTTTCCGCGTGCTTGTCATAAATGGCCTTGCACTGCGCCATCTGCTGGTAAAAGAGCGTCAGCGATATTTCACGGGAACGGATAACGGCCACCAGCTTTTCCAGGTTGGGCACCTGCCCTGTATTGGCCGCCTCGTCCCACAGCACCCGCACATGATGGGGCAGGCGGCCCCCATGAACATTGTCGGCCCTCTCGCACAACAGGTTGAACATCTGCGAAAAAGCCAGAGCCACAAGGAAGTTGTAGGTTGGCGTGGTGTCGGAAATGGTGAAGAACACCGCCGTTTTCCGATCTCCGATACGGTCAAGCCCCAGCTCGTCATAGCTCATGATCTCCCTAAGCTGGGGGATGTCAAAGGGGGCCAGCCGGGAGCCGCAGGAGATCAGAATACTTTTGGCCGTCTTGCCGCTGGCCAGCTTATATTTCTTGTACTGCTTCACCGCAAAGCAATCCGGCTTGCGCTTTTCCAGCCCCTTGAACATATAGTCCACCGCGTTCATAAAGTTTTCGTTGTCCTCCTTCACCTCCATGCCGGAGATCATATCCACCAGGGTATTCATATTCCGATCCTCGGCGGGGCCCTCGAAAATGATATAGGCGATAAGGGCGCAGTACAAAAGCGTTTCCGCCTTTGTCCAAAATGGATCACCCTCCTTGCCCTCGCCTTTGGTGTTGGCTATGAGGGTATCGACAAACTTTAGAATATCAGCCTCGTTGCGGATATACGCCAGGGGGTTATAGTGCATACTTTGGGAAAAATCAATGGAATTGAACACCTTGATCCGATAGCCCCTCCGTTGCAGGAAAGCCCCCACCTGGGAGAGAACCCCGCCCTTTGGATCGACCACCACAAAGCTGCACCCGCCCTTTTTCTTCGCGCTGGCCTGGAGAAGCTGCGGGGTGAGCCAGAACCGGGTTTTGCCGGAGCCGGACGAACCGATCACACAGGCGTTGAGGTTGCGGGCGTTGGCCGGATTTTTGGGGTGGGTGTTCATGGTAAGAAGCTCCGTCCCGGTGAGGATAACATTGTTTTCAAAGACTGGATCGACGAAAGGGGCTATATCTTTAGGCCCGCCCCATCGGGCGCTCCCGAACTCCTCATCCCGCCGGAATTTCTTTGCGTTCTTGTTCTTGAAGTAGATCAGCAGCCGGAAGCCCACCGCGCCCACAATGCCAACAAGCCAGTCAAAGGGATCAAGCCCCGGCGCAAGGTTGGCAAAGGCCGGGCCCACCGTCTGCCCCAGGCCCATGAGCTTATGGGGGAAATCCGCGCCAGCGGCCAGCCGGTAGGCTGTCCCCAGCTTTAGGCAGGCCCACAGCACAAACAAATAGGGGATGTTTGGTATCACATATTTTTTGACACTACCTGTCCTCATGCACCGCCTCCTTTGTGCGTTCCAGCTTTTGGGCGGGCTGGCGGGCCGCTTCTGTGGCGGCCTCCTTGATCTGCTCCCGGATGGGGGCTTTTGTGGATTTGGTGCGCTTTAGCAGCCGTTTGGAATACTCGGAGAAACAGGCTGTGATCGCGTCGGCCTGCCCCGCCTTGAAGAACAGCAGGTGCTTATCCGGCGCGACTTGATAAAAGGCGTAGTCCACATTCCATTTCCGGGCTACCCGGTCAAAGAGGGCCGGGGCCTCCACCTCGATACTGTTGGTGGCAGCCCCGTGGCCCATGAGCTGCCCCACCGTCTGCCTGCCGTGGGGCGTCTGCTTGGCCCGGTGATGTTTGGCGATCTTCCGGCCTACCGCCTGGAGAACATAGGCAAGCCCCCGCGCCGTGAGCTTGCTTGCCTTAATAGATACTGCTATGGTACGTCTGGAAATGTCCTCGTCTATCAGCCCTTATCCCTCCTTCCACACGAAAAAAGCACTTCTGGACAATGTGTCCAGAAGTGCCGCTATCGGTCTGTATGGCTTTGCTCCGGGCGGGGGCGTTCCGCCGCCTGGGGAAAACGGTCAATGACTTCTTTATAAGCCGCCATCTGCTCCCGGATGGAAAGCTGCGGATAAGCAAAAACCTTGTGCTCGTCTGGAATGTCCTCCAGCCCGTGGTAGTATTCAATAAACTGGCTGCCGTTGGGGAGGAAAAAACCGCCTTTGACAAACCCGCCATCCTCATTGATCCGCATATCCCGGCCATACGCCTCATAATCGAAATAATCCCGCAGGTTTTCGGGAATGTTGATTAGTTCCATGTCCTCCGCGTAAATGCGGCCCAGGGTTTCATCATCAGACACGCCGATATAGAAATCGTAGCAATCCAGATTTTCCACCAGATTGATGAGGTCGCCCACGCCGGAGGTATGCTCGCCGCTGGCAACAGCCGCCTCAAACTTTTCCAAATCGCTTTTATCCAGCTCGGAGAGCAGGCAGGCCAGATGGTTGAGCTCGTCAATGCTTTCGTATTCTCCCAGGCAGGCGTTGAGTTCCGGCAGGTCGCCGTCATAGTCGGCAATAAAAATCTCCTCATACTGGATATTGTCAACGCCGATCCGTTTAAGGAGCGCCTGTACTTCCTCCGTAGTCGTGGGGAATTTCAACGGCTCGCTTGCCAGCTCACCCTCGTTGTATTTCCCCAGGTTGGTGACATACGCCTCAATGACCGCCATATCAGCGCCGCCTCTGGCCCTTGACGGTGAGGATGCCGTCCAGGGTGGTGGCGGTGATCCCCAGCCGCTGGGCCACAGCGATGTCATTTTTCACCGCTACATTGACATAGCTCCCGCATACCACCAGCACGCGGGAGCGCCGGAGCAGGTCGCGCCCCATATCAATACCGCTTTTATGCTCCTCCGGCACTGCGTCATTGAGGAACAGCGGCAGATAGAGCATAGGGCAGATGGGGGAATATCCCGCATCATAGACAATGCGGCAGTATTTAGCTGCCTGCTCCATGACCTCGCACTCGCCGCCGCGCCATGCGGCGGTCACATACGCAAGGGGTCGCTTCATAATCAAAACCTCCGTTTCTTTTTCTTATATTTAATAGGTAGGGGGTCAACCCTATCCCCCCGCCCTTTCCCTATCCAGGGAAAGGGGGCGGCTCTGGAGGATATACCCCCGCCGCTTGCCGGAAATAGCACAGCCGGGGCAGGCCGTAAAGGGCAGGCCGCCGCAAGCGGCGGGCGTTCCGCCCCTTGACGGCCCACTCCCGGCTGTGCAGCATAAACCCCGGCGACGGGGGATATATCACCGCAGAGCCCATCCCAAGCGCAGGGCGCGTACCTCTGGACAAAGTGTCCAGAGGCGGGGCCCGGTCACTTATCGAGCTCGTGTTTCTTCTCAGGCTTTGCCAGTTCGGGCGGCTGTTTCTCTTTCCACTCGTCCAGCAGGGCTATGATCTGCTCCTTCATTTTGGCAGGAGTGACCTCCTTGCCGAAATACTTGTTGAGTTCGTCGGTACTGATGATCACGTTGTCAACCTCCCTTTTTTCTTCGCTCAAAATACCATCGATCACATCGCCGTTGAGCAAGCCCTCCTGGTCGAGCTCCCGGAGCCGCTTTGCCTGTTTGACCGAGGGGGAGGACTGCTCCCCATCAATGGACACGGCGATAAGCCGCTGGTTTTCCGGCTTGATATACGACAGTTCCACAGCGGGCATAAATCCCATATTTTTAGCGTCCACCTTTTCCAGAAGCTCCGGGACAAGATGGTTAAGGCGAACATAGCGGAGCACCTTTTTATAGTTCATATCATGCTCCTTGCCCACGATCTCCACCGAGAGCTTACCCAGGGCCTCCGCTTCCTTGTCATTTTTGGGCCGGGCCCCCTGGCGTTTGATGGCTTCCAGCTCCAAATCCAGGAGCTTTGCCAATTCGCTGGGGAGAGGGTCGCCCCGCTGCTTGTTGCTGTTCTTCATTTCACGGACAGCTTCAAGATCGGTCATCTCACGGACAATACAGGGGATCTCATCCAAGCCAGCCCGCTCACCGCCATGACAGCGGCGGTGGCCCGCGATGATCTCATAGCCGTTGCCGTCTTTTTCCGGGCGGACGGTGGCGGGGGTCATAATGCCGTGTTCCTTGATCGTCCCCACCAGATCGTCCATCGCCTTATCGTCCTGCACCTTAAAGGGGTGATCCCGCAAGGTATGGAATGGATGAAGCTCTGACAGCTTCAAATAGACGATTTTTCCCTGCTCCACCGGGCGGGGCGGCACCTCCGGCGTAGGCGGCAGCTTGATCTCCGGGGCGGGTGCCTCCGCCTCCTTGACCGGGGCGGCCTTAGTGGATTTAGGCGGTTGCTTACCATCCGCAAAGGGAGTTTCACGCTTGCCCGACAAAAAATCTTTCACATTTTGATTGCGTTCCCGTCGTATTTTTCCCCCACGCTGGGCGAGGGTAAGCTCTTGTTCCTTACTTCTGGACACTTTGTCCAGAGCTGGGGACGGGGACTCGCCACGGGCCGCCTTGTCAGCCTTGGCCGGGCGGCCTGTGCGGGGCTCCGGCCCCTTTTCCGGTTTGTCCCCCTGGGGAGAATCCTGCTCCTTGGGGGGACGGCCCCGGCGTTTTGCCGTCTTTTCCTCCGGTTCCACTTTTTTATCCTGGTCGGGGGATTTTTTCACCTTATCAGCTTCAACCTGCGGCGCAGGCTGGGCTGGAACATCCCCGCCCATTCCAGGGGTAACAGACTGTTCCGGCTGGCGTACCGGGCCGGTGCCAGCTGCGGGCTCCTCTACCGTTTCCGGGACAGGGGGCTTCGTCACAGTTTGAGCATCCCCAACAGAGCCCTCGCCAGGGGACTCCGGGCCTGCTTTCAGTTTGTCATCTGCCATTCGCTAACCTCCTTGTTTTGAAATGAAAAAAGCCAGACCTCTCAGCCTGGCTAACGAAAAAACTTCCCCCTTTCTTTTTTAGATTATATGGTTGTCACCACTCCTTTCTCAGTCCGGGCCATAAAAAAACGTCGCTTTTCACAAAGAAATAGCGACGTTTTAGTGTAGGTTGGCTCGGTTTTGTTGTGTTTTATGATTATGCCCTTGTATAAAAACCTAAGATTAATGTGGAATCACAAGTTAATGATCCTGATTCGATTTTGAGCTTTTACCGGGAGTTAATCGTTCTGAGAAAATCATATGAGATTATCATTGAAGGCGACTATAATTTGCTGTATCCAGAAGATGATAATGTGTATGCTTACACGAGAGAATGGCAGAATCAGAAGATATTGGTGATCTGTAATTTTAGTAAAGAGCATATTGCTTTTCAGGTTCCATCAAGTTTTGATAATAAAGAGAATAGACTTTTGATTGGTAATTATGAGGGTGCAGCTTTAGAGAAAGAAATGCTTTTGCGGCCTTATGAAGCGGATGTATTTTTATTTACATCATGAGGTCCTAATTATATTATTATGTCATAAAACCGCCCGCAGGTAAATTCTTGCGGGCGGTTTTACATGAAGAAAGCCACACGATCATCCCACGGCTTAGCCTGACGGTAAAAATTACTGCAGTTCCTCATACTTCTTAAAATAACCAATTTTTTTAAACGAGAACTCTTTGCTCTTCACTTTGATAGAAATTGCAAAAGGGAGCAGTATCAAACATACTGCAATACCAACAGAGATTCCGATACCGGCAATGACATCAGCAACTGTGAATACTGATCCAGACATCCATGCGATTCCCCCAATTGCCATTGGAAGCAGCAGAAAAAGGGAGCTGACAAGGCCGGGAGCATAAATAGATCGCTTGCCCCTATCCTTGTAACGCTGATACATCCCGATGCCCTCGCGGGTATGATTGACCGTTTCTGCGATACCAAAGAAAATCACTACGACCGTGACAGCTGCTTCCATTTTCAAGGAGTTTATTGTCAACAGAATAAATACTGTTTCTGCGCCTAAATTGGTGATCATGTTGGTAAGGCGATTCTGCGGATAGACCGTAGGTTCCTGTGAGCCGAAAGTCAGGTTATTCATGTAAAAGAAACCGCCGGGACAGGTGTTTTCCTCAAATATGTGCACGGGAATGGCAGCGGCCAGCAGACAGATCAATTTCTGAGGGATTGTCAAGCTGCTCCAATTCTTCAGTAATAGCAAAAGCATGATGAACCCCATTGTGTACACCAGATACAGCCATACTTTATTACAGAATTTACTTAATAGACTACGCATTTTTTCATCCTCCTACCACAATTTTCTGCGCAAAACGGTCAGAACATCTGCAATTTCCGCCACAGGTTCGGGACTTTCACTGTTTAGCCAGTCGCGGAGCACAGTAAGAGTACCCTGAAAAATAAAACGGCGAATGTATTTCGTCTTCGTTTCAGAATAGCTGCTTTCATCTGCCATATTATCAAAAATAATACTGATACTTGGAATAGAAAACAGATGAGCTGCAAACTCCTGTTCAGGCATGGACCGGATAAGAAGGCAAAACAGTTCCCTGTGTTCATACAAATGGTTCAGTACAGGAAGAAGGGCATTGGTACTTTGTGCAATCATGGATTTTAAGTCCTCATCCAGCTGCGCCATGAAATCTGTTTCGATTTCGTTCAGAAGCTCTGCTGGACTGCCATAGTATTTATAAAAGGTAGTGCGATTGATCTGAGACACCGCACATAGCTCATATACTGAAATTTGGTTCAGCGGCTTTTCTTTTAGCAGCTTTAAGAGTCCTGATTTCAGCATCGCCTTACTGATGCGGATTCTTTGATTTTCCATTTTTCGATTCTCCTCAACAAATAAAATATAATTGTTGATTTTAACTCATTATATTTTATAGCAGTTTATTATAACACATGAACAGAATCAACAGTCTGTTGACTTAAAATGTATATGTTTATTATAATGACAGTATGAAGAATTGTCAACTTTTGGGTTGCAGGAGGTAAAGATCAAATGAAATTTTGGAGACGAAACTGGTATTACATCGGCGGTGTTTTATTTGTTGTGCTGGCTTTTACTATGGGACTTTGGGGGTGTGATCACATGAGTAAGCTTCAGGTTCTTCTGGTGTTCAGCTGGATGGGTATGCTGATGCACCAGTTTGAGGAATATGCTTTTCCCGGTGGATTTCCCATCATATCGAATATGGCAGGATTAGGCGAAACAGAACACCCGGAGCGTTATCCCCTGAATGCACGGCAGAGCTTTCTCAGTAATGGCATTTTCTGCTATTTAAGTTACATCATACCCATCTGCTTCCCCAATTTGATTTGGATGGGTGCCTGTCAGGTTCTGGCTGGCGTATGGCAGTTACCGGGACACGGTATTGCCATGAATCTGCGCCTGAAGAGCAAGTATAACCCCGGTCTTGCTTCTACAGCATTTTTACAGACCCCGGTGGCGATTTACTATATCTGGTATGTCTGCACCTATATACCGGAAAAAGCAGGACAGCTCTGGTGGGGCATCCCCGGTTCCCTCCTCATGCTGCTGCTCACATTTATTGTACCTATCCTGCTTATGAAGGATAAAAACTCACCCTATCCTTTTGAGGATCGGGAACTGTATGGCTATAACAAGGAACACGTTATGGCGCTTTGGGAAGAACGTAAAGCCGCGAAAGCCAAGAAAGAGGGGAGATAACTATGATTAAGAAGCTGGATAAATGGTGCGACATTGATTGGATCATCTTTCTCTGTGTGACAGGCGCAGTTACATCTGTGGTGGCCGCAATCTTCCGGGATAAATTACTTCTGGGCGCACAGGGCGCGGTATTTGTGGCAGTCATCATGCCGTTTCATGTACTGGAGGAGTGGAAGTTTCCCGGAGGCCTGCACTATTTTTACAACATCCTGCTGGGCCCCAGAGAGGAAGAAAAACAGGAGTCTGACCGCTACCCCATGAGCCGGCTGACAGATATGGTTACCAATATGGGGTTACAGTGGATTCCACTGGTATATCTTGCTCTGTGCTTTTTTACGAATCTTTCCAACGCCACCGCTCTGTGTATGATGCTGCTGAGCTTTATTGAAGTCTTAGCCCACACAGGAGCTGGAACCCTTACATATTTCTGGTTAAAAAAGGACGGCAAAAAAACAATTTATCACCCCGGATTTGCTACCTCATGGATGCTGTTCCTGCCCACTGGCATCTATCTGCTGACCCATCTGGAAAATGTGACTGCAAATGACTGGCTGTGGTGCGGTATTCTGTTTGTTATTATGATGCTTATTTGTATCCCTCTGACCGAAACTCCGTTGAAGAAATGGGTCATCAAGCAGGACAAAGGGATGTTTGCCTTTGCAGATGCTAAGTACTATCATAAGTTTCCGAATTTTAGGAAGAAAATAAGGTGAAAGTATGAAAATTTTCCTAAAGGATGTTTATAATCCTTGCATGAGTTCTACGGTACTTCTGCAAATCCCTGTGGCCAATTACTATATTTTCTATGTGACAACGACCATGCTGGATAAACCGTTTTTATCCTGGAAAGATGGAGCAGAATGGGAGCGCGGCGAGACGGGCGCGGCGGTTTCCGACGATTTTTCCATTGGGAGCGGCTGCAGGCTCAGCTTTTTGGCTACATAAAAACAGCAAGGCAGCTAAAACTGCCTTGCTAAAAAGCCTGACTTTGGGATACTCGATTTTCATACCAGATTATACGGCCAGCTCTTCTGTGCGATGCGGCATGAGACAAAGGAAAACTCGGATAAAATGAGTCTGTGTACATCACAGTAAACCTGACGGCGGCCTTCTTCTAAAAGACGGCGTATGTTTTCCTGGAGCTCCATATCCGTGAGAATTAAATCCACCAGCACATCAGAATATCGCGTTCCCTTTCCCGTTTTCAATTCCGTTAACACTCGTTCAAAACACTTTTCACTGGTATAATTACGCCCAAGGTGGTCGGTGGCTGCATCCAGGCTGTCACAGAGCGAGATAATGTCGATAAAGATTTTTTTTGAGGAAGCGGTATTGTCAAAGTCAGAGGGGTAACCGGAGACACCATCAAAGCTTTTGTGATGCCCCAGGGCCAGATCTGTAAATTCCGAAAGTTCAGGAATCCGTTGAAGCATCTCCGCTCCGCTGACTGGATGAAATTTTAAAATCTGAAATTCAAAATCAGTCAGGCGGTGGCTCTGCGCGTTGACGACGCTGGAGCAAAGCAGCTTGCCAATATCATGAAGCAGGGATCCGCAGTAGATATACTGACTGAACTGATTCTGTTTTTCGCATACCTGAGCCGCTGTTTCCGTGCCAAAATGTCCAATCAGAGTCTCCGGCGTATAGGCAATCAGGCTATTTAAAATCTGCATTGCCAGATTGCCCACCATGATGGAATGCATGGCAGTCTGAACCTGGCGGAATACGGTCAGCTTTAACAGCGCAGACAAAAGCTTTTGGCGTCCTCTGATATGGGGGAGAACCGTAAGGACGTAACAGTAGTTATATGAGGCACTGATATAATCCATGTAGGTGCTGTACGGCCGGGTTGCGCAGAAATGGATAAAAAATTCCTGTATTACATTGTAAAATTCCACTTCCTGAGGGTCATTCTTAATCAGATTTTCGGCAATGAGCTGCACTACCTCCACGACTTCTATGGCGTGCAGGCCGCCGTCTGTATCGGTAAGAAGTCGGAGCGCATGCTGATCCATAAAGGTGTGGAGATCCGCTGCAAGCTGCTGTTCCGAATACGCCCCCTTTAAATGGCAGGCCATATGATAGACGAGTTCAGTGCGCAGATGGTAGTTTATGTCTGCATCAGCAGAATCTGAAAGGGTCTGATACAGCAGGCTCGAGGCCTGGCAGATGGCGTCGATCTGCTGCGGCGTACAATGATCTGATGTGATGCATAGCGCAGACATTCCCATATAATAGTCGAAATCAGGGAGTACCCGGTTAAATTCGTAGTTTTGATCCTCTTCGATTACGACACTTTTGCAGCGGACTGCAGCATAGTACCAGTCTAACATTTCTGCCAGATGGATGGGGATGTCCTGTCCAAGCTTTAACTGGGTGAAGAGCCGTTCCATCTCCAAATCAAAAATTGAAAGCCCCATGCTTCGTTCTTCCGGGGTGAGCGTGGAAAACTGACTCTCATAGATGCTGCGGGCCCGGGAAAAATTTTCATGGATTTGATCAGACATATGGATTATGTCAAAAAAACCGCCGGCGAAAGCACGGATGGTATAGCATTTCATCATTGCCGTAGGATCATTTAAGGGCTGATAAAAATTTAACAGAGAATCTGCGATTTCGTACGCCGTACCGAGGTCCTGCATACGGGTGACATAGCGGAACAGCGTTGTAAGAAGAGGATCCGCCACGCTTCGGCTCCAACGCTCCGGTGTTCGTGTAAACCAGCGGATATGCCAGTTCAGCGTCTCTTCGTTTTGCTGATAGGCAGCCCTAACCTTGTTAGAATTGAGTTTATACTGTTGAATCCACTCCTCATCGGGGAGATCTGACTGGATTAGTTCATAGCTGTGATTGCTTAACGTCTTAAGCACAAAATTATAGTCTAAAAGCCATTTCGTCCATGCTTCTCTTGTAGAAAATCCATGAATCTCGTGGTGTTTTTCCATAGTTGTTCCTGCTTTCAGGTTTTGAATGGGATCAGAGTGTTAAAAAGGTTACAAAACTCTATATATTAATCGTAATATGTAAAAAAATGTCACTTTACTATTATATATTATCGGAAATTGTATATGAAGTCAATCGAAAAAGGCGTATAAAGCTTACATAGAAAACATTTACGGCCGTTACCCCGTATTTTATACGGGAGGGCAATCTGCTTTTTCTCCTCTTGTCTTTCTTTCTGTCTGTCATGAATTTTTATTACTCTGCTTATTCGTATACATCCGCTCATCAGCCATTTTCATTAGCTGTTCATAATCGATTCCATCAACAGGGAAAAAGGCTATCCCGATGCTGATACCCACCGATTCCTCAGCAGCGCCGTCTCCCGGATTGTAGGGACTGCTGATGGCCTCACTAATCTTTCCAGATAATGCTTCAGCCATCTTCTGTTATAGGTTGATAATGATGGATTCCAGGATATCCGTCTTGTGGAATAAGGAATTTAAAAGAGCCTCAATTCTCTCCGCATATATCTTTGTCTCACGCCGCGCCTCCGCTTTTTTTAGTTTTGCCTCCTGGACACCCGCATATAGAATGATACATCCCAGGATGAGGAACAGCGCCACGACTGTTACCAGAAAATAGCGGACGATTCCATTTACTCTCTCATGCATATCTACACACCTCCCAGGCTATCGTAAAAATTACCCCTATTGCAACAAGGAATGCACGTATAATCAATTAAAAGAATTCACTCTGTCTGAGGACTACAAGAAAGATAACAAAACTGTAGTTGACGGGGAATCAAACCTGAGTTTATAAGACTGCATATCATTCAGCGGATAACCCTGATACGAAAGATACTATCTTCTTGAATTATTTTTGAACATCGCTTATAATAAAAAATATGAATTGAGCATAATAAGATGCAATTAGAACAGTTGTGGTTCCATAACCAGTGTGGCCGCTTTTTTTCCATAAAAATACAAACGACAGGGAAGGAATCGCTGCGGCTGCTGCGGGGATCTATATTTTCCCGCCTGGTCCCCCGGAGGGGTTCGAGGGGGTGACTTTTGGAAGAACGCTCTCCTATAATTCAGGAAGGGCGGTATGGGAGGTGCTCGTATGTCTTTGTTTGATGTGAATCCAGATCCGGAGGAAGCGTTCTTATATAATACAATAGCATCAATCTGCAGTGACTATTTATATGTCTGGGATTTGGAAGGGGACGTCCTTTTGGCGTCCCCCAATATGGTTTCTGACCTGGGTCTTGCCGGGAATCGCCTGGCCAATTGCTCTCAAATGGATATTAAGTGGGTTCATCCCCATGACCGGGAGCGGGTGCAGAAACAGTATCGAGCGTTTATCCAGTCTAAGGAGGAGAGCCTGAGCTTGGAATATCAGGCGTTAACTGCAAACGGCAGTTATATCTGGTTAAGCGACCGGGCGAAAATGAAACGGGATACGGCAGGAAAACCACTGCTGATTGTAGGTACGCTGCGGAATATGGAGCAGTATGAAGGCGTGGATCAGGTGACAGGACTCTTAAGACACAGCTCCGGCCGTGACAGATTCGAACGTACGCTGGAGGGCAGGGCGGGCTTTCATGAGGAGCTCCTGCTTCTGGGAATTGATGGTTTTAAAAACATCAATATCTTGAACAGCCACAGCTTTGGTGACCTTGTGCTGCGGACAACAGCGCAGGAAATCCTAAAGATGCTTCCGGAACAGGTGAAGCTTTACCGGTATGACGGAGATCAGTTTCTGCTCTCCGGGAATCATGTCCGGCGGGAGGAGATGCTCCGGATTTACGAGGATATCCGGCAGTATGCTTCCGGACCCCACCGGGTAAACGGATGTGCCTATCGGTTCACGGTGTCCGGAGGGATCATCGCTTATCCGGAGGAAGCACACAGCTGGGTGGAACTGGAGAAAGGAGCCTGCGCTGCATTAAGACAAGCCAAGGAAAACGGGAAAAACCAGTGTGTGGAATTCACTGCCGGGCTGCTTGACGAGCTCCAGCTTTCCCATTGTCTGGCGCAGAGTGCAGATAATGGCTTTCAGGGGTTCCGTCTGGTATTCCAGCCGATCTGCGGCGCAGATACCCTGGAGGTACGGGGGGCCGAGGCGCTTCTGAGGTACCGGATGCCGGATGGGAAGGAGATATCGCCGGTAGAGTTCATCCCTCTGCTGGAAAGCAGCCGTCTGATCCTCCCTGTAGGCCTGTGGGTTCTTGAACAGGCTATTATTGCCTGCAAAGTCTGGACGGAGCAAAATCCTGACTTTGTAATGGACGTCAACGTGTCCTTTGTACAGCTGAGGGATTCCGGTTTCTGTGACAAAGTGGAGGCGCTGCTGCAAAAGTACAGCCTTCCCGCGCGGAACCTGGCGCTGGAGTTGACAGAGAGCTACTTCATAACAAACGATGCCAATGTCAATGATTCGCTGGAACGTTTAAACGAGATGCGTATTGAGCTGTCCATGGATGACTTTGGCACCGGTTATTCCTCGCTCGGCCGTCTGGCCGAAATCGGTATGGATGTTGTGAAGATTGACCGCTATTTTGTTAAGGCGCTGCATATCAGCCAGTATAATCACGACTTTGTGGAGTCTGTCATCCGTCTGTGCCATAATCTCGGCAAAGCGGTTTGTATGGAGGGGGTTGAGACAAAGGAGGAATGGGAAACGATCAGCCTGCTCAACGCGGATATGGTCCAGGGCTTTTACATTTCCAGACCAATGGAGCCGGAGGCATTTTTCCAGAAATATCTTACCTCCAGTAATGACAATAAAGTCCTGGAAATTTCCAGTGATCGGATGAAGTTCCAAAAAAAACTGGCAAACAGCAGGGAGCTGCTGTTTGCCATGATGAATGCAACCCCTTTGTGCCTGATGCTCTGGAATCGTCAGTCTGAAATCATGGCCTGTAATGAGAAAGCGGTCCAACTGTTCAGGGCAGAAGGAAAAGAGGAGATTATAGAACATTTCTATCGTTTTTCACCTCTGCATCAGCCGGATGGCCGTACTTCCATTGAACTGGTACACGAGAAAATCGCGGAGGCATTTGCTGCCGGGTATTCAGAATTTAAGTGGATGCACTGTGATAAAGAAGGGGAGAGTATTCCCGTCGAGGTGATTTCCGTACGGCTTCCGTACCAGGAGGATTTTGTTGTGGCCAGTTATACCCGGGACCTTCGCGGGGAAATCGAATTGGAAGAAAAACGTTCGAAGTTCCGGATGCGGCTCAAGGCGCTGTTGGACGCGACCCCGCTCTGTCTCAATCTCTGGGACAAGGAGTTTCACAACATTATGTGCAACCGGGAGGCACCGAAACTTTTTGGATTGGACAGTGAGCAGGAATACCTCGATCATTTTAACCTGCTGTCTCCGGAACGGCAGCCGGATGGCAGTCTGAGCTCTGAGAAGGCGAAAGAGAGAATCAGGGAAGCGATGCAGGTGGGACGCGTTCAGTTTCACTGGCTGCACCAAAAAACAGATGGTGAATTGATTCCAGCTGAAATTACGCTGGTACGTATCGATGGATTGGAGGAAGACGGCAGTGCCATGGTTGCCGGTTATACCAGAGATCTCCGCGACCAGCTCAGGGCTGAAAAGGCGGAGCGCCTGATGGCCAGGCGTGTCCGGGCGATGGTGGATTCTTCCCCCCTTGCCTGTGTACTCTGGAATATGCGGCAGGAAGCGCTGGACTGTAACCAGGTAGCCGTTGAAATGCTGGGAGCCACGGATAAAGAGGAGGTTCTGCATGATTTTGACAGCTTTATGCCCCTCTATCAGCCGGATGGATCTGTCAGCGTGGAGAAGAGAAAACGGACAATGAGCGAAATCCAAAATAACAGACGCTATGTTTTTGAGTGGGTCTATGTAAACAGAAAAGGAGAGAGCATCCCATGTGAGGTCACGCTGGTGAAGGCGGTCATTGGAAACGATGATGAAGACATTATTATTGCCTACAGCCGGGATCTGCGTGAACTGAAGCGTACTATGGAAATCATTGAACGGCTGAAAAAACAGGCCTGCTATGATGCCCTGACAGGCTGTCTGACCCGCGAGTACTTCATAGAAATCCTGTCGGGACAGTTCCAGGAAGGAACGGGAGCAGACTCTGTCGTTCTGGGACTCCTTGATCTGGACGGATTCAAGAATGTCAATGATACCTATGGCCATGAGGCGGGGGATATGACCCTGAAGTGTGTCATGAATAGGGTCAGGGAGCTGCTTCCGGCAGGCACGGTAGTAGGGAGATTCGGCGGGGATGAATTCCTGTTCCTGCTGTATGAGACAGAGCATGGGCTTGTATCGCAGATACTGAACCGCCTCGTAGAGCAGATTCCGCATATGCAGATGGAATATCAGGGAAACATTTTTACAACTTCCGTCAGCATTGGCGCTGTGTTCCAAACAACAGAGGATACCTGTCCGGATGATCTGATCCGCCGGGCAGATGACGCGCTTTATCAGGCTAAGCGAAACGGCCGTAACAGAAGCGTGCTGATCAGAGTGAACAATTGAATAACGGCCAGAAGGCATTTAAATACAATGATTGATCAGCGTGCTGATGATTCGGGAGGTATACTGTGAGAGAATCTTTTTTTGAACGATTAATTATTAACCAGCAAAATCTGGTGGCGTATGCGACAGATACGGATACTAACGAGATTATATATATGACTCAGGCAGCAGCCTCCCTCTATGGATTTGAGCATGTACAGGACACTTATGGGAAGAAATGCTATGAGCTGATACAGGGGCTGGACAGTGTCTGTCCCTTTTGTACCAACAGCAAGCTGGTTCCAGGCCAGCCATATCATTGGGAGCATTATAATGAAAAGCTTCAGATGTGGTTTGACATTACAGATATCCTGGTCATGTATGAAGGAAAATACTGCCGGCTTGAGATTGCACGGGATGTTACAGCCCAAAAGGAAAAATTTGACCGTGTTTCGAACCGTCTTACAGTGGAAGAAACATTGGTGGATTGTATTCAGACACTTTCCAGTGAAGCAGATGTCAACGCTGCCGTGAACCGTTTTTTAGAGATTATCGGTCGCTTTTATGCCGCTGACCGGGCATATATCTTTGAATACAGAAAGAATCAAATTAAAAATACATTTGAGTGGTGCGCCCCCAATATAAAGCCTCAATTGGAGCTTTTGCAGGAAATCCCAATGGAATACATCCGGGATTGGAACCATAAATTTGAGCTTGACGGGGAGTTTTTTATTACTTCACTGGACAGGGACCTGGAGACAGATTCCCCTGATTACCGTATTTTAAAAGACCAGGGAATTGAGAGCCTTGCGGCCGCTCCGCTTAAGAAAAATGGTCAGATTATTGGCTTTCTTGGTGTTGACAATCCCATGGAAAGTACGGGGGACCTATCGCTGCTTCGCAGTGTATGCAGCTTTGTGCTGGAGGAAATGGAACGGCGCAGGCTGATTCAGAATCTGGAGCTATTCAGCTATACGGATTTACTCACCGGCCTGCAAAACCGGAACAGCTACATAAAAATGCTGGACAGACTTTCTCACCAGACCCTGCGTTCGCTGGGCGTTATCTACATCGACATCAACGGGATGAAGAAAATCAACGACAGCAATGGTCATAAGTATGGGGACAGGGTAATAAAAAAAGTGGCAGATATCCTGAAATCACGGGTGGAGAATTCTGCATACCGGGTGGGCGGAGATGAGTTTACGGTAATCTGCGCAGATATAGGAAAGCAGGACTTCCAGACGCTTACGGATAAGCTGATCCGGGATTTTGACAGGAACAAAGAGTATGACGTATCCATTGGCCATACCTGGAAAGAAGGCAATGTATCTGCCGATGAAGAAATCCTGAAGGCCGATGATTTAATGTATGCAGAAAAACAGCGGTATTACCATGCCGTTCTGCAGGGGGACAGAATGGCACGTGCCGGCATTGCCACGGAGCTTTTAAGGGATATTGCCGACCATCGTTTCGGGGTTTATTATCAGCCGCAGATCTGTCTGAAAACCGGACGGATTATGGGGGCGGAAGCCCTGGTGCGAAAATGGAGCAAGCGGGGAACTTTAATTCTGCCGGACCGTTTCATCCCTCACTATGAAAGGGAGCGTGTCATCTGCCATTTGGATTTATTTGTATTCGAGACCGTCTGCGCCGATTGGCAGAACTGGAAAAGGCAGGGGATAGATACCCATATTTCCTCTAATTTTTCCCGTGTTACGCTGATGGCCTCCGATATTGTGACGCAGATCAAACAGATCTGCCGGAAATATGAAGTCCCCGCGGAGAAGATTACCATAGAGGTAACGGAAAGCATCAGTAAATTGGAGCCGCAGCAATTGATTGATTTAATGAACCAGATTGTGGCTGAGGGCTTTTCGGTTTCCCTGGATGATTTTGGTTCGAAATACTCCAACCTTTCTATTTTGACCACACTTGATTTTAATGAGATTAAATTTGATAAGTCCCTGGTTGATAAATTAAGCAGCGATGCAAAGAGCCGCATTGTCATGAAAAATACGATGCAGATCTGCCGCGAACTGCCCATGACACGCTCTTTAGCCGAAGGGATAGAGACCGTGGAGCAGCTGGATCTGCTGCATCAATATCATTGTGACTATGGACAGGGCTACTATTTTGCCAAACCGATGAGCGCGGAATCGTTTTTGGAATTATTAAAGAAGGAACAAATGCTGGGAACCTCTGTTTGGATTCAGTCTGGTCATGATGGAACGGAATAAATGGAATGATTCCGGTCAAATGGAATTTGAAAAAGTCCCGGACAGAGATGAAGCGTCAGGGTGATGGCTGGACGTAATCGCCGGTAACAGGAGGAAAGAGAGCTATGAAGAATTTAAAAGTCAGTAGAAAACTCACGATTTCTTATGGATTTATTTTGAGTTTATTAGTTATCAGTATTGTCGTGAGTATTGGAAATTTAATCAGTATCAGGTCAAAAGTTGAGGTGTTCTACAATGGTCCTTTCCGAGTCCTGAATGCGGCGAACACTGTCAATTCCAGCTTTGAGGCGATGCAGAAATCAGTATTTCGTGCCATCTCCAGTACCAGTCAGGCAAATACAGAGCAGGCGTTAGAGAATGCCAGGGCATGGGAAAGAAAAATCCAGGAACAGATTCCTGTCATTCAGAAAGATTTTTTAGGAGACCAGGCAATTGTTGAACGGCTCCAGGCAGCCCTGGACGAACTTGCACCACAGCGTGAGCATGTCCTGGAGCTTGCAGTACAGAATCAAAAGGCGGAAGCCTCTGCTTATATGGAAGCAAACAATATCATAACCATCCACAAAGCACAGGCGGAACTGGATGAACTGATTGAAATAGCGGACAGAAAAGCAGACGAGCTGATTGTAAATCTGCATGCCATGCAGACGAAATTTATTACCATTTTGTCTGTATTGGGGATAGCCAGCGTACTTGTAAGTGTGTTTTTTGGCATTTATATTACCCGCGGCATTACCAGGCCGATTAAGGAACTGGAAGCTGCGGCAAGGCAAATGGAACAGGGACATCTGAAAATCGATGTAAACTATGCATCAAAGGATGAGTTGGGAAGCCTTTCAAACAGTATGCGGCAGATGTCAGACAAGATTTCCTATTACATGGATGCGATTTCCAGGGTTATGCGGCAGTTGGCTGACAGCAATCTGGAAATACCGCACTATGACGATTTCCAGGGGGATTTTCTGCCTGTACAGGAATCACTGCTGATTGTACTTAACTCTCTGAATGAGACCATTTCAGAAATCAATATGTTCTCCGACCAGGTTGCCAATGGGGCCGACCAGGTTTCGAATGGTGCACAGATCCTTTCACAGGGGGTTATTGCGCAGGCAAGCTCGGTGGAAGAGCTGGCAGCGACCATGTTAGAGATATCCCAGCAGGTGAAAGAGAATGCGGAAACCTCACAGGTGGTAAAAACAGCGGCAGGTGAAATGGGCGCGAATATTCTGGCCTGCAATCAGCAGATGCAGGAAATGAAAAACGCGATGGAAAAGATAAATCAGAATTCAACGCAAATCAGAACAATCATCAAGACCATTGATGATATTGCATTCCAAACCAATATATTGGCGCTCAATGCCGCTGTGGAGGCAGCACGGGCAGGTGAATCAGGAAAAGGGTTTTCCGTGGTGGCTCAAGAGGTGCGCAGCCTGGCAACCAGATCATCCGATGCTTCCAAGAGCACGGAGGCGTTGATCGAGCAGTCTCTCGCTGCGGTAGTTTATGGTACGAAAGTAGCGGAGGAGACTGCAGCCTCGCTTAGGAATATAGCTGGCGGTACCGATGAGATGATATCTAAAATAAATCAAATCGCGGAGGCTTCAAAAAGGCAGGCGGCCGCGACTGAAATGGTTTCTACAGGCATCGACCAGATATCCGATATAGTACAGACCAATTCTGCCACAGCGGAGGAGTCGGCTGCCGCGTCCGAAGAGCTCTACGGACAGTCTCAGGTTCTAAAAAGCAGGGTAAGCCGTTTTAAACTTCATGTCAGCCGGCCAGAGTATTAATTGTACAGAGGCATAGCCGGCAGGCGTGCGCTTTTGCCGGGACATGAGTGAATTTTCTTATTCAATAAACTTTGGAGGTATAAAATATGAGCATCACAAATCAGAATATAGATGGCGGCAAGGCATTTGACTGGAGTAAAACTTCGGAAGACTATGCAAAGTACCGCGATATTTATCCGCAGCAATTTTATGATAAAATCATAGACCGTAAATTATGTATAAGCGGTCAGAGTATACTCGATATGGGTACGGGTACGGGAGTACTGCCAAGAAATATGTATCGTTATGGGGCAAAATGGACAGGCACAGATATTTCAGAAAGTCAGATTAAACAGGCAAAAATTCTTTCACAGGGCATGGATATCGACTATTACGGATTATCCGCAGAAAACATAGATTTTCCCGACCATTCGTTCGATGTAATCACTGCTTGTCAGTGTTTCTGGTATTTTAATCATGAACAGATTATGCCGGCTCTTTCTCGTATGCTGAAACCAAATGGACGCATTCTTGTGCTATATATGGCCTGGCTGCCGTTTGAAGATAAAATAGCAGGAGCCAGTGAGGAACTTGTGCTGAGATACAGCCCTAAGTGGAGCGGGGCAGGAGAAACGATTCACCCAATACAGATACCTGCTTGCTACAGTGAAGAATTTGAATTGGTTTATCATGAGGAATATCCTCTGGATGTTCCTTTTACCCGTGAAAGCTGGAATGGAAGAATGAAAGCCTGCCGGGGGATTGGAGCTTCACTTACTGATGCAGAGGTTGCGGCGTGGGAGCAGGAGCATATGGAACTTCTTAATAAAATCGCCCCTCCCGAATTTAGCATTTTGCATTATGGCGCTATTGCTGAATTAAAAAAGAAATAAATCTCTGATTTGCCTGGGGTAAACGTGAGAACAGGTTCCCAGGCCAGTATGCCCTTCTTGCTTCTTCTTACTTTATACGTACAACTGGCTGACACCGCAGATCTTCATTGGACTGGCCCTTGTACTCTGGTGTCGGAAATGGTATATTTGGATGGGAGATGGACTTAAAGATTTGGGGCGGCTGAACTGACAGCCGCCATATCGTAATTTTAGGAGACATGTATGAATATCAAAAGTTGGTTTTCCGTTGAAAAAATTGACAGTGATACCTTTGCGATTAGTGAATATAAGCACTGGGAAGAGACACATTGCTATTTATTATGTGGGACAGAAAAAGCTGTTTTCATTGATACAGGATTAGGAGTTGGCAATATAAGAGAAATTGTTGACAGCCTGACTTCACTGCCTGTCACGGTGATGACTACTCATGTTCACTGGGATCATATCGGCGGGCATAGATACTTTGAAAAGATTGCAGTCCATGAAGCGGAAAAAGACTGGCTGTCAGTCCAATTCCCGATACCGCTGCAAATGGTAAAAAGGAACTTAATGTGCAGTCCATGTGACTTCCCAAACGATTTTTCTATTGATGAATACAAGATTTTCCGTGGAACACCAACGCGGCTTCTACATGAGGGAGACTGCATAGAGTTAGGAAACAGGACGCTGACTGTTATTCATACTCCCGGACATTCACCGGGGCATTGCTGCTTTTATGAACCGGGCAGAAAGTATTTATACTCCGGTGACTTAATCTATCGTGGCTGCCTGGACGCATTCTATCCAACCACGGACCCTAAGCAGTTTTTTCAGTCTGTAAGAAAAGTCCAGGTCCTGGAGATAAACCGGATTTTGCCAGGACACCATCAGTTAGATATCCCTGTCACGATAATTGGAAAGATTGAAGAGGCATTGAGCGGATTATCAATTGAAGGAAAACTAACACAGGGGAATGGTGTGTTTGATTTTGGGGATTTTCAAATTCATATTTAGGATGGTAAGAATGCGCCGTATAGATTTTGGAAATTAAAAACAGAATTGAAAGGGAGTGTTTATTATAAAATTATCTATAAGCCTGAAAGTAATAAAAAAATGCATCTGTACGGCTGCGGTATTCTTCCTGATGCCATGTGTGGCTGGCTGCGGAGTCAATAAGGAAAATAAAGAACAGGTGGCAGAGACTGCGAGGCTGGAACAAAACAGCGAGTCCGGAACGATACCAGAAAGCCAGACACTGCCATTGATAGATGTGATGTATTCGATTGCAGATAGCTAGGGATTAGACGGAGCAGTGGATTATGAGAGCGTAAGGCAGGACGGACAAAAGGACGCCCTCGTATTCTTATGCAGATCAGAGAGTAGAAAATATGAAGCATACGGCTTTATCAGCACTGAATACGGAAAAAATGGACTTTTAATAAATAACGTGATAAATGATCAGGATAATTGGAATTTTTTTGAAGAAAGCTGGTCCTGCGGAGATACCCTGCCGGAATTTGAAGAGAACGGTGATTACGAAGTCATTTTTACCTTTACACAGGGGGAAGAGGGGGAGTATAAGGAGCGGAGTATTCATTTTGACACGTATGACACCGGGACAATGTCCATAGAGGGGGAATCACCGTCAAGTACACCGGACAGATGAGACTGAAAAATGGATCAATCAAATATCTCGAGAGGAGAGAACAGAATGGCAGAGTATTTATCACCGGGAGTCTATGTGGAGGAATATGATAATTCTCCCAGAGCAGTGGAAGGCGTCGGAACAAGCACGGCGGGATTTGTAGGTATGGCGGTGAAGGGGCCGTCTTGTGGGGCACCCTCCCTGGTCACAAGCTTTGCTGACTTTCAGAGGCAGTTCGGTGGATATTTAGATGAGATCACCTACGGAGAGTATCGTTACCTGGCATTCGCGGCAGAACAGTTTTTTGTCAATGGAGGAACCCGCTGCTTCGTGGCGCGCGTCGTTCCGCCGGATGCAAAAAAGGCAGCCGGTACTTACGGAATTCTTACCGCAGAAGCCGTTGACGAAGGAAAATGGGGCAATAAAATTATGATATCGGTGACCACTAGCTGCCGGAAAAAGATGCAGCTGGTGGAAAAGCTTGGGGACAGGGTTTACTGTGCAAAATCGCCTGCGGGCTTCCTGGAGGGAGATCTCGTATCGTTTCACGGCGAGGTAAACCGGATCGCGGCAGTCTATGGCGGCGAAATCACCATGGAGGAAGAATTTACGGTAAATCCGGTCGATAATAATATTGTGCCTGTCAATGTGGTGACCTCCCTGGAGATCGACCTTTCTGTCCGATATGAAGATGAAGTGGAAAGCTACGAGGGAATGACGTTAAACCAGACTTCCCCCGATTATGTGGAGAAACGGATGGGAAAAAGCAAACTGGTTAAAATTACGTGCACACCGGAAGATAAATGGAAGAATCCGGTAGAAATGATCCTTGGCGAAGGTGTATCCGACGGAAGCGTCACACTGTCTGGAGGCAGTGACGGAACTCTGGCTTTGGTCAATGACGGAACCTTTATCGGCGAAGACTCAGGACCGGGAAAACGAACCGGAATCCAGGCGTTTCTTGAAAATGATTTCGTCAGTATCATGGCAGTTCCGGGCATCACCTCCCAGGCGGTCGAGGTCTCTCTCGTGAGTCACTGTGAAAATCTGAAGAGCCGCATGGCAGTCCTCGATATGCCAAAGCAGATGACGAAGACGAGCGAGCTGATCGAATTTCGCAGCATAATCGACAGTACCTATGCAGCCATGTATCACCCCTGGATCCAGCAATTCGACCGGACTGTGAAATGCCCTGGAATGTTTCCGCCGTCCGGCGCTGTAATGGGCGTATATTCGAGATGCGACATCAACCGGGGCGTTCACAAGGCGCCAGCCAACGAGACGATCAGCTGTACGGGACTTTCGGTCAACTATACGACTGCCGAACAGGATATCTTAGCTCCGGAGGGAATTAACTTAATCCGCGCGCTGCCGGGCCAGGGCATCCGCATCTGGGGGGCGAGAACGGCCGGCAGCGATCCCTCGTTCCGCTACATCAATGTCAGAAGGCTTTTTATCTTTGTGGAACAGAGCATTAAGGCCAGCACCAACTGGGTGGTATTTGAGCCGAATGACGCCACTCTCTGGGCAAGAGTTCAGAAGACGATTGCTGACTTCCTGGAACATCTGTGGAGAAACGGTATGCTGGCCGGCGCCTCTTCGTCCGAGGCGTATTTTGTGGAGATAGGACCTTCCACCATGAGCCAGGACGACATGATGGCGGGACGGCTGATTTGCAATATCGGAATCGCACCATTGAGGCCGGCTGAATTTATCATCTTCCGGATTACACAGCATAC
Organism: Hungatella sp. SL.1.14; assembly: GCF_024460495.1. Taxonomy (NCBI): domain Bacteria; kingdom Bacillati; phylum Bacillota; class Clostridia; order Lachnospirales; family Lachnospiraceae; genus Hungatella; species Hungatella sp. SL.1.14. The sequence goes on along the minus strand of NZ_JANFYJ010000013.1, from coordinate 46,983 downwards.
AGCAGAGGCAGGAGAATAGGGTGTGAGGGCTTTGGGGATTGATCATAGTTTAAAGAGAATTCTTATACTCTGTAGGGCTAATCCCTTGCACCTCCTTAAATGCCCGCACAAAATGCGCCGGTTCCGGATAGCCCACCGTAAAAGCAACATTTGCCAGGACGGATGCAACAGTAGATAAAAAGATTATAACGGGAGTGACCGCGCCGGCTGCGGGGGAGAAACCCGTGACAGCCATAACTGATACGGAGCAGTATACGGGGAAGGTAACGTGGCGGCCAGGTATTGCCCAGGACGGAACTTTTGCTGCGAATACGAAATATACAGCTGAGATTACACTGGAACCTAAAAAGGGTTATACGATGTCGGGAGTACCGGAGGATTTCTTTGAAGTAGAAGGAGCGGAAAGAGCAGAAAACAAAGTAGACAGTGGTATCATTGAAGCATCGTTTGCCAGAACGGCTGTGACTGCAAACAGAAAGAATATTACTGGAGTGACCGCACCGGTCACCGGAGAGAAACCCGTGACAGCTATCACAGAAACGGAACAGTATACAGGCAGTGTGGTATGGAGTCCGGCCATAGCCGAGGGCGAAAGCTTTGCAGACAATACGAAATATACAGCTGTGATTACACTGATCCCTAAAAAGGGATATACGGTGTCAGGAGTGCCGAAGGATTACTTTGAGGTAGAGGGAGCTGAAAGTACAGAAAACAGAATAAACAGTGGTATTATCACGGCCAGATTTGCCAAAACGGATGCAGCTGTAAACAGTAAGAATATCAAAGGAGTGACTGCGCCGGCTACCGGAGAGAAACCGGTAACGTCCATAACAGAAACGGAACAGTATACAGGGAGTGTGGTATGGAGTCCGGCCATTGCCCCGGGTGGAAGCTTTGCAGCCAATACGGAGTATACTGCTACGATAACGCTTACCCTTAAAAAGGGATATACCCTGACCGGCGTAACAAAGGATTACTTTGAAGTGGAAGGTGCAGCGCGCACGGCAAATGCTGAAAACAGTGGTATTATTACGGCCCATTTTGCCGGGACGGATGCGATTCGGGTGTCTGAAGTCACTCTGGATCGGACTTCGCTGTTCATGAAGGTGGGAGAGACGGAAAAATTGTCTGTCATCATAGATCCGCTGGATGCCACAAACCCAAGCGTAATCTGGACAACCGGTGATGCGGGGATTGCTGTGGTAGATTCAGATGGAACGGTTCACGCGGTTGGCACAGGACGCACTGCTCTTACGGTGACTGCGTTAGATGGAGGAAAAACCGCTGTCTGTACCGTTTTCGTCAGAACTTCTGTAGAAGAGTCTGGGGACGATGGACAGGAGGCAGACAACACATATCCGATACTTAATGGGCAGATACCGGCATCAGAAGGGCATGGCCTGTGGAAAGAGCAGGGAAGCGGGGCGTGGAAATTCTTAAAAGATAAGGATGGATATGCCCAAAAAGAATGGCTGAAGATCGGAGAAGACTGGTACTTATTCGGTGATAATTCCATCATGATTACCGGCTGGTCCCTGGTAAATCAAACCTGGTACTATAGCGGCGGCAGCGGAGCAATGCTTACTGGATGGCAGTTCATAAATGGCAGCTGGTATTACTTAAAGCTTGACGGAAGCATGGCAGTCGGCTGGCTGGAAGCAGACGGAAAGTGGTATTATTTAAGGCCGGATGGAAGCTGTCTGATAAACGGAGTGACTCCTGACGGATACCGCGTGGACGGGAACGGTGTATGGGACGGAAATGAGAAATAGGTAAGATCAATGAGGTTCACTTGACAGAATGAACTTAATAACATTCATGTTACACTCAAAAAAGACTTTGGGAAAACACCCCGAAGTCTTTTTTTGAGTGTGTGAAAATAGATAATGAGAAGAAATTGAGATGAAATCTTCCCCCCCCCACCACCTCCTATATCTCTGCGGGAACTTTATCTGGATTTTTAAAGCAAATCAGTGTATATAACCGGGCGTCCAGAAATATGGCCCGGAACGTGCGCTGGACGGAGGCGGCAGCACTTTCACGGTCGCCTTTTCTAAGGGACTGGCAGGAAAGCGCAAACTGTTCAAAGCCCTCCTGTGCCAAAGCCGCACATTCTTCAACCAATATATAGGGGCGGTCCAGATAATGCCCCCAAATTAAGGCGTCGTCAAACTGCTCAAGAATATTTTCCAGACATTTCTGCGGCATATGCGCCTTTAGGAAAGCGGTAATAATATGTATAATACCGGAACTTCTCTGTCTCAGAGGACTCGACTCCCACTCAGAGGCTGTATCCGCAAGCTGAGAATCATCCAGCAGGGAAAACGCAGCAAAGGAAAGTTTCCCGGTACAGACAGCCAGAATCTGCAGGACATTTAAAAAAAGAGTCAGATTGTTTTCGATGATATTTTGCTCTATGCGGATAGGCGCCAGTTCCTCCGATGTCCGCAGTACAGAACCTTTTTTTTCAATAGTATGGATCAGTCCGATGTCACTTAGCAGAGCCATCGCTTTGGCTGCAGTTGATTTGGAAATCTTGTAGGTATGCATGATTTCAGGCTCTGATGGGAAGTATGTACGATGACTGAACTCACCTAACTGGGCGCGCCGATACAGGCTTTGCGCAACAGCAGCATAAAGCGGAGAGCGGTTTTTCCCTCGGAACCATTGGTAGGTAACCGGCTCCCCCGGGACAGGGACGATTTTCTGTAAGTCATTTAAATAGACTGCAGCCTGCCGGCCTGCGTTTTTATACATCTCCTCCAGTTTGGCAATCAGGGATTCCCTCTCTTTTCGTTCCACCATCCCCTGCATAATGGACAGATTATGTTTTAGAAAGTCTGCCGATACAGTGAACGGATCTTCTAATTGAGACTGCATGACATAGGGAAAACGCGTATAGTGCTCCATGTCGGTCTGAAGATCCAACACAGTCTGGTTGCGGTAGGGCAGCAGCAGCTCTGTAAAAAAAGCAGTTGTGCGCTGGCTATTGATCATCTGGTCATCAGAAGAACCTTCAGCATCTGCAAAGACGCTTAAACGGCCGCAGTGCATCGCCCCTTCTGTATAAAGGGGAGGCATGATCAGTTCAAGGCCGCGGTAAACATCCAATATGCTTTCACGTCTTTGCATCAATGACTGAATGTAACCTTTTTCGCTCTCGCCAAAACAGACGATGGCACGCTTACCGGCGGAGGTACATATCACGCCTTCTTCCTTCAGCATACGGATTACCTTTCGCACAGTAGTAATTCCCACCTGATACCGCTGGCAAAGCTCGCTCTGGCTGGGAAATACATCTCCACAGCGGAGAACCCCACTGTATATCTGTGTCAAAATGGATTGATAAAGCACTTTATATAGCAGACTTTCCTGTTCCACGTATACCTCCTTATAAATATGCTGGTGATTGATCACTTTGTGAATAGCAGCATAAACTGGTTTTAGTATACCATAAAATCGAATGAAAACACTTGATAATTTAGTTGAGGAAGAATATAAAGATCAGAACAAGAATGCTGCTGTCATACGCCGTTATCATTCTGTTAGGCTTAAGTGCCAGTGTGTCCGCACTGATTATGATGGAGCGAATCAGTGGGAATCTGACCGTTTTTTATGACAATAATTATGCTGTGACAGTCAAAGCATGGACTGCGAAACGGGAGATGCAGTATGCGAGGGCAGACATTCTGAAAGGTATTTTGGAGACAGATGACGATGATATGCAGACAGCGCTTCATATATCGAATGGAATCCGCAGGCCTGTAGAGGAGATCCGAACCGCAGCGGAAAAACTGGCGTCGGGTAATTTAGATGTGTCAATCGATTATTATGCGGAGGATGAACTGGGGAATTTGTCTGATAGTATACGTTCTCTAATACATATATTCCAGGGAATTATTGGTGACATGGGCTATGGCCTTGCTGCTTTAGGCAGCGGTGATTTCACAGTTGATTCCAAAGCAGAGGAGCTTTACGTGGGTGATTTCCAGAAGTTGAAAGTTTCTATGGATGAGATCATAGAAAAGCTGAGCCTGATGATGGTGCAGATCAGTCAGTCATCAGACCAGATTTTTGCCGGCAGCAGCCAGGTCTCTTCTGGTGCACAGGCTGTTGCCGGCGGTGCAACAGAGCAGGCTTCTGCTGTCGAGGAATTGGCAGGTTCCATCAACGAGATATCAGCCCAGGTCAGCGAGAACGCACAAAACGCACGTCATGGCAGCGAACTGGCTGAAACCGCCGGAATAAAAATGATAGAAAGCAACCGGGAAATGCAGGAGCTGATCAGTGCTATGGGAGATATCAGTGACAAGTCCGGCAAAATAGAGAAAGTACTCAACATCATAGAGGACATTGCATTTCAGACCAAAATTCTTGCTCTGAATGCTGCTGTGGAGGCGGCACATGCCGACAAAAACGGAAAAGGGTTTGCGGTTGTAGCCAATGAAGTACGGAATCTGGCCCAAAAATCTGCAGAAGCGTCTAAAAATACGGCTGCTCTGATCGCAGAGACGATTCAGGCTGTAAATTTAGGGACGAAACTGGCAGACGAAACTGCAAATATGCTGGCAGAGGTTGTGGAAAGTGTCAAACAGGCAGTACTTGCAGTTGACAAAATTTCCGAAGCATCCGGCGAGCAGGCTGTCTCGATTGCCAAAGTGACGCAGAGTGTAAATCAGATATCCGATGTAGTGCAGAACAATTCGGCTACTGCCGAGGAAAGTGCTGCTGCAAGCGAGGAGCTGTCTGTGCAGGCGCATATTTTGTCAAGTCTGGTAAGTCAGTTTAAACTAAAATAACCGGGGATACTGATGTGTCAGAAGCGAAAAAATCATTAGAAGCGAAAAAATTCAATGGACAAAGAGAAGCACTGCTAAGAACTTGTCCATTGAATTTTTTCTGCAAATCATTGGTTGATGAAAGGATGCAGGCCGGGGTACTTACCCGGAACAGCCATATCTGAGTATTTTATTTCAAAAAGAGATTCTCATATTGTTCTATTTGGACTGGTCTGCTGATCAGGAATCCCTGAACACCGTCACATCCAAGTTCCTGTAATATGGAAAACTGTTTTTCATTTTCCACGCCCTCTGCGATCAAACGCATATGCAGGCTGTGGAAGATTTGTACAAGTGACGATATCAGCATCTGCGAGCGTTTATTATGATCGATATCATCCATTAAGCGCTTATCTACTTTTAATGTATTCAGGTCCGCATTGATAAACAGCGCCATATTGGAATAGCGCGAACCAAAATCGTCAATAGAGATGGCAAATCCGGCTTTTTTAATCTTATCAATGATGGAAATCAAAAAATCATTGTCATAGTTCTCATCATTTTCAATAATTTCAATCTCCAGTAAGGACTTATCTACATCATACCGTTCCCGGATTGCATTCAGCATCTCTATATATTCCGGAATGCGCAGCGTATAGCGGGAAAAATTCACACTGACCGGCTTTAACAAAAGATTTTCTTTTTTCCATTTTTCCAGCAGCCTGCAGATCGTTTCAAAAACAAAAAAGTCAATATAGTGAATACCTCGTGCGTTCTCTAAATAATTGATAAAATCATTGGGCATAATAAGCTTCCCCTGGTGGTCATGATAGCGAATCAGCGCCTCTCCGCCGATGATATGCCGATTGAAATCAACTTTAGGCTGCAGATACACTTCAAATCTCCCGTCTGCAATTTCTTCTTCCAGTTTACTTTTATCGGAGAACTGCAAGATGGTATCGTTATGAAAACGATAGCGATTCGAAGTTGGATTTTTGCGGTAAAAATCCATTTTATCTTTGTACATCAATTCGTCTGCTTCACTTATTTTACTGTCTATCTCCGTTACTTTATCTGTCCAGATAGAACCAACAGCACCTTTACAGTTGGTGCTTAACAAAATGTAATGTTTCAGATTTACTACCTGGTCTTCAAGGGCGCTTTGACCAATTCCATTTATTAACACGACAAATTCATCCCCGCCCAGACGATAGATATCACCTGCCGGGAATGCTTTCTTCAACATCTCTGCACCCTCGATCAGTATCTGGTCTCCGAACTTATGCCCCATGTGATCATTGATGTCTTTCAAGCCATTGATATCCATATAAACCACGCCTAAGGAAGTGAAGCTGTCACTTTGACAAAGCTTTTCTATATCCTGCAGATATTTATTACGATTAAAGGCGCCCGTCAATTCATCATAAAAACTATGATAAATCAGTTTATCATTTAACTCTGACTTTTCAATAGAAATACCAATGAAATAGCTTAATGTTTCCATCATAGAAGTATTCATCAGTAATTCTACATTAGAGTTATCAGCACCAATGAAACCTGTCAGCTGATCATGCATTACGATTGGGGATAAAACCATGCTGTGAATCCCCTGTTTATGCAGTACCTCAAAGGTATATGTATTTTCTTCTTTCAAGGCGTCTGCATTGGGAATCACAATACTTTTTCCCTGACAAAATTCTTCATACCACGGTTCGAGCAGCTTAATATCCATACGCTGGCAATAGTCCATCTGAGGAACGATATCTGCGCGGCACCATTCATAGATACAGTCCATCTTCGTATCGTTGATTTCAAACATATACGCCCGCTCTGCCTCTAAAAATGTGCCGATAATATATAGGATATCATCCATGTATTCTGCCATATCCATACAGCCATACATACGTTTTAGGCATTCCATTGTCTGCAGTTCTTTCCGTAACATATTTTGTGATTTACTGTGCTCTTTTTCTACTTTTGTTCGTGCATTTACCAAATCATTCACATCCGTATACACAACATATATAACGGGTACTCCGTCGATGACTTCGTTTGTAATAGTACCTATAAAACGAATCCAGATCGATGATCCATCTTTACGGGGCATTTTGCAAACAGCATCATATCCCCTTTGATTGGCAGTTAATGCGTCTTTTACAGCCTTCTCAATTGTCTGATATTCTTCTGGAGCGTTGGAAAAATAAAGGCGCACACTTCCATGAAAGTTCTGATCATATTCCTCTTTTGTATAGCCTGTCTTGTCATAGAAAAAGCGATTTGCCCATATGACCTGAAAATCATCATTCAGCAGATGTTTACTGACGCTTATATGCAGTGAAGTCATCAACATATTGTATTCATTACTTATTGTTGACAAATTAAACGAATTCTCCATATCTTTCTCCTTGTACGATCCTAAAACGCTTTTCATACTTCTGATCGGCCGATTAGTTTACCTGGATATTGCTATAAAGATGTACTGTTGCCTGCAGAATCAGTTCTGCACGCTGGTTTAGCAATGCATACCTTCCCTGTATTGACTATAGGTTATTATATCCAGAATCTGTTAAATTAGCAAGTGTTTTAGAACTTTTATAAATACTGAGCATGGCTGAACCGGGATTTATCAAATCGTTTACAAGAGGGAGCCGCCGTGAAACAGGAAACGGAAGTAGAACGGCTTGACAAAACTATCTCAATTAGTTATCATACAATTAACTAATTAAAATAGCTTGATCGGATTTCTAATCGGGATGCGGATAAAGAAGTATCTTATGGAACAAGAGAGATTAGGTGTATCCGGCAGAGCGCAGATTGCAGAGATGGTAACTGTTAAGTTAAGGAGGTCTTGCTGTGAAAGTAAACAGATGTATAAAGGAATCTTTTATCGTAATTGGTAAGGAAGGTTCCACACTGGATGGTGAAGACTTTATTCAAAAGTTATGGCATCATGCAAATTCACATTTTGAAGAGATTCAGCATTTAGCAAAGAAAGATGAAGATGGGAATATCTGCGGAATATGGGGAGCCATGACTGATTTTTCCCGTTCTTTTAAGCCGTGGGAGAATTTTAACAAAGGGCTTTATCTTGCGGGAGTGGAATGCGTTGATGATGCAGAAGCTCCCGATGGCTGGAGTAAGTGGATTGTTCCCGGTTATGAATATATTTATGCAGAATGTGAAGAGGAGGCTGTGTTTCCCAAGGTAATCGGGTATATGAGGGAGAACGGCATTCCATTGGCTGGCGCAGTTCAAGATTTTACTTGTCCGCAGACAGAGAAAAATTATGTGTTTTTCCCGATTCGTAAGCTATAAACCAATTTTAGTCTGCCAGGTGAACAGGATTATCTGTTAGAAAATGAGGTATTTTTCTTGAAAAAGGTATTGAAATCTTTTACATTTTGGTTTCTGTTGATTTCAGTTTTAGAAATTTTTATGCACCAGATGGGACAGGATTCAAAGAGCATTGTACTTATTAGACTTAACCCCATTCTGAACATGATTGCTGAGTCAGATGGATTCCTGTATTCTTTTATGAAATCAGGTTTACAGATTTCGTGTAATACAATAGAAGGTCAAATCTCAATATACTGGTACATTGGCTCTGCTTTAGTTTTTATATTCTATGGTGTCATTTTGGATTGTATAAAATGGGGAGTTAAGCGTTGGCGCAGCCACAGGGAATGCCCCTGAATTTTGCATAACTAAATGCAGGCAAATAAGCGAAAAAGCCGGACTGAATAGGGTGGAAAGGAATATTTTATGAATGAACATCAAGCCAGAAACTTTGTTTACAGGAATGCGAGACCGTTGGAGCTTGCCCGATGGAAGTATTTATTTGAAGGCGGCAGCCAGGAAGAGGTGTTGACTGCATTGGCTTCATATCAAAATGGCGACGGCGGCTTTGGCCATGCTCTGGAGCCTGATTGCTGGAATCCGGATTCTTCGCCAATCCAGACATGGGCCGCTGCGGAAATCTTACGAGAAATTGGATTTGCGGAAAAAGATCATCCAATTATTCAGGGAATCCTTCAATATCTATCATCTGGAAAGGATTTTGACGGCCATACCTGGGCTAATACCATTGCCACCAACAACGACGCTCCTCATGCACCGTGGTGGGAGTATGCGCCTGATGCTGAAAGATCTTATAATCCAACCGCCAGTCTGATTACTTTTATTTTGAAATATGCGGAACCGGAAAGCAAACTCTTTGCATTAGCCTGTTCGCTTGCAGAAGAGGCCTATCACTATTTTAAGGCGCATTTTCCAATGGAATCAGTGGGGAATGTATCCTGTTTTGTAAGATTATATGAGTATTTGAAAGAAAGTGAAACAGACACTCTGATAGATCTGATAGAATTTAAGGCCCTGTTACAGCGGCAGATCCAATACGTTATGACCTGTGACACCGCCAGGTGGACTGCCGAGTATGTATGCAAGCCTTCATTTTTTATCAGCTCAAAGTTAAGTGACTTCTATGAGGAGAACCGGGAACTATGTGAATTTGAGTGCGAATTTATAGAGAACACGCAGGAACCGGATGGAACCTGGGCTATTACCTGGTCGTGGGCCGATTACGCGGAGGAATGGAGCATTAGTAAGAATTGGTGGAAATCCGATTGGATCATAAAATATCTCCATTATTTAAGGGAGATTCGTTAAATGAGACAAAACAAACCTCACAGGGGCAGGCTTTTACAGGATAAGAGCAGCCTTGGCAGTGCGATATGATACTGGTTTCAGCTTTTCTATACAGGGACAGCAGGCGGAACGCTTGACAAAACTATTTCAAATAGTTACTATGTAATTATCAGATAAGACTGGAGGAGAGTTATGGCACGGGCGGGACTTGATAAAAACGCAGTGGTGGAGAGGGCTGCACAGTTAGCAAACGAAGTGGGAATTGACCATATTCAACTAAAAACGCTGGCGGAAAGCCTTAATATCCAGCCGCCATCACTTTACAACCATATCAGGGGGTTAGATGATTTACATCATGAGCTGTTGCTTTATGGGTGGCGGCATATGGAAGAACGAATGCTGGAAGCGATGGGGAGCAGTGACGGATATGCTGCATGGGAATCGGTCTGCTGGGCATTTTATCGATATGCGACCGAAAATCCAGGAGTGTTCAGTGCGATGCTCTGGTACAATAAATACCAGGATGACGAGACGCAGAGCGTCACGGAAGAATTGTTTACCATGTGTTTTAAAATCGCCTCCTCCCTGAACATCTCTGAGGAAAACTGTAATCACCTGCTCCGCACGTTTCGGGCATTTCTGGAAGGGTTTTCTCTGTTAGTGAACAACAATGCCTTTGGCCATTCGCTGTCAGTGGAGGAGAGCTTCGACCTGTCTTTGAAGGTGATGATCGCAGGCATGAAGGAATTGGAAGGAAAATAAATGGCACCGAAATTTACTGTCAGCGCGGTCTGTGTCAGGGGCTGCTGAGTTGAAATTCAGATCGGAGAGTGATGAAACTATGTCTAATCAGTATCAGGTTATTGACGAAAAATCATGGGATAGAGCCATGCATTGTTTTATTTTCAGAAACAGTATTGAGCCGGCATTTTGTGTGACATTTGAAGCCAATATCACCAATTTTAAGCGTAAGATAAAAGAACAGGGACTTTCTTTTACGATGGCGATGGTATATGCAGTTTGTAAATGTGCCAATGAAATCGAAGCGTTTCGTTATCGCTTTTTAGACGGACAGGTAGTGCTGTTTGATAAAATTGATACTGCATTTACCTACCTGAACAATGAAACAGAACTCTTTAAGGTAGTCACGGTACCTTTCGTGGGAAATTTGAAGGAATACTGCGAATCAGCATTGAAAACGGCACAAGAGCAAAAAGAATACTTTACCGGACCGTTAGGAAATGACGTATTTCAGTGTTCACCTATGCCGTGGGTCACATATACTCATATTTCACATACCAATTCTGGAAAGAAGGATCAGGCAACGCCTCTCTTTGATTGGGGAAAGTATTATGAAAAAAATGGGGAAATCCTGATCCCTGTTTCTGTGCAGGCACACCACTCTTTTGTCGATGGTTTGCATATTGGCCAGTTTGTGGATAAATTACAAAATTTTTTTGATGAGTATTAGGGTCAGAATATGGCTGCAAGGCTATTATGGTCTGAATCCCTGTCAAATAACAGATTTTTGCTATCCTGCGCCAACGTAAAATTTTATTTGGAAATAAATAGAAAGAGGCTGGGAAAGTCAGGGCACAGGGAGCATCCCGCCCCTTCTTCCCACGGGAGGGATGCATTGCTGAGCTCCTTAATCAAGGGACGGAAGCACGATGGCTTCGGCCTCCAGAATGCCGCCGGCAATCAGTTTCTCTTTCCCGGCCTTGAAAATATCAAGAGCCAGACACTGCAGTTCCTCTGCAAACAGATCGGCATCTCTTTCTTCCAGACTTTTCAGCAGGGCTGTGGTCGAACGGGAATCAAACCTGAATGGATAAGGCTTCACATCATTCAATGGATAACCCAGATACTGAATCTGCATTAGCCCGCCTAATATCTCTCTTAAAGCCGGTGACTGTGCATTCTCGCTCAGCAGCGAGAAGCAGACACCGAACGTCATATAGTAATCTCCGGAAATAACAATGGTTTTCAGCCATGAGGCTCTGTCTTGAATAGAACTGTCTGTAAGCGAAGGAAAAACAGACCGGGCTGCGTCTTTACAGATGATCAGGATAATCTGCATGCTCTGTAGATATTGCAGCAGAGCCTTTTTCAAATTGGGAGTGGAAAAACTGGAAATCGGAGCCGGATTATCCACTCCTACCAGCACCCGCGTTCCTTTTCCCGGGATGGTCTCTACAATTCCGATGTCGCTGAGAATTTTCACGGCGCGGCGGACCGTGATGAATGGTACAGAATACTGTTTCGCCAGAGTAGAAAAGGAGGGAAGATATTCCTGGTTTCCCAATAATGAATAGATTCGGCGGAGCAGTTTCATGGCCAAATTAAAATTGACCAGAGGACGTTCCGAGAAATAATTCCACTCATATGGGATTGGCTTGACCGGAGGCTCTGGCGGAGGCAGTGAATCATGATACTGGTGTATTCCTTCAATGTGTTTTTGATAAAGGCGTACCAGCAAATCTTTTAGATGGCCATAATCAGATGCCTTACACAGGGCCAGTATCTGTGCAGTCTCCCTTTTTAAAAAGGTCATATAACCATAGATATATGCCTTATCCCTCAGGCGCATAATGGTGGAGTGCCCAAAGAAGGTTGTGCTTAAATATAAGTTGAGAAAGAGAGGATTTCCCAGGCCTTTCAGGATATGGAAAAAAAAGTCAAAAAACGGATATTCATTACAAGGCGACATCCGTTGAAAGATCTCGGTGAGTTTTTCCAAGTCATCATCCGTACACAGTTTCAGACCCTGCAGCATCACCTCCGGCCAGATGATCAGCATCGTATCGCATAAGTCCAGAAGTGCATCTTTGGTGGCATAGCTGTAGGTTCTGTATTCCGTCCGGCATTCCTCTTCGTTGACATCATAAATCACAATTGCGCTCCGTCCCTGGCTTAAGGAAACGTAATGATCTTCCTGTAAGAGCCTCAGCGCATTGTGGATTGTGGAGCTTGAAACATTAAAGGTTTTGCAAAGTTCAGGTACTGTAGGAAGACTTGAACCAGTGGGATATAAGCCAAAATGAATGCAGTTAAACAGGTGTTTGTAAGCCATATTATATAAATTTAAATCATCCAAATTATTTTCATCCTCCCAAACCGGAATTTTCTTTATTTTATCATTTCTCCGACATGAAAGATACTATTTTTTTTGAATTATTTTTGAACAACGCTTATCTGGAGGCGGGCGGAAGGGGTGAACAGCCTAATATCAGGCATCAGGTCTGCGTTCTGCAACTACGGAATAATCCTCATTCCATTCCCCTGTCTGATAATCATAGATCAATATCTGATGAGGCGCTTTCAGGGATATCCATATCTCAAAATCTGCCGGTTTAAAATCCCCATCGGTGATAAGCTGATCATTCAAGCGCCAGTAAGATGCATCTTTTCCAATTAAATAGGTCATATAATAACTGATGCCTTCTTCTCCGGCAACAGAAGTAATTCCGCCGCTGTATTCAAGAATGTCCCTTGTTTCATCCCAGTCCGGAATACGCTGTTGGATTTCTTTTTCCAGCTGATCCAGAATTTCATAATGATCGGTCTTCCAGTTATATACCTCAAGCTGGTCGTACTCAGGGCAGGCCAGATAGGCTTTTCGCCCTTTCATATCCGGTATTTCGATGGAAAAATGAGTGTTTCCATGAAAAAATGGAAGGGTTTCTGCTGCATAAACGATCACATTGACTTCATTCCTGTCCTTTTTACTCTGTTTCCATACCACCCGGCTGATACGATAGCCGGAAATATTCAAATCCCCTTCCATGCTTAAACTGTCTGTGTTTTCCTGATATGCGATATGCGATATCTGGATCAGGTGGGGTTCTAAGGGTACCCCGACGATAAAAACCCGAATCAATACAGTCAGCACAAAGGCAGTCAGCAGGCCGGAAACTATCGCTACCGCAAGCTTCAGCCTTCTGGTCCGCTTCTTTATCTTTTTAAATCCATCCAGGACAAGAGTTTCTTCTTTAGACGGCTCTGCAGCGAGCTTCATGTCCGCTTTCAGTTCTTCATAAAAATCACGGCATTCCTGACAGCATTCCAAATGAGACTTTACCAAATCAGTACCGGCTTCGCTCAATATTCCATCCACATATCCCGGAATTAAGTCCCGGATAATATCACAAGTATAGTTAGGACTCATACTCCTTCAGCTCCTTTCTGATTTTTTGCTTGGTACGGTAAAATACGGTTCTGGCCCAATTCTCACTCTTACCGAGTATTTCCCCGATATCGCGGAAAGAAAGCTCCCCGGTTATGCGGTACAAAACCACCTCTCTCTCCAATTCCGGCAGATGGTGAATGGCCTGATAGAGCTCCAGTCTGTTTTCCCTCTGTAAAACACTGGCTTCTCCATCCAAAACAGAAGTATCCGGCAGTGCATCGGTCAGTTCTACCGGTTCCAGCCGCTTCTTTTTACGCAATTCCTGCCAGAGCACATGCTTGGCAATCTGACAAAGCCATACTGACAGTTTGCAGGATCCGTCGTACCGGGAGATAGAGGTAATGGCCCGCAAAAAGGTTTCCTGCATCAGTTCCTGGGCCCATTCGGAATCACAGGTTCGGGCATACAGGAACCGGTAGACTAAATTTTCATATGTTCGATAAATGGATTCCATATCCATGTTCTGCTCATGGGAACCTTTCACTTCTCCACCTCCTCTCACCTCTTATATCACATATTTGCATGATTCGTTACAAATAAATAAAATAAATGTAAACGGATCATGCTTACCTGCTGCCGTAGTTTTTTTGTAAAGCCTCCGATTGACTGTCGTGTGATTTCAGACTACAACAGTTTCGTCAGGATTGGTGTAAAATTTGCAGCAGCGTTCACATAGTATCCGGAAAGAAGGGCCTGATAGCGGGCAGCCATCTCCTTATGCAGGCCAAAATAGTGAAGCTGCTGTTCCAGATAGTAGGAGAGATACTTACCGGTATCCAGTGCGTGGCCGGAGTGGAGTGCGTGATCCACAAGGGCGGGTTTAATGGAAGCGATACTTATGGCAGCCAGCATGGGATAGTCGGTATCTTTTCCGACAGCGCCATATTCTTTAATGCGCGAGGCATTAAAGGTTAACAGGCGTTGATGAATGGCAGGAAAAAGTATGATTTCATCATAAAACCTTCCAAAGGGCAGACACTCCAGACAGAGACGGAGTTCCAGCGCGCTGGAGATAAAAAACATATCAAGAGGAGTCGTCTGCGGCTCGCAGGCAAGAAAAAGGGATTCAAAGGAGTTACGGACATCGCGGTAAATCAGTGTGGCGATTTCTTCTTTCCCTTTAAAATAGTAGTCGATCAGGCCGAGATTGATGTTGGCCTGTCCGGCGATCATGCGTGCGGTGGTTGCTTTATAGCCGTGTTCGTAGAAAAGGCTGCGGCCTGCCCTTAAGATGCTTTCCTTTGTTTCACTTCCTCTGTTATTATGTTTCATGACAGTACCTCCTGCAGCTTGAAAATATTCCGAAATTTTCGTGGTTTGTTTGATAAAATATATTATACATGTATAATGAAAAAACGAAAATGGAAATAAATACCGTAAATACAGGTGCTGATTTCAAGCGTTACAGGCAGAATGCCGAAAATAAAAAATAGAATTGACATTTGAAATTATACATGTATAATAAGCGTATCAAGTAAACAAAATCACCTGGAGACAGGGCAGACAAAGACGTTTGGATATGCGGAGAGGCCGCGCCGAACGTCTTTTTTGTTTATCTGAAAGACTGTCAACGTGGCTGCCGCGGTGAAATGCGGAAGAAGGGAGAATCATTATGAAAAAGAGAATGTTTGGAACGAGATTAACGGGTCTGGCTCTGGCTGCCTCATTGGCGGTGGGCGCGCTGAGCGGCTGCGGTGCGAAAACAGAGGCAAAAGCGCCGGCTGCCGACGGTGTTACGGTAGTAAAGGTTGGAACCGGCAACAATGCAGCTCCTTTCTGTTACCTTGACGAGGATGGAAATCCCGTCGGCTACGATCTGGATGTGCTGAAAGAGCTGGATAAGCGGCTGGAGCAGTACGAATTTGATATTCAGACCATGGACTTTTCCACACTGGTGGTCTCCATTGATTCCGGTTCCATCGACATGCTGTCTCATCAGCTTGTAAAGAGTGAGGCGAGAAAAGAAAAGTACTTATTTCCGGATGAGTACTACTGCCTGTCTCCGATGAGCCTTTGTGTGAGAAGCGACAGCGGAATAACCAGCATGGCCGATCTGGCAGGAAAGACCATGGAACAGAATCCGAGCGCATACGAGTATCAGATGATGATGGCGTATAACGAGGCTCATCCGGGGAACGAGGTTGAGATTATCGGAGTAAGCGACCAGTCGACTGCCGACTCTTATAAGAAGGTGTCGAATGGGCAGGTAGACGCGGCTCTGACGTACAAAGCAACGTATGACAGTGTGATGGATGACCTGGGAATCACGAATTTAACCCTGACAGATGTGGTGATGTGTGAAGATACATATATGATGTTTGCCAAGGACCAGGCGGAGCTTGTGGCGGCGGTAAGCCAGGCGACGAAAGAAATGAAGGAGGATGGGACGCTCGGAGAAATCTCGAAGAAATGGTTCGGCGGGGAAGACGTTTTTACCTCCTATGCGGATATGGTTGCGATTTCAGTGGAATAAGAATGATTCTGCCGCTGTGACTGGCAGTACGAGTCCCAAGGAGGGAAGCATATGGAAAATACATACCATTTATCGCAGGTGCCGGGATATATTCCGAGGATTCTGAAGGCCTTTCCGATGACAGCGGAGATTCTGGCGCTGTCGCTGCTGTTCAGTCTGGTAATCGGAACGCTGGTTGCAGCCGGGGCGCTGAGCAGCCACAGGATTCTGGGGAGAATCTCAAAGGGGTATATATCGTTTATGAGAGGTATTCCCACACTCGTTCTGATCTTTCTTCTGTATCTGGGGCTGCCGCAGGTGATGGCGGCACTGGGCGTCGATTTATCGGGGGTGAGCAAGACCTCCTATATTATCGCAAGCCTCTCCCTGAGTACGTCGGCCAATATGGCGGAAATGATGCGCGCGGCGTATCTGGCGGTGGAAAAGGGGCAGAGGGAGGCGGCCTACAGTGTTGGAATGAAAGGAAGCTCCGCATTTTTCCGTATTATATTTCCGCAGGCGTTCGGCATCGCAATTCCGACGCTGGGAAACAATATTATTCTCCTGTTCAAGGAGACTTCGCTGGCCTTTACGGTGGGAGTCATTGATATTCTTGGAAAGGCGAGGGCGATCAGTTCAGCCAGCTACGGGAGCAACCGGCTGGAGGTATACTTAGCGGCGGGCATCATATTCTGGGCGGTATGCGCTCTGTTGGAGCAGCTCAGTAAATGGGCTGAGAAACTGTATACAAAGGGCAGACGGCAGGCGGCCGGATAGGAGGGAAGTCGGATGATAGATTTTAAATTTATAGCGGAATCAGTTCCGGATATCTTAAAGGCCATTCCCGTTACGCTGATGCTGGCGCTTTTATCAGCGGCGGCCGGCTGGCTTCTGGGACTTGGAATTGCCAGTCTTCGGAGGGCAAAAACACCGGTAGTCTCTCAGATATGCGCCGTGTTTGTCTCCTTTATGCGGGGCGTTCCCATGGTTATTCTTTTGTACGTTGCCTATTATGCGCTTCCCGTTATGGTTTACAGCTATGGAGTCAGCATCGGGAGAGAATTCGACGTATCGGTTGTTCCGCCTGCCGTATATGCAATCGCGGCCCTGACCCTGGATCAGGCGGCCTATTCGTCCGAAATATTCCGGGCCGCGCTTGGGGCGGTGGATGAAGGACAGAGAGAGGCGGCCTACAGCGTGGGGATGACGAAGCTGCAGGCGATGACAAGAATCGTATTTCCACAGGCCATGGCTGTGGCGGTGCCGAATCTGGGCGGACTGTTTCTGGGACTGGTGAAGGGAACGTCCCTGGCGTATTACGTCGGGGTTTATGAGATTACAGCCACAGCCAATTTACTGGCGATGCCGGCGCTGAATTTCATCGAGGCGTATCTCATCACTACAGTGATCTATGAACTGATCAGTTTTTTCTTCAACAGACTGTTCGGAACAGTGGAAACCCGTTTAAAACGTTTCAGGGCCGGTGCGGCGGCGTGAGAAAGGAGCTGTTTGTATGGAATACATGGTCAGACTTGACAACATACACAAATCATTTGGAAAGAATCACATTTTAAAAGGCGTAGACTTAACAATTAAAAAAGGAGAGGTTGTGGTCATTCTGGGCCCCAGCGGATCCGGAAAAACGACGCTTCTGCGGACTGTGAATTTTCTCGATTCCGCTGATGACGGAAGCATTACGGTCAACGATTTTACGGTGAACGCAAAGAAGCATACGAAGTCCCAGATTATTGAACTCAGACGGAAAACCGCCATGGTGTTTCAGAATTATAATCTGTTTCAGAATAAGACAATTCTGGAAAATGTGATGGAAGGTCTGGTGACGGTCAAAAAGTTCAAGAAGGAGGACGCGGAGAGAGTCAGCCGGGAAATACTGGAAAAGGTAGGACTGTCCGAGCGGTGTGATTTTTATCCCTCTCAGATATCCGGAGGGCAGCAGCAGAGAGCGGGGATTGCCCGTGCACTGATCCTGGATCCGGATGTGATTCTGTTCGATGAGCCGACCTCGGCTCTGGACCCGGAGCTGGTGGGGGAAGTGCTAAATACCATTAAGGCCGTAGCGCAGACCGGAATTACCATGATTGTAGTCACCCACGAGATTGCATTTGCCAGGGAGGTGGCTTCCAGGGTGATCTTCATGGAGGGCGGCGTGGTGGTGGAACAGGGACCTCCCTCTGAGCTTCTGGTCAATCCGAAGGAGGCCAGAACGAAGCAGTTTTTAAAGCGCATCACAAGTCCAAACGACGGGATGGCAGAAGTTTGTTAAAGCGAACTGTATTTATGGAAGACGGCGGACTCGTGTGAAAAGCGGGTGAGGAATCGTCTTAGAAAAGAGGTGGAGAGTATGTCGGCTGTCAATACGATATGGGTGCTGTTTGGCGCCGCTCTTGTTTTCTTTATGCAGGCCGGATTTGCCATGGTGGAGACCGGATTTACAAGAGCAAAGAACTCCGGCAATATCATTATGAAAAACCTGATGGATTTCTGTATCGGAACTCCGATCTTCTGGTTTGTTGGGTTTGGTATCATGTTCGGTTCCTGGGGAAGCGTTTTCGGCGGATTTGATTTTTTCCTGATGGGAAATTA
Organism: Hungatella sp. SL.1.14; assembly: GCF_024460495.1. NCBI lineage: Bacteria > Bacillati > Bacillota > Clostridia > Lachnospirales > Lachnospiraceae > Hungatella > Hungatella sp. SL.1.14. The sequence continues at coordinate 28,316 of NZ_JANFYJ010000013.1, read as the reverse complement.
TGATTCTGTGCTTCCGGCCGGAATCTCCAAATGGACCTTCGTAATTTTTCAAAGTGTCTTCTGCGCGACGGCGGCCACCATTGTATCCGGGGCGATGGCGGAGAGAACGAAATTTTCGGCCTATTGTGTCTACAGCGCCGTTATCTCCATGGTGATTTATCCGGTCTCCGGGCACTGGATCTGGGGCGGCGGCTGGCTTGCCAATCTGGGGTTCCATGATTTTGCTGGTTCTGCGGCGGTACATATGGTCGGAGGAACCGCGGCCGCGGTCGGAGCGTATCTTCTCGGGCCGAGAATCGGAAAGTATGGGGAAGACGGGAAAATCAAGGCAATTCCGGGACACAACATTACACTGGGAGCGCTGGGAGTGTTTATCCTGTGGTTCTGCTGGTTCGGGTTCAACGGCTGCTCTACTGTCAGTATGGAAGGAGACGCCATGGAGACGGCGGGGCTGATCTTCATGAATACGAATCTCGCGGCTGCGCTGGCCGGCTGTGCCACCATGTTTTATACGTGGTTCAAATATAAAAAGCCGGATGTCTCCATGACGTTAAACGGAGTATTGGCCGGCCTGGTCGCCATTACTGCAGGCTGCGACGCAGTGACTCCATTCGGAGCGGCGGCAATCGGTATCTGCGCCGGTATCCTGGTAGTCGTTGCGATTGAGATGATTGAAAAAAAGCTGAAGATTGACGATCCGGTCGGTGCGATCGGGGTCCACGGTGTCTGCGGAGCGTTCGGCGCCGCTGCGGTTGGCTTATTTGCAAAGGAAGGTGGGCTGTTCTACGGAGGAGGTTTTTCCTGTCTGGGAATTCAGCTTCTGGGTGTTCTTTCTGTGGCGGCCTGGGTGTTTCTGACCATGAATGTCGTATTCCGCGTGATCCGGAAGACCATGGGTCTTCGTGTGACGAGGAGAGAGGAGATCGAGGGACTTGACAGCACGGAACACGGTCTGGCAAACGCCTACGCGGATTTCCTTCCGGTGGTGCCGGCCGATGATCTGATGGCAAACGTGGATTCTGTACTCGGCGCAGCTCCCGGAAGACGGGATATTCCGGTGGATGAGGCAATTCCTGTGAGAGCAAGGGTTTCGGAGACAGGGGAATCAGAGCTGTCCAGGGTGGATATTATCCTGAAGCAGTCGAAGTTTGAAGATCTGAAGAATGCGCTGAACGGAATCGGCATTACCGGCATGACGGTGACGCAGGTTCTCGGATGTGGGATGCAGAAGGGGGCGGCGGAGTATTACCGCGGAGTTCCGGTGGATATGACGCTGCTGCCGAAGGTAAAGATCGAGGTTGTCGTGGCAAAGGTCCCTGTGGAGGAGGTTGTGTCTACGGCCAGGAAAGTACTCTATACAGGCCATATCGGTGATGGGAAAATATTCATCTATGATGTGCGGGATTCCGTGAAGATCCGTACGGGTGAGACCGGATACGACGCCATGCAGGGAGACCAGGACTAAAACTTAGAACAGGAGGAGAGAAAGGATGAAAGTAGTAATTTGCCAGGGCGAGGCCATAGGAGGGCGGCCTTCGCGGGAGGAACTGATCCGTTATTGGAAGGAGCAGCTGAAGGAGATTCCGGAGGTGGATGAGGTTGTATTTCACAACGGGTTCAGCAGCAGGAAGAAGGATGAGATTGCGGGAGATGCCGACGCACTTTTAGGAGCCTGGATTCAGGACTGCTGCGAAGAGACGTTCTTATCGAACCATCCCAGGTTAAAGTATCTTGCGTCGTTTGCCCATGGATATGGGGAGTTCGACCGGGACGCGGCAGAGAAACATCACATTACCATGACGAATACGGTTTACGGGGATGTGACCATTGCTCAGTTTGCCATGGCGCTGCTGCTCGATATCTGCCATAATGTGAGACTTCAGGATGAGTACTATAAAAAATGTATGGATCGCCATGAGATCATTGGATTTGGCGGCGGCCTGCGGGTGCAGAGCAGGCAGATTGAGCTGTTTGAGAAGACCATGGGAATCATCGGCCTTGGAAGCATCGGCCTGTGGACCGCCCGTATGGCGGCGGGATTCGGTATGAAGGTGATCTCCTTCAGCCGCCATAAGAAGACCGGTCCGGAGTATGATTTTATCGAACAGGTGGGATTGGAGGAACTGTTTCTGCGCAGCGATGTCATCTCGATTCACTGTCCTCTGACCGATGAATCCTACCATATGATTGACCGCGCCGCCATAGAAAAGATGAAGGATGGCGTGATTCTGATTAATACGGCGAGAGGCGCAGTCATCGATGAGGAAGCCCTGATTGGAGCGTTGGATTCCGGAAAAATATACGCGGCCGGTTTAGACGTCGTGGACAACGAGCCGTTAAAGGAGCGGTGCGCGCTGATGAACTGCAGCAACGCCGTCATTACGCCGCATATCGCGTGGGCGCCGGAGGAGGCCAGATACAGGACAGTCCGGGTAGCGGCGGAGAACTTAAAAAACTGGATTCATGGGATGCCGACCAGTGTGATTGCATAGGAAGAAGAGAGGAAGTTAAAAGCAGGTGAAAGAGAGTACGACAAGAATGGGAACGGCCCCACTGTTCCCGCTGCTTCTGTCTATGGGGATCCCGGGGCTTCTGGGGACGATGACAACCTATCTCTACCGGACTGTAGACCAGGTGTTTGTGGGAAATTATGTGGGCCGGTATGCGCTGGGCGGTTTATCGGTACTGGCGCCTTTTAATAATGTGATGATTGCCTTGTCCCTGTTTATCACGGTGGGAGGAGCGTCGCTCCTTTCACTGGCAATCGGAAGCGGCAACGATGAGAAGGCAGGACGCCTTTTTACGAATATTATCGTCCAGGCCACCGGCATGGCGACGGTTGTATCTCTGGTGTTTTCCGTGTCGGCAGAACCTTTTGTCCGGCTGTGCGGGGCTTCGGAGGAAACGGAGACGTACCGTTATGCCGTAGAATATCTGCGGATCGTGTCGCTGGGGCAGGTATTTAATATGCTGAATGTAGGACTGGCGGCAATAATCCGATCAGAAGGGAGCGCAGGCTACTCCATGGCGGCCAATATGATCGGCGCGGTCTGTAATATCATTCTGGATTACTTCCTGATCGCGCGGGGCGGTATGGGAGTGGAGGGAGCGGCGCTGGCTACCGTAATCAGCCAGATGGCAGGAGCGGCGTTCAGTGCGGCGTACTTCCTCACAGGCAGGAGCGGTTTAAAATGGGCGGGCTTCAGCGCGGTGGATGGAAGGCAGATGATTTATATTATAAAAATGGGAATCGCTCCATCCGTTTTCCAGATGCTTTCCTTTGTGACCAATATTATGATGAATAAGGCGCTGCTGAAATACGGGGATCTTGATCCGGTCTATTCACTTTTGGGAGGCGGCGAACTGTGCGTCTCCGCCATGGCTGCTGCGGTGACGATGGAGAGCTTTATCGTCTCTCTTACCTCTGGCATTAACCAGGCAGCCTCCCCGGTGATCAGCTATAATTATGGAGCCAGAAAGTACAACCGTGTAAAAAAGGCTTCGCTGATATCCCAAAGCATGACCGTGATACTGTCAGCGGCCGTGTGGGCGGCCATGATGGCGGTTCCGGCAGCTCTTGTCCGGATGTTTGGCGCGGGGGACGAGGCGTTTGTGACCTTCGGCGCCCATGCCATGAGGATTTGTAAAATACTGGCGCTGTTCAGCGGCTATCAGATGCTGGTCAGTATGTATTTTTCCGCCATCGGAAGATCGGATCAGGCAACCCTGGTATCGTTTTCCAGGCATGGGATCTTCCTGATTCCGGCGCTGCTTCTCTTCCCGAGGTTCTTCGGGCTTGCCGGCGTACTGTATGCGGCTCCGTTTTCAGATGCCTGTTCCCTGCTGGTAGTGTCCTGTCTGTATGGAAAAGATATCAGACGGGTCGGAAGGCTGAGAGACGGAGAAACAGTATTGAACAAAAACAGATTTATTTCTGCGAAAATGAAAGAGAAGACCGCTGTAAAAAGTGGTCTGGCATAGAAAGGAAAAGGGTGAAGGATATGAAAGAATGGAATGTGTTCAGTGATGCGGTTGCCAATAAGCCGGAAAGCAGGAGAGCGAGCGCGAATTTCGGAAAAACAGATATCGGCCGTCTTGTCCGGATGGGGCTCAATGAAAATCCGTATGGGATGTCGCCCAAAGCATTAAACGCAATAGCTGAGACGGCTGCCGGATCAAATCTCTACGGCGATTTTCAGGCAAATGAGCTTAAAAATACTCTGGCGGAATATTACGGCATGAGCTATGATAATTTCATCACAGCCGCCGGTTCCAGCGCCTGTATCGAGCTTGTCGGCAATACGTTCTTAAATCCCGGAGATGAGGTTCTGATGTGTCCCACGTTTGCCGCCTTTCTCGATATGGCTTACATTCACCAGGCCAAACCGGTGACGGTACCCTTAAAGAGCGATTTAACCTATGATCTGGAGGGACTCCTTGAGGCTGTTACGGAAAAAACGAAAATCATAGTGATCTGTAATCCCAATAATCCGACAGGAACGTATGTGAACGGCGACAGCCTGCGTTCATTCATCGACCGGGTTCCGGAGGATATCGTTATCGTGATGGATGAGGCTTATATCGAATTTTCAACAGCTCCTGACTGCGAGAGCATGATAGATCTCGTCCGGCAGGGAATCGAAAAACCGCTGCTGGTTCTGAGAACGTTTTCCAAATATTATGCCATGGCAGGCGTACGGGTTGGTTATGTGGCGGCTGCGCCGGAGTTAATAGCAGCCATGAAAAAATGCCCGTGTAACTGTAATATCAATAAGATGGGGCAGGCGGCAGCGGTGGCAGCGATGAAAGATCAGGAGTATTATCAGGAGGTTAAGGCCCTGGTGGTCGCGGGACGTAAGTATATTGAAACGGAGCTGGAAGCCATGGGGTGCAGAGTGTATCACTCCCAGACGAATTTCATCTATTTTGATGCCCACGTAAGCCCGGAGTGGCTGAGGGATCGATTGGCGGAACGCGGAATCATGATCAGTTCCAACCAGATCAGCCGTGTATCTGTGGGAACGGCAAAGGAAAATGAGATGTTTATCGGGGTGATGAAGGAAGTGCTGGAGAACGTAGAGCTGGCTTCATAATTCCGCCGTCCGGGGTTGACAACAGTGATATAATGTACTTGTAACAGTATAAATTACTTAACACACCTATTTGTTTATCAAATTTGAAGGCTGCTAAGCAATCAGAATTTTGGAGGAAAAGACAAATGAATACTTTAAAAGCTGAAAAGAGAAGCATGTCCATCAAAGCAAAACGATTGAGAAGAGAGGGGTACGTTACCGGTAATGTCTTTGGCAGAGATATCCAGGAATCCATACCTGTTAAAATCGAGAGAACTGTGGTGGAACGGCTTCTTAAAACCTGCAATAAAGGAAGCCAGATCCTGTTGGACGTGGATGGCCAGGCTTACGATGTCCTGATTAAAGACATATCCTTTAATGCAATGAAGGGGATCGTAGAGGAGATTGATTTCCAGGCGCTTGTAAGAGGCGAAAAAGTCCACTCCGTCGCGGAAGTTATCCTGGTAAATCACGATAAAGTGATGAATGGAGTCCTGCAGCAGCAGCTTCAGGAGATTTCGTACAAGGCTTTGCCGGAGGCCCTGATTGATAAGGTGCGGATTGACGTTGGAGACATGAAGGTCGGTGATACAATCCGGGTGGCGGATTTAGATATTGCGAAGAATAAAAATGTTGATCTCGTCACTGATTTAGATACAACCGTCGCAACGGTTACTGCGGTGCACGCAGCAGCGGAGGAACCGGCAGAGGGGACAGAAGAGGCGGCTTCTGAGACGAAATAGAGGTACGGCAGGACTAAGGCGCGTAGGAACATCATGTTCTTACGCGCTTTTTTTGTAAAAAAAGTTACGGTATATCCGACATGATAAACTTTAGAAAAAACTCAGTATATCTTCTGATTATCTTCATTGAAATATCCACATCATATATAGTATACTTGTCCCCGTGACGAAGTAAATAAATGGACAGAGGTAACGATGAAACGATTAATAAAATGCTCTTTTGATATATCGCTTAAAAATTGGCCTGTACTGTTGGCCTTTAATATGCTGTATAAAATGTTCAGCTACTCGATTCTTTACTCGGTTACGAGTGATGTGCTGGAACTGATCTTGAAAACTGCGGGGGTATCTTATCTGTCGGCAGAGAATTTCTCACTTATTCTGCTTAAGCCGTTTTCCGTGTTTTTGTGTCTGTGTATCCTGTTTCTGACTGTTTTTTCCGTTTTCTTTGAAACGGTGGCACTCTTTGTTTACTGCGAAAACGGGTGGCAGCAGCGCCGCATTTCCATTTTGCAGCTGTTAAAGCAGACGCTGGCTCACTGCAAAAAAATATTTCATATACAGAATCTGCTGCTGTTTTTAGGATTTATTCTGACTACGTTTTTAACTGTTCTGCCTTTTACGCCTTATATATTACGCTGGCTCAGTATACCCGAGTTTATCATGGATTTTATTCAGCAAAACATGCTGTTTTTTTCTGCTTTTATTATTATTGCCGTCATAGCAAATGCGGCCTGCTTACTTTTCCTGCTCTTTCTGCCAGGTACTCTGTTTCAGAATCAGTCCATGAAAGCTGCCTGGCATGATGGGTTACAGCTGTTAAAAAAGAGAAAAACTGCTGTGCTTCTTCATATTTTTGGGGCATTTGCCGCCTTTGGTATTGCTGCAGCTCTTCTGCTGGGTGCTGCGATTCTGGGCCTGGTTTATTATACAAAGCAGGTAGAAAATCCGCTTATGGCGGCTGAAACATTTGTGAGTTACTTTGACCGGGCAGTGCCGGTGGCCGTATTTATCCTGAGCAGCCTTTCTACTATCTGGCTGTTTTCACTGCTCATATCATTGTATCATCAGTATAGAGAAGACGTCAGACCGTCAGCCGTTTTGCGAAACAAAACAGGACTTCTTTACCATCTTAAGCAGGCTGTTGTAATCGCATTCACTGTGATTGCGATTGTAATATTCAGCGAGACTGAGTTAGGCGGTTCTTTTACTGCGGAAACCTATGCAGGGCCCAAAATTGTTGCCCACCGCAGCGGGGCTTTATTTGCACCGGAAAACACCATGGCTGCGCTGGATCATGCGATTGCCATGAACATTGATATGGTGGAGATTGATGTGCAGCAGCTGAAAGATGGAGAACTGATTCTATTGCACGACGACAGCTTTAACCGTACTACAGGCGAGAACAAAAAAGTGTGGGAGGCAGGGTATGATGAGGTGAAGCACTATGACGCCGGCAGTTGGTTTTCTCCTCAATTTTCCGGTGAGCGGATTCCAAAGCTGGATGATTTTCTGATGAGAGCCAGGGACAATATTAGGGTTATGATAGAACTGAAATCCACAGGGCATGAGACGAATCTTGTGGAAAGAGTCGCTGCACTCATTGAAACATATGATATGCTCGACCAGTGCAATATCGGTTCTATGAATCTGGAACTTTTAAAAGAAGTCAAAGCTATTAACCCCCAAATTGAAACCGTCTATATCACGCCATTGATTTATTCACTTCAATACGATATTGATTTTATTGATGCCTTCAGTGTGGAAACTACCATGCTGACGAGAGAGATGGTTGTGAGCATGCATTGGAATGGCAAAGACGTATATGGCTGGACAGCCAACTCGAAAGAGACCATTAAGAAAAATTTGCAGTGTCAGGTAGATGGCATTGTAACAGACAATCCGGAACTGGTGAATCATTACGTCATGCAGACATGGCATAATCGTTTGTTATCCGCGCTGCTCCAGACGTTTTTCAATACAACGTCAGCTGATCAGAACGATATGCAGTAATGATTTGTAATGAAGCGGGAAGTGGATTGTTTTTTTTCCCGCCAGTTGGTATAATAAATCAAAAGGAATGCGGTTTGATTTCTATAAGATCACATAAGAAAAATTCGGAGAAAGAACAGACATGATCAGACAAGCGATTCAAAAGATAATGTGCTGCTGCGGCAATGGTGTCGGGACTTCATTGATTATGCAGATGACAATAGAAGAGGCTTTGGAGTATCTGGGAATGGACGATATCGAGGTTTCCTTTGGCTCTTTGTCGGATATTTCTGCAGACAGGGCAGATTTATTTATTGTATCTCAGGAGCTGCTGGAAAGTCTGGGGGATTTGCCGGCCGTTGGTCTGGAGGACCTTATGGATTCAGAGATGGCGGCGGAACTATTAAAACCATTATTGGGGATTGAATGACTCTATGGCAGTTGGATATCTAAATGAACGTACAAAAAAGATTATCGATATGATATTAAAACGAGTCGGCGCGCTTAGCATTCAGGAGATCGCGGATGAATTAGCTGTGTCCACCCGTACGGTTTATAACGAGCTTGACCGGGCGAATGACTGGCTCCATACGAAACAACTGCCGGATATTCAGATCATACGCGGGAAGATACAGCCTTTTACAGAAGAGGAAAAAGGTTCCTTTGAGGCGGTTATGCAGACCGAGCAGCCTCATGATGATTACATTTTCACACCAAGTGAACGGACGCGTATGATTGTGTGTCAGATTATAGTCTCCAGAGAACCAGTCTATGTAGAAAACCTGATGAACACATGCCTTGTAAGCCGTAATACAATATTTGTTGACCTCCAGGCGGTTATCTCCCAGCTGCATGCATATCAGCTTGGGCTCGGATACGAAAAGAAAAGAGGGTATTGGATCGATGGAGATCCCATTCGTATCCGTGCCATCTTTTTTCTGTATTTTAACATGCTGGAGCCTCTTTTATCGTCCGGAAAGCTGCGCTTTCTGTATTTGGATGAGATGGAATTTCATTTAAAACAGATTGAACAGGTGGAGAAACGGTTGGGGGTAAGTTACGTCCGGAATGATATGCTTGCACTTGCCGCAATGCTTCCGGTTATGGAAAAGGGAGAGGACAGCCTGTATTTTACGGATGTAAGCACAGAAAAGGTAAAGGTTTCAAAAGAATATCAGTTGGTAATGGAATATTTTCCGACGCTGTCTGATATGGAAAAGGTATATTTGTCACTGCATTTTCTTGGAGGAAGGCTGGAGTCTTATTCCAGAACAGAGGCCGACACCGGGGATAATGAGTTTGCCCTGGAAATCACAAAAAACCTGATAACAGAATTTGAACGGGAGGCTTGTGTTCTATTCGAACGGAAAGAGGATCTGATCCGCAATTTGTACCGCCATATCGCAGCCTCTCTTTATCGTTACCGGTTTGGTATTCAGATTGGCAATCCGATGGCAGAAGACATTCGGAGGGAGTATCCTTATATTTTTGATACAACGCGGGCTGTAGTAAAGTATCTGGAACAGCAGATCGGTGTTTTAATCTCTGACAGTGAAGTGGCTTATCTGGCCCTCCATTTCGGCGCCCACTTAGAATATGCGGAACGTGATGAAAAGGAACTGCGTATTCTTGTGGCATGTATGAATGGGGTGGCAACAGGAAATATGATCAGTCATGAACTGAAGAGAATTTTACCCCAGGCGAGGATCGTCGCCGTAATGGCAGCTTCGGAAATCGTAAATCCGCAAAATATGTGCGATATCATTATTACATCCGTTCATGTAAAGGCTGTCGTTCCGGTTATCGTGGTAAATACGATTTTAAATGATTTCGACCGTAAAAATATTCTGAATCATCCGCTGATCCGCAGCAGATTTGGCTTTATCGATACAGATGCATTATTTAAAGTGGTGAAAAAATATGTTGATCCGCAGCACCATATGGAACTGAGGCGCGAACTGGAAAAATTCTTTGCCCGGCAGAAGGAAGAAAAACAGCCAGTCTTAAAGCCTGATATCTGGCGGCTTACGGACTTTCTGACAGAAGACAGAATCCTGTTTCTTGACCGTAATGGAAGAGAAAGGACGGAAGAGAAAAGGGAGTGGAGCGGCGATGGCTATTCGACCGGCTGGGAAAGAGCACTCTATACGGCGGCATCACCGCTTCTGGAACGGGGGAGTATGAGCGAAGAGTATGTACGGTGTATCGTAGACCGGATGGTGGAGGCGGGGCCTTATATGTTTATTACCCGGGATTTGATTCTTGCTCATGCACGGCCGGAAAATGGTGTAAAACATCTGGATCTGTCCATTGGCATAGCAGCGGACGGAATTGAGTTTGAAGGCGGTAAAACGGCGAGAGTCATCTTTTGTCTGGTTGTGGAAGACCAGCAGAAGCATATGGGGATTCTTCAGGATATTCGTAAAACCCTTGCGAAACCGAGGCAGATTGATGAGCTGGTCAGAGCAGAGAGCGCTTATGAGGTGTGTGATATTCTTCGCTCCAGACTGACAGATCGATAGAAAGAAAGGAATTGTATGCAGATCGTTACTGTTGTTCGGGAAATACTGGCTACCCCCGCTTTTCTTGTAGGATTTGTAACACTACTTGGCCTTCTTCTGCAAAAAAAACCTGTAGAGCATGTGATCAAGGGAACAATTACAGCCATTGTAGGTTTTGTCCTTTTATCAGCCGGATCTGATTTTCTGCAGAAAGGCGCACTGAAGGATTTTGGTGTCCTGTTTAATTACGATTTTCATATCCAGGGCGTAATTCCGAATATGGAGGCGATTGCTTCACTGGGAGTTGCACAATATGCAGTGGAAGTATCGATGGTTATGTTTTTGGGAATGGTCGCCAATCTTGTTATTGCGCGGTTTGGTCCGTTTCACTATATTTTCCTGACAGGACATCATACGCTCTACATGGCCTGCCTTCTGACCGTGGCTCTGAGCGGAAGCAGCATGAAGGAATGGCAGATCATTGCGGCGGGAGCTCTTATGCTGGGGCTTTTCATGGCGCTCATGCCGGCACTGGCACAGGGGGAGATGAAAAAGATAACCGGAGGGAATGGAATTGCACTTGGGCACTTTTCCACATGCGGCTATCTGATTGCAGCAAAGACCGCGCGCCTTGCAGCAAAAAAAGACAGACGGATAAAGACCGCAGCTTTAGAGACAGGAACAGTCAAGTCAACGGAGGATATTCGTTTTCCCACAAAGCTGTCATTTATGCGGGATTCAACTGTTGGGATTTTTATCGTAATGACAGGCATCTTTTTGGTGGTCAGTGGAATTGCGGCAGCGCGGACGGATCTGGCAGCGCTGGATATTTCTTACAAGACCGGAGGTTTTCAAAACTGGATCATCTATGCGGTCATTCAGGGAGCTCAGTTTTCGGCGGCTATCTATATTATCCTGTCAGGCGTACGCCTGGTGATTGCTGAGATCGTACCGGCGTTTAAGGGAATTGCAAAAAGAATTGTGCCTCACGCAAGGCCGGCGGTTGACTGTCCGGTTCTCTTTTCTTATGCGCCGAATGCCGCTATGATCGGTTTTCTGATGTCATTTTTGGGCGGCATCGTAACAATGCTTATACTGATTGGGATTAATACCTGGTTCGGAGAGCTGATCGTCCCTGTGATTGTTCCCGGCGTCGTTGCCCATTTTTTCTGCGGAGGCTCAGCCGGTGTTTTTGCGAATACAGAAGGCGGAGTCAAGGGGTGCCTTGTTGGTTCGTTTGTCCACGGCATTTTGATTTCCGTGCTGGCCCTGATTGTAATGCCAGTGCTTGGAACTTTAAATCTGTCAGGGACTTCATTCTCTGATTCGGATTTTTGTATCGCGGGAATTTTATTTGGAAATCTCGCTTCCGTTTTATCAGGCGGAGGGATCCTGCTGGTATGTGTTCTTGTATTTATTCTCCCAATCATATGGGAGCAGACGGCAAAGTATCGAAAAACATTGAAAGCTGATTAAGTAAAAAGCAGTGACTGACAGGTGGTTATTACGCCTGTCAGTTTTTTTGTCCTCTGAAGTGTCTGCGCGTTCAGTACAACGCTTTGCAAAATAAGTTGAAATCTTCTGGACTTCTGTTTGAACCGGCGGAATGGTATAGTGAAATCACAGAAAACGAAGAGCAATTAAAAATTCAAGGAGGGAAATTATATGAAAATCGTAGGAGTTTGTGCTTGCACAGTAGGGATCGCACACACATATATCGCGCAGGAGAAGCTGGAAAAAGCGGCAGAGAAAGCAGGCTTTGAAGCAAAGTTCGAGACACAGGGAAGCATAGGAAGAGAAAACGCACTGACACAGGAGGACATTGCAGCGGCGGATCTTGTCATACTGGCGATTGATGTAAAGATTGCGGACCGCGATCGGTTTGAAGGAAAGAAAACCATACAGGTTTCTACCGATGTTGCGATCAAGTCACCAAACAAGCTGATGGAAAAGGCGAAACAGGTAATGGAAGCTGCAAAATAAGGAGGAAGAGAACATGGATTTTACAGAGGTGCTTAATCCCCGGACAATTATAACACACTTGAAGGTCAATCAGAAGGCGGAAGCTCTGGAGGCCATGGCGGAACTGTTTGCTGAGGCAGGGGTAATTGGTGATAAAGAGCAATACATAAAAGATGTTTACGTGCGTGAGGAAATGGGGGCAACCGGGATAGGCGGTTACATCGCGATTCCACACGGAAAAAGTAAGGCTGTCATCACACCGGGGGCTGCAATAGCAGTTCTTGACCATGAGATTGAGTGGGAGAGTCTGGATGGCGCTGGCGCTAAGGTTATTATCCTGTTTGCCGTAGGGGCGGACCATGAGGCGGCAGAAGAGCATTTAAGGCTTTTGACAATGTTTTCAAAACGTCTGGGGGATCGTGCAGTGGTCAGCAGGCTGATCGATGCGGATACCGCGGAGGAGGTTATGCTCGCATTTACCGATGATGGGTGTATAAGGAAAGAAGAGCCTGACGAGGAAGAAGAACTGAATCTCGATGAAATTTCAATTATGTGAAAGTGAGGAAACGAATATGGTAACATTTGCCCCATCACTGATGTGTATGGATTTAGGAAAAATAAAAGAGCAGTTTGCAGTTATGGATCAGTATATGAAACTCTATCACGTCGATATCATGGACGGCCATTTCTGCAAAAATATGGCGCTTACTCCGGGGATTCTTAAGAGCTTCCGGGAACATACGAATACGGATATTGACGTACACTTAATGACAACCAATCCGTCTGACTGGATTGAGATGTGTGCTGCGGCAGGAGCAACTTATATCAGCCCGCACGCAGAAACAATCAACACGGACGCATTCCGCACGATGCAGATGATTCAGAAGCTTGGCTGTAAGTGCGGCGTTGTTTTAAATCCGGCGACACCGCTCAGCTATGTGGAATCTTACCTCGAGTATATTGATATGCTGACAATTATGACGGTAGATATTGGGTTTGCGGGTCAGAAATTTATTGATCAGATGTACAATAAAATCATGCAGGCAAAAGAACTGCGGGAGAAAAATGGCTATCATTACAAAATTCAGATTGACGGCCACTGCAATAAAGAAAATTACAGGCAGCTGGCAGAGGCGGGGGCTGATGTGCTGATCGTCGGCAATGCGGGATTATTTGGACTGGATCAGGATCTGGATACCGCATGCAGGAAAATGGAAATGGAATGGAAAGAGAGCATGCTGGAGAAAGCGGTTTAATGGAGGGGAAAGAATGGAAAAGTTAAAGAGCTTAAATATTAAAAGTCATCTGCTGACAGCTATTTCCTATATGCTGCCGATCGTATGCGGAGGCGGATTTTTAGTGGCAATCGGGATGGCACTGGGCGGAACGAATCTCTATGCGGCAGGACTCGTGCAGGGGCAGTTTACATTTTGGGATGCTCTTGCTACGATGGGCGGAGCTGCACTGGGACTTCTTCCTTTAATTATTTCGGTGGGGATCTCATTCTCAATAGCAGGAAAGCCAGGAATTGCCCCTGGATTTGTAGCCGGTTTATCAGCGATTGCGATCAGTGCCGGCTTCATCGGAGGCATACTGGGCGGATATCTTGCCGGGTACCTTGCACTGTTTATTATTAAAAACTTAAAGCTGCCGGCCTGGGCCAGAGGATTGATGCCGACAGTCGTTGTACCTTTAATTTCTTCTTTCATCGCCGGTCTGGTAATGGTTTATGTATTTGGCGTGCCGATTGCAGCATTTACAAACTGGCTGACTAATGTATTGCTGGGACTTGGTACATCCTCCAAATTAGTGCTTGGCCTTGTAATCGGCAGTCTGTGTATCGTTGACTTTGGCGGACCGATCAATAAGACCGTGTACGCATTTACGCTGACGCTTCTCGCCTCCGGAATTCGTGAGCCTGTCACAGCGCTTCAGCTTGTAAACACGGCGACGCCAATTGGATTTGGCCTGGCATATCTGATTGCGAAAGCATTACACAAGAATATCTATGAGCCGGAGCAGGTGGAAAACCTGAAATCAGCCGTTCCAATGGGAGTTTTAAACATTGTAGAAGGTGTCATTCCGATCGTCATGAGCGATCTGGCACGCGCTTTGATTGCATCAGCAGTTGGCGGCGCCTGCGGCGGAGCGGTTACGATGGTTCTGGGAGCTGATTCCACGGTTCCATTCGGGGGATTTTTAATGCTTCCAACCATGACACGCCCATGGACAGGATTATTGGCGATTGCAGTGAATGTGGTTGTGACCGGATGTCTGTATGCGGTAATCGCAAAGAATAAAGGGAATGAGGGCTTTGCCGATGAGAGAGAAGAGGAGGAAGAGCCGGATCTGGAGGATATTCAGATCTTTTAACACAGAAGAAAGGGCTGTCTGGGAATAAGCCAAAGACTCCGATAAGCAAATGGCAGGTGCGTGATCTGTGGTGTGATCACGCACCTGCCATTTGTTCAAAACTTATCGAAACGCATACCGGCAGATTTACACATCATCCTGTTCCTTCTTTAACAGCATGCGTTCAAATTCCTCAGCCGGCATAGGCTTTGCAAAATAGTATCCCTGTCCGATATCACAGCAGATCGACTTCATAAAATCCAGCTGGACATCATTTTCAATTCCTTCTGCAACCGTAGTAATTGAGAGGGCTTTTGCCAGATGAATTACGCTTTCTATCACAATCTTGCCCCGCTCTGAGGTGGACTGCTCAGACAGGAAATCCTTATCCAGCTTTAACTCTGCGATATCCAGATCCTTCAAGGTATTGAGAGAAGAATACCCACTTCCGAAATCATCCATTGAGATGGAAAAACCGATTTTGTGAAGCTTTCTGATTACCATTTTAACCTGTTCTAAATTACTCATCGCAACACTTTCGGTTACTTCCAGTATAATCAGGGACGGATCAATATGGTACTGGTCTACGATTTCATGGAATTTGTCTAAATATTCCTCATCGTAGAAAAATACTCTCGACTGATTGACAGAGACAGGGCTGACTTTATATCCCTGCTGTTTCCACTGGGACACCTTTCGGCAGGCCTCCTCCAGCATATACATATCCAGCTCCGTGATAAAGCCGTTTTCCTCAAACACCGGGATAAATTCATCCGGATAGTGAATGACGCCGTCAGAAGAGTACCAGCGGACAAGGGCTTCCGCACTGTGCATCGAACCGTCCTTCAGATAGTATTTGGGCTGTAAATACATGTGGAATTCTCCGTTGGCCAGTGCTGCGTACATCTGACTTTCTATCTCGATTTTCTTGCGGGCTTTTTCATAGAGGGCCTCATCGTAAAACGCAACCGGATTGGAGGTATTGCCGTTGACACTGTTGAGTGCAAGCAGAGCGCCGTTGATGGCTGTATCGGGAGAATGGCGGTGCGCATCCCAGGGGGTGTCCGCCTGTATAATATGAACTCCAAAATTACAGTTGATGCGGTAGTCCTGGTTGGGACTCACGGTATACTCGTTAATTTCCCGCTGGATGTTCCGAATTCTGTCAATGAGTTCTTCCTGGCTATGATAGGTGAGCAGCATGCCGAAGTGGTCGGCGCTGTCCCGATAGTACCGCTCCTCATGACAGACATTAGTATGCAAAACCATGGCAATATGCTGCAGCAGACGATTTCCGCTCTCAAAACCAAAGAACTCATTTACAAATTTAAATCCATTGATATTCATCAGCACCATGGCATAGTCTTTCGGTTCCTTCAACAGTGCAGGAAGGTCTGTGACAAAGCGGTTCCGGTTATCAGCACCGGTCAAAAGATCTTTGTACGCAAACTGCTGAAGTGTCTGGTGCTCCTTCTTCAGAAGGCTGTAAATGTAAAGAAACAGGATTCCGAATAAAAAGAAAATACAGATCATGACACCTGAAAACACGAGCAGAAGCGTGTGGAAATTGTGATTCAGAAATGTCTGCGGCACCAGGCAGAATAACTGCCAGTCATTGACACCGATGGGAAGGAAGGTAACCCAGTACGCCTCTCCCTGATAGCGGAAGGTGGCAAAGGAATCACCGTTATTCTCCATACTGGCAAGTATGGATGCCCGGATGCCGTCCTCAATCTCCCCGTCGTCAAAGAGATTGTGCATCTGCTTCGGAATGACGGCGTGGTCAGAACGGATAATAAAATTTCCCTCATGATCAACAATATGTATATAGGCAACGCCGTCGAAGATATCCTGGCTTATGATATCCGTAAGATTGGAGGTGAGCCGGGTGGCGGTGATTGCTCCTGTGATCGTATCATGATAGGTGATGGGAACTCCATAACAGACGACAGGCTCTCCGGATAACCGGTCTGTCATAATCTCAGACACGGTCCGCTGACCGGATAAGGTCTTCTGTATAAACGCCTCGTCACTGACATCGACATCAAAATGCTTTTCCCCGTCACTGTCTATAAAATATCCTGTCTGTGCAGGTGAGACAAATCCCATGCGGGTAAAGTCATTGCGGATGCTCTGTTCTTCCAGACAGGAAAGCGTCTCATCCAGATGAATGACATCATCATATCCGATCAGGACGGCCAGCGCCTCCAGTGTCTGAAAATCCCCGTCAATCTGTGCCGTAATAATGTTCTTATACTGTGACACAATCTCTTTCATATACTTCTGAGCTTCTTTTTCCTGCGCCTGTTCTATACTCAAATAGCTGATGCCGCCTATCAGAACCAGTGCAGCGCTGATAAATGACACTAAAATGGCAGAAACCACAATATGCTTTTTCACACCTTTGTCTACCATGGCCAGCCCCTTTCCATGTATGTTTGGATCTAAAATGATTATACAATATTAACAGAAGGAATTCAATTGAAAAGATGGCCTGGCAGAGCCCTTCTTCCGTCTTATTCTGAAAGGTCAGATTCTAACTTATTGAATTCGGCTCATACAGACTTCTGCGGGGACTTTAATAAATCTTCCAATGTAATCCCATCCAGATACTCATTGATAATCTTATCCAGTTCCTGCCATACCGGCCGGGCCAGACAGAAGCCGCGCCGGGAGCACTCGGTGTAAGATTCCTCGGCGCAGGCGACAGGGGCCAGACTTCCCTCGGTCAGGCGCAGAATCTCCCCCAGAGTATATTCGCCGGGCGCCCTTGTCAGGCGGTAACCGCCGCCTTTTCCCCGCAGACCGGTCAGAAGTTTATTCTGTACCAGAACCTTTATGACAATCTCCAGATATTTTTCGGAAATCTCCTGGCGGTTCGCTATTTCTTTCAGGGGTACATACCTGTCTGTGGTCTGCTGAGCCAGATCCAGCATAACCCGCAGCGCATAACGTCCCCTTGTCGAAATCATCATCTGAAATACCTCCCCTCTGTAATACCAGTATTATTATCCTATTATACAACAAGGTAAATAGGAATCGCAACAGGAAATAGTATTATAAACCTATTGACAAAGTAGGTTTATAATACTATGATGTTAATAACCAAGTGAAATGATAGGTTAATAAAAGTACAAGATAAAAGATAGAAGAGTGAAGCTTAAACAGCAGAAATGGAGGAATCTATGGCAAATCAATTGTTGGAAGTAAAGGGATTATCTGTCAAAGTGGAAGATAAAGAGATTTTGCATGGAATTAATCTTGAGATCAAAAAAGGAGAAACCCATGTACTGATGGGACCCAACGGGGCGGGAAAGTCTACCCTCGGATACGCGCTGATGGGCAATCCCCGCTATGAAGTGACGCAGGGAGAGATCTGGTTTCAGGGGAAGCTTATGAACGGGGAAACAGCGGATAAGCGGGCCGGAGCCGGAATGTTTCTTTCTTTCCAGAACCCTCTGGAGGTTCCCGGGCTTTCACTGGGAACCTTTATACGCAATGCGGTGGAACAGCGAAGGGGCGCCAGAGTGCGCCTGTGGGATTTCCGCAGGGAACTTGAGAAGGCCATGGAGCTCCTGCAGATGGAGCGGACGTACGGAGACCGGGATTTAAATGTCGGATTTTCCGGAGGTGAAAAAAAGAAAGCGGAGATTCTTCAGATGCTGCTCTTAAAGCCGGGTCTGGCAATTCTGGATGAGACAGATTCCGGTCTGGATGTGGATGCGGTCAGAACCGTGTCAAAGGGTGTGGAGGAGTATCAGAAGGACCGGAACGGAGGCCTGCTGATTATCACTCACAGCACCCGGATCCTGGAGGCTCTGCGGGTGGATAAAACCCATATTATGATAGACGGCCGGATTGTGAAGACAGGCGGAGCTTCCCTGGTGGAAGAAATTAATAAAAACGGGTTTGAACAGTATTTGGAACAGGCGGACCGATAGTCTGCGTCTCCGGAAAGGAAGAAAAACGAGATGGAAGAGAAGACATATGTAAATGATATAGACAGAAGCATCTATGATATCCGAAATGAAGAAACGGATGCGTACCGTATAGAGGAAGGCTTAAAACCAGCCATTGTAGAGCAGATATCAAAAGAGAAGAACGATCCGCTCTGGATGGAACTGTTCCGGCTAAAGTCCCTGCAGATTTACAACAGCATGGAAGTTCCCGACTGGGGGCCTTCCCTGGAGGGACTGGATATGAGCCATATCGCTACCTATGTGAGGCCAGGCACAAAGATGAAAACGAAATGGTCCGATGTGCCGGAGGCCATAAAGGATACCTTTGAACGTCTGGGAATTCCCCAGGCGGAGCGGAAATCTCTGGCGGGAGTTGGTGCCCAGTACGATTCGGAGCTGGTGTATCACAATGTCCGCCAGGAGGTGGCGGAGCTGGGCGTGGTATACACAGACTTGGAGAGCGCGCTGAAGGGTGACTATGCGGACATGGTGAAAAAGCATTTTATGAAGCTGGTGAAGCCTTCGGACCACAAGTTTGCCGCGCTTCACGGAGCCGTCTGGTCGGGAGGCTCCTTTGTCTATGTACCGCCAGGAGTTTCCGTGGAAATACCGCTGCAGTCGTATTTCCGGCTGAATGCGCCGGGGGCGGGGCAGTTTGAGCATACGCTGATTATCGTGGATGAAGGGGCCAGCCTTCATTTTATTGAAGGCTGTTCCGCGCCGAAATATAACGTGGCAAATCTCCACGCGGGCTGTGTGGAACTGTATGTGGGAAGAAATGCGAAGCTGCGTTACTCTACAATTGAAAACTGGTCGAAAAACATGTACAACTTAAATACCAAGCGGGCGCAGGTAGAGGAAGGCGGCACGATTGAGTGGGTATCCGGTTCCTTCGGCTCACACGTTTCTTACTTATATCCTATGAGCATCCTGAAGGGCCGCGGAGCCAGAATGGAGTTCACAGGAATTACTTTTGCGGGTGAAGGACAGAATCTGGATACGGGTGCGAAAGTGGTTCACGCCGCTCCGGAGACGACTTCGTATATGAACACCCGGTCCATATCCAAGAGCGGAGGGGTAAGTACCTTCCGCAGTTCCGTGGTGGTAGCCAAAGGAGCGAAGAACAGCAAATCCGCTGTGTCCTGCCAGTCTCTGATGCTGGATGGAATATCCAGGTCAGACACGATCCCGGCTATGGATATCCGGACTTCCGATGCAGATATCGGCCATGAAGCCAGGATTGGGAGAATCAGCGATGAAGCCGTCTTTTATCTCATTTCCAGAGGACTGAGTGAGGAGGATGCCAGAGCCCTGATCGTCAGTGGCTTTGCGGACCAGGTATCCAAGGAGCTGCCCCTGGAGTACGCGGTAGAGATGAATCATCTGATCCGGCTGGAGATGAAGGGGAGTATTGGATAGGAGGCTTTCACAGGAGAGCGGAAAGGAGGTTCCCTATGGGACAGGGACTTGATTTAACAATAAACAGGCTGCCGGCCAGAACCTGGAACTGGCTCAGGATGAATGAGGCGGACCTAAAACAGATAGAAGCGGGGGAATCCCCCACAGTGATAACGGAAGGGTTTGAGGAAGCAGAACCGTGGAATGAGGATATTTCAGTTCTTCCGACCGGCATGGGGGAAGATATGGACCGCCTGGCCGGAGAGGCCGGGACAGCGGCGATCAGGATTCCGTCCGGGCCCTTGAAGGAGAAGAAACGTGCCGCGCTGCACTTTGTCTGCAGCGATGGTGGGAAGAGCTTTCAGCCGGTGGAACTTCTGGTAAGGGAAGGGGAATGCTTAACCGTGATTATGGATTTCACCTCGCCGCCGGAAGCGGCAGGTCTGGCTGCAGTTCAAACCCGGTTTCAAGTGAATAAGAATGGCAGGCTGAAGCTGATCCAGCTTCAATTGCTGGGAAGCGGATATCGATTTTTAAACGATATCGGCGGCCGCTGTGAAGAAGACGGAGCTGCGGAGGTAGTACAGCTGTTTTTGGGCGGATCAGAAACTTACGCGGGCTGCCGGGCAGATTTAGCAGGGAGAGACAGCGTTCTGAATGCGGACATCGGCTACCTGGGAAGAGGAAATCAGCGGTTTGATATGAACTATGCAGCAGATCACCGGGGGGAGCGGTCAAGCAGCCGGATCCTGGCCGGCGGCGTGCTGCGGGACAGAGCCTTTAAGCTTTTCCGCGGAACCATTGATTTTAAGTCGGGAGCCGTCGGGGCAGAGGGCGAGGAGAAAGAGGATGTACTGCTTTTCGGAGACGATGTGGTCAATCAGACCATTCCTCTGATTCTCTGCGCCGAGGAGGACGTTTTAGGCAGCCATGGAGCTACCATTGGAAGGCTGGACGAGGAACTCTTATTCTATCTCTGTTCCAGAGGCATGAGCCGCGAGGAAGCTGAAGCAATGCTTACAAGTGCCAGGCTGGAGGCTGTCTGCAGGAAGAGCGGAGACGAAGCTGCAGAGCAGATGGTACACAATTATCTGAAGGAGGTGAAGGAGAATGGAAAACAGGAATCCATATCGTGAGGATTTTCCGCTTTTGGCGAATAATCCGGTCATTTATCTGGATAGCGCAGCAACGGCCCAAAAGCCCGGCTGCGTACTCCGGGCAGAGCGCGACTTTTACGAGCAGTGTTATGCGAACCCCATGCGGGGTTTTTATGAACTGAGCATGGAGGCGACAAAGCGGCTGGAGGAGGCCAGAGAAGAGGTTCGGCGTTTTATCAATGCTCCTTCAGCCGACGAGATCATTTTCACCAGAAATACGACAGAAAGCTTGAATCTGATAGCTTACAGCTACGGATTATCAAAGCTTAAGGCAGGAGATGAGATTCTGGTAAGCATTATGGAGCATCACAGCAATCTGCTGCCCTGGCAGATGGCTGCCGGGAAGACAGGCGCGGTTTTGAGATTCCTGGAATGTGAACCGGATGGCAGGATTTCTCAGGAGAAGCTGGAAGCGGCATTTACTGACCGGACCAGACTGGCGGCTGTCGCCCACGTCTCCAATGTGCTGGGATGTGAAAATCCGATACGCCGGATTGCGGCCATGGCCAGAGAACGAGGGGCTGTTGTTGTGGTGGATGCAGCACAGAGTGCTCCTCATATCCCAATTGATGTACAGGAGCTGGGGGTAGATTTTCTGGCCTTTTCCGGTCATAAGCTGATGGGCCCTATGGGGATCGGTGTGCTCTATGGAAGGCGGGAACTGCTGGAGGAGATGCCGCCCTTCTTAACCGGCGGGGAAATGATTGATTCCGTTACCAGAACAGGCGCCGTATTCGCCCCGATCCCTCATAAGTTTGAGGCAGGTACCGTCAATGCGGCAGGAGCCTGGGGATTAAAGGAGGCGGTCTGCTATTTAAAGTCCGTGGGATTTGATGAAGTGCGGCGCCGGGAACTGGAACTGACAGCTGCCGCCCTGGAAGGTTTGAAACGGATACCGCACGTACATGTTCTGGGATCGGAAAAACCTGATGAACACTGCGGCATCGTGACCTTTACCGTAGACGGGGTTCACCCCCATGATGTGAGTGCAATTCTGGATGCGGATGGAATCGCCGTCCGTGCGGGGCATCACTGTGCCCAGCCGCTGCTGGAATATTTAAAGGTTCCATCTGCCACCAGAGCCAGCATTTATTTTTATAATACCAGAGAGGAAATAGAAGCATTCCTGAAGAGTGCAGCCGGAATCAGGAGGAAGATGGGATATGGAGAATAGAAGCTTTTATAATGAGGTATTGACGGAACACAATCTGCGCCCGGCTCACAAGCACGATCTGCCGGATGCCAACCTGGTGCTGGAGGGCGTTAATCCCAGCTGCGGGGACGATATCCTGCTGAAACTGAAGGTGGAGGACGGGATAATCCGGGAGGGCTCTTTTGTAGGCGACGGATGTGCTGTCTCGCAGGCTTCCGCGGATATGATGCTGGATCTGGTGATTGGAAAAAAGAAGGAAGAGGCCGTGAGGCTGGCTGAAAAGTTCTTTCAAATGATCAGAGGTACGGCGGAGGAGGCAGACTTAGAGGCGCTGGAGGAAGCGGCCGCCCTGCAGGATATATCCCACATGCCCTCCCGTGTAAAGTGCGCGGTGCTGGGCTGGCGGACGTTAGATGAGATGCTGGCGGGAGAGAAGAGTTGAGCGTGCAGACGTAAAGCAAAAAATGCTTTCTGTCATATTTCATACATGCTATAATAACACCATAGAATACGGTGATTAACAGCCGTACAAAAAGGGAGTTTAAGCATATGAAGCTGACAGAGCAATTACAGGAATGGAACGAAAACGACGAATATCAGAAAATCATTGATGCGATCGAGGGGATGCCGGTTGAAGAACGGACGCCGGAATTGATCAGCGAACTGGCGCGGGCCTACAATAATATTGCAGGTCCGGCTCTTCATTATTTTGAGCAGTCTTTCCGGGAGAAAACGGCAGAGGGCTGGAGCGTATTTGAAAAGGGCGAAGCCCGTCTTCGCGCACTGATGGATCAGAAAGACCAGGGGGCGGTCAGAGAGGAGCTGATTGAAACGTGTTCCGGTCTGCTGTCTGCCGTTTTTTCGGATGTGAGCTTTGAATTAGGGTTTAACGGGAAAAAGTACGAACTGATCCTGACTCCTGAGGGGAAAAGAACCAAACTGTTTGAGCTTGTCTACTTCCAGAGCCATGCTCCATCTTCCGTTCTGGAACACTGGAATATTCTGGTGGGCCGACAGCCTTCCCGTGGCTACAGCCTGGGCGCTTTCGGTGAGATGGTCTCCGGCCAGGATGTACAGGTATGGATTGAGAAAACGGAAGAACACTCCCAGAGTAAGCATATCTCATTGGAGCTTTACTGTGAAAAACTGCTGCCGCTTTTCAAAACGGATGAGAGTAAGGTGTGGTGGCTGTTATCTACCCTTCTGGATCAGATACTGGGAGAACTTGCTGCGATGGAACTGGTGGAGGACTTCCAGGTGCTTGATACACCGAAGGATGCAGTGCCGGTCCTGCTAGACGAGCTTCCGGAGATACTTAAAAAGATGGATATCGAATGTTCCAGTGACCCTGAGCACTTTCTGGAGAACAGCTTCATCGGCTATGAGATGGTACCGGACCAGAATCCGGAGGCAGACTGGAGGCTGGATGTGTTTGCAGGCAGTACCCGGTGTGCTGCAGTCATTAACGAATATCTTCGGGGAGAGGGCGATATTATGGACGAGTTCCACCGGGATGGCGTGACGGCTGGATTTCTCTGCTATCCCCTGGACAGCTTTGCACATGAGGAGGAACGCGGCCGGGTGGTCCTGGATTTTCGGGATGAGCTCATAGCGTATGTGCTTGAAAACGCCGGTGATGATGCGATGACTTTTTTGGGAGGAGCTACCGGTATTTACTGCGGCTATCTGGATTTTATCGCCTGGGATTTAAATGCGGTGCTGGCCTCGGCAGCAGCATTTTTTGAGAACAGTCCGGTTGAATGGGCAGCATTTCATTCCTTCCGTCGGAATGTTAACGCGGTCCGGCTGATGGATAAAAGACCGGCTGAGGCAGAGTAAGGAGCTGCTGCTCCTGGTATTTCCAATTGACATCAGAGAAATTATTTGATAAAATACATTTAGATGATTAGATAAACGTCTAAATGTATTTTTATTTTAACGCCGTACGCGGCGAAAGGAGGTGCAGGCCATGCCCTTTGGCGACACTTTTAAGGCTTTGTCCGATCCCACGCGGCGGGAAATTCTGACCTTGCTGAAGCAGGGCAGTATGACGGCCGGGCAGATTGTGGAACGGTTTGATACATCAGGAGCCACGATTTCCCATCATCTCAATATCCTGAAGCAGGCAGGTCTCATCGAAGACCGCAAATCAGGAAAATATATTTACTATGAGTTAAACACCACCGTATTCCAGGAAGTGCTTTCCTGGCTTCAGACATTAATGGAGGAACAACATCATGAAAAAGACTGACAGAAAACTGACCTCTCGGGATCTCCTGTACTGGGGACTGGCCCTTGTGCCATTTATCATTTCCATTGTATTTTACAGCCGCTTACCGGAGCAGGTAGCGACCCACTGGGGAAGCGACAACCAGGTCAACGGATATTCCAGCCGGAATATGGCGGCCTTTGGGATACCGGCATTTATGCTTCTAATGGCGGTGATTGTCAATGTGATCCCCGTGATTGACCCGAAGCGGGAAAATATCAGGCGTTCGAAGGAACTGATGGCGATCGTACGCTGGTTCATTGTACTGCTGGCAGTTATGGTTCAGCTTGTGATTGTATTGTCTGCGGTTGGTATTTCCATCAATGTGGGAAGCGTGGTAAGCGTACCGATCGCTTTGCTGTTTGTTGTTATCGGCAATTATCTTCCGAAATGCAGACAGAATTATACTCTGGGAATTAAACTGCCATGGACTCTGGCGGATGAGGAGAACTGGACACGGACGCATCGTCTGGCCGGATATGTGTGGATGATTGGCGGTATTCTGATGATGATCCTGGGATTTTTCCACATGGAGCCTCTGTACTTTACTGTATTTTTAAGCATGATCCTGATTCCCGGTGTATATTCTTATCTGATCTACCGGAAGAAGGCAGGGCATAAACTGTAGCTTTCTGAGACGAACGCAGACCGGAATCTGCTGGTCAACGCTCCCTGTGTCTGGTACAATAGAGTATAATTTCCAAATACATCCTGAGAGGAGATAAGAGGCTATGGAACAGAGGGAGATACTGGCAAAACGCAGCAACAAGGTGGTCTACAGGGAGGGGAACCTGGTATATAAGGTATTTGACCGTTCGTTCCCCAAAGCAGATATTCTAAATGAAGCATTAAACCAGGCAAGAATAGAAGAAACGGGCCTTCCGATCCCGGGCATAGTAAGTGTAAACGTGACGGAACAGGGGGAATGGACCATTGTTCAGGAATATGTCAGCGGAAAGACCATGGCGCAGCTGATGAAGGAGGAGCCGGAGAACCGGAATCAGTATTTAGAACAGTTTGTCGATCTGCAGCTCCTTGTTCACAGCAAGCGGTCACCGCTTTTAAATAAGCTGAGGGAGAAGCTGGACCGCCAGATCAGCACCTGTGAAGCGCTGAGCCCCAATACCCGTTTTATTATCCGGGGCCGTCTGGACAGCATGCCAAAGCACGCTTGCGTACTTCACGGAGATTTTAACCCGGGAAATATCATTGTCAGTGAAGACGGAACGTGTCACATCCTGGACTGGTCTCATGCGACGCAGGGAAATGCCTCCGCCGACGCAGCGAATACATATCTGCTGCTGACGCTTAAGGATGCTGAGACTGCGGATCAGTATTTAGAGCTTTACTGCAGAAAGAGCAAAACAGCGAAACACTACGTGCAGCAGTGGCTCTCCATTGCAGCAGCTTCGAGAAAGACGAAAGGGATTCCGGAAGAAGAGAAGCTTTTAAACCACTGGCTGAATGTTTTGGAATATGAGTAATCAAGAGATGCAGAAGCAGTTTATTCCCGCGGGCAGCGAAGTCAAACGGATTCGCTGCCCGCGCTGCTGTCTTCGATAAAGGCTGTTCAGCCTTCCTTCAGCATCTGCATTGTTCGATACTTTTCATTTTCCGTGGAGCCCTGTTTTTTATGTGCAGACTCATGGAATAAAAATGTAGAAAAACGGATTTAATGGACGATATTTTCTCAAAAATATGGTAGAATCATGATAGCAGATCTTTTAACTGCCATTCAGATTTGGAGGGGAAAAATATGTCAAAGAGTACAGAGGTTTTGCGCATCTGCAAAGAAAAGGGAATCAGGATGATTGATTTCAAGATGACGGATTTAAACGGCCGGTGGAGACACATTACGATTCCGGTTGAACGGTTTGATGAAGAGATTTTTACGCAGGGCATTGGTTTTGACGGATCGAACTATGGGTATGCTCCG
The DNA here is from genome assembly GCF_024460495.1 of Hungatella sp. SL.1.14. Lineage (NCBI taxonomy): Bacteria > Bacillati > Bacillota > Clostridia > Lachnospirales > Lachnospiraceae > Hungatella > Hungatella sp. SL.1.14. The sequence goes on along the minus strand of NZ_JANFYJ010000013.1, from coordinate 1,822 downwards.
GTGGAAAAAAGCGATATGGTATTCATACCGGATCCGGGGACTGCCGTGGTGGATCCATTTACAGAGATTCCGACTCTGACCATGTGCGGAGATGTATGTGTGATAGGAAAGGAGAACAGACCCTTTGACCAGTATCCAAGAAATGTGAGTCTGAGAGCCATCCAATATATGAAAGAACAGGGAATCGCGGATCAGATGCTGATCGGGCCTGAATTCGAATTTCATTTATTTGATCATGTCAGCTATATGGTGGAGCCGCAGCGCATGGCATTTACCGTGGATACCAGACAGGCGGCCTGGAACAGCGGCAGGGAGAGCGCCGATAATAAGGGATTTCAAGTGCCGGCCGGCGGCGGGTACCACATTGCAGCACCTCAGGATTCGGCGTATACATTAAGAAGCAGAATGTGTATGATGCTTCAGGAGTGGGGCGTGGATGTCAAATACCACCACCACGAAGTGGGCGGCTCGGGCCAGATGGAGATCGAAGTAGAACTGGGAGATATGGTGGACATGGCGGATAAGACCATGATTATCAAATACGTGATCCACAACGCCGCCATTCAGGATGGAAGAACCGCCACCTTTATGCCAAAACCAATTTATCAGGAGGCAGGCAATGGAATGCATGTCCATATGCTTCTTATGAAAGAGGGGGAACCGGTTTTCTATGATGAGGAAGGGTATTCCGGGCTGAGCAAGACGGCCCATTACTTTATAGGAGGTTTGTTAAAGCACGTTCCGTCCCTGTGTGCCTTTACCAATCCGTCCACCAATTCATTCAAGCGTCTTGTACCGGGATATGAAGCACCGGTAACGATTGGATATGCCACGTCCAACCGAAGTGCCGTGATCAGAATTCCGGCTTATGCCAAGACGCCAAAGGCAAAACGGTTTGAGCTGAGAAATCCGGATGCAACAGCGAATCCTTATTACGCATATGCGGCGATTTTGATGGCGGGCCTAGATGGCATTAAGAACCAGATTGATCCGGAAAAACATGGCTGGGGGCCGTTTGACTGTAATCTTTACGAGCTTCCGGAGGAAGAAAAAGCAAAGATTCAGTCCCTGCCAAAGACTTTGGATGAGGCGCTTGATGCCCTGGAGGCTGATCATGATTACCTGACGGCGGGAGGCGTGTTCCCGGAACGTCTGATTGAAATATGGCTGGAGAAGAAGAGGCTGGAGAGCCGGGAGTTATCTCAGATTCCCCATCCGGCAGAATTCCAGAGGTATTATGATTTATAATGATTTGTTCATGTGGAGAAGGAATCAGAGAAACGAAATTTGCAGTAAAAAAGCGGCTTCCGGTTATTCAGGAGCCGCTTTTTAGAGGTAAGAAATACAATATATAAAATTGAAAAAGTTTAAATAGTTGAAAAAAAATAAAAAAATCGAAAAATGGTGTTGACATTTCGAAAAAGGTTTGATAAGATATACCTCGCCGCTGAAAACGGCGGCAAACTTTTCCGAAAAACGTCCGGCCTGACCGCTGAGAGAGTTTTGAAGAAAATGAAAAAAGTGGTTGACAAAAATGAATCACTGTGATAAGATATAAAAGTTGCTGCTGACACAGATCGACAGCAAACGCACTTTGAAAACAGAAGATTGAACAGTATGTAAAACCCTGAAAATTCTAATAAAACAAGCCATTGTTTGATGGCTTTGAATGAGAAAATTCAGAACGAATACAAATATTGTATACGAACCAAACAACAAGTAAAACGGGAAATAAATTAGCTAGTTAGTTGATTTTGACCCCGGATCAAACGAATCATTTAACATGAGAGTTCGATCCTGGCTCAGGATGAACGCTGGCGGC
>NZ_JANFYJ010000129.1:0-429 GCF_024460495.1 Hungatella sp. SL.1.14 | reverse complement strand
CTTCCATACCCGTTTCGGAAATATAATGATCCGGATGAGATACCATCCTTTCTTCTGACTCATACATCTTGAATCCCTCCTTTACAACTGCATTGGTTTAGGCAATTTTAAAATATAACCATCCCTTACTCGAACCGCCCTGCATCCAGCAATATCAGTCCATCCGTATTTATTGGCAGCATAATTGTCATTGGACACGTTTGCCAAATTATAAAGATCTGCAACACTAACTACCTCATACTGTGCAATAATTTCGTTCATGGCGTCTAATACCGATTCCGCATCTCCACGAGTTTCGAATAAAAGCTCATCATATTCGTAGCTCGTCCGGCACTTCGGTGCTGTATAATCTTTCTTTCCGCTGTCGTAATACTTCTGATAGGATACCTTGGACGCTGTAGAGTTCTTTTTTGACTTCCCAGTTTCTCC
>NZ_JANFYJ010000128.1:0-431 GCF_024460495.1 Hungatella sp. SL.1.14 | reverse complement strand
AAGAATATGAATCTTAAATTATATAAACAATTTTGTGGTGCTTATCAGCAATGCATTCAGGCGGCTTTGGAAGATTCCCATATCCAGGGGGACGTGAAGATTGTGGCAAAAGGGCTTCCAACCGAGGGGATCACAATGTTATTTGAAAAGAAGGAGAGATATTGTCCTGTCATTTCCATGAGGGAAGCATTTCTGAGAATGGAGATGCTAAACATGTGGGAAGAGGAATTGGTGGACCGGGCAATTGAGGTTTTTTCCTATTCACAGTCGGCGGATTTGAAGATAGCAGTAAGTCAGTTGGAACAGCCGGAAAATGTGGCGATATACGCTGCCAACCACAGACTTGACCTCGATGCACTGAAAAAATAATGATATGCCTTACCTTGTTATGGGGAATGTGGTGTTTTACTATATGTTTTACGCACCGCTGG
>NZ_JANFYJ010000127.1:0-431 GCF_024460495.1 Hungatella sp. SL.1.14 | reverse complement strand
TAAATTATATATGTCTTTTTGACTATCTTTTTATATCTTCTTATATGTCCGCAAAGCCTTATTTTATCGGCTCTACGGGCATTTTGCTTTTGTGATAAACCTCACATATCTAGGTCTATCTTCTTATATTTTCGCTATCAAACGTGGTTAAAATCGTGGTAAATACCTCTTATGCGATTAGACGCTGGACCTCTGATTTTGCGGTATCTATGGACGCATGAGCGTACCAGTTCATTGTGATACTGATATTTGAATGCCCCATGATATACTGTAAATCTTTCGGGTTCATGTTCTTGCTTGCCAGCCTTGTGCAGAACGTATGGCGTAGCGTATGCGGTGTGATATGTGGCAAGGGATTGTCCTTGTGTCACAATATTCTGAATAGCCGACGGTTCCAGGGCCAGATAGGACCCTGTATCCACCTTCTTCAC
>NZ_JANFYJ010000126.1:0-431 GCF_024460495.1 Hungatella sp. SL.1.14 | reverse complement strand
CTAAAAAATCTTACGATACTGGAAGATGAAAAATTAGTTGAATCAGTTTTTGAAAAAGGTATATATTTAAAACAGCTACTTGAAGAAACAATATCTAAATATATGAAAGAACATCCCAATGTGACGATCAATGTAGAGGTATATCCCTGGAATGTATTCACTCAGAAATGGATAGCCGGGCTGGCTGCCGGGGCGCTGCCTGATGTCAGCAGCGTAAATCCGGACAACTTATTTGCAATTAATCAGGCGGGCGCAGTACTGCCCATGAATCCTCTGATCGATGCACTGGGAGAAGATTATTTCCTTGAAAAACCGCTGGATAACTTTACGGATGGGGATACAATTCTGGGAATACCCTATTACCTTCATTCTTATGTCATATGGTACCGCAAGGATGTGCTGGAGGAAAAAAATCTGTCTGTTCCGAAAAA
>NZ_JANFYJ010000125.1:0-435 GCF_024460495.1 Hungatella sp. SL.1.14 | reverse complement strand
GAAACGTCGGTAATTTCGTGCTCTTCCTTCAAATTAAGTAAGATTTTGTCCCATTTTTCTTTTAACTTTTCTAACATTTCAAGTCTCCTACATCTATCAAAATGCAAATAACGGAAAGTCCCCCTCATACCTGTTTGGGGGAATAGTGCGCATTAGCCCAATCTAAAACCATTTTATACTATTTCGAACTATTTTTAAATGATAATAGAAAAATTTTGTGGATAAGTATGTGTAAGACATGTGAATTTGTTGTTTATGGGGTGTTGATAATGATTCTGAAGGGGAGTTGTCCACAAAAATGAGGCATTTTCTAAGTTCATTTATACACAGACGGAAAAATTTGAATTTTAGAGGCCTTGTGAATATGGGGTGTGAACAATAAACAGGTTATCAAGAGCTTATCCAGAGAGTTATCAACAACTTATCCACATTTTG
>NZ_JANFYJ010000124.1:0-437 GCF_024460495.1 Hungatella sp. SL.1.14 | reverse complement strand
CAAAACGGAATGACTGCTGCAACACTGCGGAAAAAGAATGGATATAATCTTTACTGTATCCTTTTCTCACTTTTCCGTCTGGAAATTCGCCATTGGCCCATCAGCTTCCGGACCTGGCCGGGGCTGTTGTAACGCCTGTCGCTGTTCTCGTGCTTCTTCTGGTCTTTGACTGGAGATTTGGCCTGATCAGCCTCGATCCTATGGGTGTGGGCGTATTTTTCTTAAGCCGCATGATGGGAACCGGGATGGCGGAGTGTATGCGGCAGTATCAGAATGCCCTGGAAGATATGAATAACGAAGCGGTGGAGTATGTCCGGGGAATTCCGGTGGTTAAGACGTTTCAGCAGAGTATATTTTCGTTTAAGAGCTTTCACAATTCGATTCTACGGTATCGGGACTGGGCGGTGTATTATACCATCTCCCTGCGCATTCCCATG
>NZ_JANFYJ010000123.1:0-437 GCF_024460495.1 Hungatella sp. SL.1.14 | reverse complement strand
TAAGTACTGACTGTTCCAGCAGCCATCCGCCAGGCTGGTCTGCCTTTTCCCGAATACGGCTTTCAGTTCAGACAGCTTCCATTGGCGGATCTGCCATTTGTCTTTACCGACCGCATCGAGGTACATGTGCTCGAAGGTGAAGACCATGTTTAATTCATGGCGGTCTTCGTGAGTATAGAGGCGCGCCTGGTCCGTGGTGACGGAGACCATCTCTCCGACTGTGATGAAATCCCGATGGCTCAGGATGCGCCGGTTCATTTCCTGGAGATATTCGTGGACGTGCGGGCCGTTGGCAAAGTAAGGTGTAGCCAGAGAGGGGCCATCCTCGGGCATATCCGGAAGCTCCGCGACCTTGGAGATGTAGTTGATTACATCCATACGGAAGCCGTCGATTCCTTTATCCGTCCAGAACTTCATGATGCGGTACACCTCTTCCC
>NZ_JANFYJ010000122.1:0-440 GCF_024460495.1 Hungatella sp. SL.1.14 | reverse complement strand
CCTGATTTTTATCAGCGGCTATGCGGAGAAGGAGAATTTAATTGCTGCGATCAGTTTATCAGCAGTAAGCTTTGTGGAAAAACCGTTTTCTATTGATGAACTGGAAGCTGCGATCCAAAAAGCCGTGGATCACTGCTTTGCAAACCACGAAACGGCATACTTAAAATCATCTCTCCGTTGTAATCTGCCGGTGATCGAGGAATTTGTGGTCAAGGGGCTGATCGGGGGGAAAATTACAGACGAGCTCCTCGATAACTGCCGATTCCCGGAATTTCCGGCAGATCGGAGAACGTGTTTCCAAGTGTTGTTATTTGAGGCGAGGGAAGCCGTCAGAGTGAGAGCGGAGTTCCTGGGAACCATCCTTTCGTATTTTGAAGAACGGCAGGAGCGGACGGTGAAATACTTCCGCAGTGACCGGGAGCTTGTCATGATCCTGTTCA
>NZ_JANFYJ010000121.1:0-441 GCF_024460495.1 Hungatella sp. SL.1.14 | reverse complement strand
ATGGTAAAACGGCATTTCCGGGCATACTACCGTAATACGGACCGGCTCACCCCCCTCTGCAACCGGCATAAAATGGGCTTTTCCCGGAGGTACGAGCACCTCCGTACCCGGGCTCACCCGCAGAACCCGGAAACTTTCGTCACAGACAGCGCCATCTCTCGTATCCGCCACAGGAAAAAGGGCTGTCCCCGTAAGAAACACGAATTTTTCATAATCCTCATGGAATTTCAGCTTCTGAAACACAGGATCCCGGTGCCACGTCTTCATCGTCCCTGTCGATATCCGGTTTGTCTGAAAGCAGGCTGGAATCAGGCTTCCCTTCCAGTAAAAGTAATCATCCTGATATACGTTTCCCTCCTCCGGCATCTGTACAATCAGGCCATAGTCATTGACCGGCCTGATGTCCTCAATCACAACTGTTTTCACGTTTCAGCCTCTCCC
>NZ_JANFYJ010000120.1:0-444 GCF_024460495.1 Hungatella sp. SL.1.14 | reverse complement strand
CTCGTCTCCAACGTTGTTCTTATTCTCGTCTCCGGCTGCCCTTACATAGCTTACCTTTCCAAGGTCGCCTTCCTATACCACTGCTCCGCTGCTTACCAGGTCATCATAGTTTCCTGTAAACTCCGGATCCTTAGTTCCATACGTCTTTGACGCGCTGTTCACCGTGATGGTCACATTTCTCGGCCTGATCACTACCGCCGCACCTACGGCTTCGGTTTCCTTGTAATTCGGATTCGTCGCCTTTACGTATACGGTATGTGTTCCTGCTTCCGTAAAGGTCGGGGCCGTCTCACTGTATTCTGTTCCGTTGGTTGAATACAGCAGCGTAGATCCTTCCTTCTCCGCAGACGCACTTATCAGCCCATACGCCTTTCCATCATACTCTACAGTCTGGCCTTCTGCCATCACACGGTTTCCTGCAGCAAGGTTCACGATCAGGTCTTC
>NZ_JANFYJ010000012.1:0-187461 GCF_024460495.1 Hungatella sp. SL.1.14 | reverse complement strand
TGATCACTACCGCCGCACTTACGGCTTCAGTTTCCTTGTAATTCGGATTCGTCGCCTTTACGTATACGGTATGCGTTCCTGCTTCCGTAAAGGTCGGGGCCGTCTCACTGTATTCTGTTCCGTTGGTCGAATACAGCAGCGTAGATCCTTCCTTCTCCGCAGACGCACTTATCAGCCCATACGCCTTTCCATCATACTCTACAGTCTGGCCTTCCACCGTCACACGGTTTCCCTTTGCAGCTTTTACTACCAGATCTTCCTCAAAATAACTGATCTCATAGTTATCCTTATAGTCTTTTGCATTCTTGTCAGACACATCAGTTCCAGACGCTACTACCCGGTGCGATGATACAGTATTCTTGATTTTCCCCACATTGGTAATGCTTCCGTTTACATATACCTGCAGTTCCTGATTTGGTGCCGCATCCCCTTCGGTTATTTCAAATACTGGATTTGTCAACGGTTTCCCATCATAATCCTTTTCCTTATACAGAGTCTTGAATTTCAAAATACGCTTTTTAATGGTTACATCTACCCATGTCTTAACATCTGTATAACCTTCTTTACTTGCCCTGATTTCTACAGAATATTTACCTGCCTCAACTCCCGTTGGAGTATCCAGCCGCTCATAATCTCCAAGAACTCCATCTGCATATTTTGCCACTCTAAAAGTCAGTTCTGGTTCCTCAATTACTTCACCAGTTTCCTTAACTGTAACAGCTACATTTTTTAGAAGATTCTGCGCTGTTCCATCGTAAGTTAATTCTTGCGCAGTGGCAGTTACCTCCATACTTGCTTCAAAAACAATATGATATCTTGTCATATGGTTTGAACGCAGTTTCAGTGTCTTAAAATCATTATCAGTATTCTGTGTACTGTCAAATATACTGTCCCAACTGCCTGAATCGTTTTCCTGATCAACTGTAAAATATTTATAAACAAGGTTTGTCTTACCGGTTTCCTGTACATATAAATTTCTTACTTCATTAGCTCTCTCCTCTACCTCTTTTATAGTGTTTAAAGGAAGAGAGTCTCCATCAAAACCAGCGGCATTCCATGCAGTATTTATAATCCATTGTGATGAACTCTTCACATATGTTCCTAAATTATCAAGCGCATCACCAAGCCCGACACCATTAAACCAAAATTCATAACCGGCATCCTTCATAGATACAAATTCTGCAGTAAATACCAAATCATCATCTACAGGACTTTCAGCGTATGCTTCAAATAACTCTTTCGCTGAAGCATACTGTATATTTTCTCCTTCGACACTCCACTTACTAAATTTGTAATCAGTGTTCGGCGATGGAACCGGTATAAAGCTTTCTCCTGTAATAACCTTTTCGAATACGTCACCTGCGCCTATCGGATATGCAAAGCTGCTTGATGTAGTCCCCGCTTTTTCTAAACTTCCATTATCCCCTGCAGCAAATGTGATAGTCCTATATTCGCTTCCATCTCCTGCGAAAACCGGATATAATACAGTATCCTTAACTATCTCAAAATGATCGCCTGGATAATAAAGTGTCTTTACCTCAGAATCCAGATCGGGAGTCCAGGCAATAAACGATGTAGTAAGCTCAGATTCCGTTTCTAATGTTAAACCGATATTAGGTAAAACAGTGACTTCAGCTCCTTTTTCATACTTTTTACTATCAACCGGAACAGTTCCTTCGGCCATGCCTTTATCGTATGTAACCTGATACCACTGCTCATATTTAACTGTAATACTATGATTTTTTCTGACATTATAGAAAGTATAGCTATCCGCATTGGCTTTCATTTCTTCCGCGGACAGAACCTTCCCATCAATCTCAATCTTTACAAGCTTATAATCATCTAATCCACTATAGTCAAAAGCTGCATCCATTCCGTACTTAGCAGAAACCTGGCTATTGCTCACATCTCCACCATTATATAAGATTGAACCGTTTTCAACCCGCGTAGTGATCGTATATCTTTTCAAATCATAATACAGTCTAAATACATTTTGGTTACTATCATTTTCCCGTGAAAGTTTTTCTATCGTAACTTTCGTATCTGGAGCACTTAAATTAAGGTAGTATCCATCTTCCTCATATTTATTCTCATAATTTGATGTCTTTAACCTTAAACTGGTATCTGCAAGTCCCCGGCCATATTCAGTAACAAAATGAGAATATCCATTATCACCTTCTCTGTAAATCTCGATTTTATAATTCGCATACTTTGCGGCTGGATTTATGGTCCAAACAGCATACAAATTAATTTCATTGCCTGTCTTTGGTGCTTTACTTAATATGTCTGCTAATTCAATTTCCTGATTTGTGCCCACGATCGGTTCTGTTGCATCCGCAGTTAAAGCCCAACCCTGGAATACCTGTTGCGAATCTTCATTGCCTGGTATTTTCGTAGATACATAAATACTGTGGTTATCTTCTATAGAGTACCTGCTACTATCGGTAGGTGCTGTACCAGAAATCCCTCCATTCTCATGATACTTTACCGTATATATAATAGGTTGATTCGTTATAGATAAGGTTGCTGGCAGAGATTCATAGGTTTTTGTTATAGCAAACTCTTTATATTCGCCAGACGACGTTATTTTGGAAACAGTACCTTTATCAACCACTACTGTTGGCTCTGTATATCCGGGCTTTGCCTTGTATCGGAAACCAATCACATCATCTGTTCCTTCAAACCCGATTGGGGAACTTCCTTTAACAGCTGTTCCAGGCCATGCAGTCCATTCCGCCGGATTCCACGGGTATTTATCAGCTACCTTATACCGATATTCCGCTATGACACCTTCGCTTATATCTATTGGCATTACTTCAGAATGATCTTTTGCTCTGAAGTTTCCACCAGTTATTGTAATATCCGTCAAAACATTTGAAAATGTTACAGTATAGGAGTAACTCCTTCCATTAATCGAAACTAAATTAATATTAATATTAACAATTGCATTTCCCGCTTCATCATATAGTGTCTGAGAAGATTTTGCCCCCACTTTATACTCAGCTGGCACAGCTATGTCTACATCATTGACCTGAAATCCATTCATCTGCCAGTAAATATCAGATGCTGTAGTCATAGTAAATATTAAATTACCATTGTTTTGAATATATGTTTTTTTACCAGAATAACTTCCAGCCTTTTCATTTGAATGGGGAGAATACGTAGCGTTATGAAAATAACCCGAAGCTGCATTATTATGCGTTCTTATATACTCTGTATCAAATAAAAACTGATTTATTTTACTATACTTGATATTAACTGTTGTATCAGAATTAATCGGCCCATATCTGTAGGTTCTTACTCTATCAGATAATGCAGTCGTTTCCGGATTAATGATTTTGTTACCAATAGAAATGCTAACGTCATAACCAGCCGCTACTTTCACCTGAAAAATGAGATTCTCTCCTTTTTCTACTATAGTTGGCCCATCATATTCATTTTTACTGTTTTTATCATCTCCAGAAACCAAATAGGTAATTTTAAACTCTTCAAATTTTTCTATATAATAGAGTTCAATTTTTTGGTTATCTACCAATGCATAAGAAACATCTGATCCTATGGTATCATCACTATAGTAAACTGTATCTCCATCTTTTGTTATATAATTAACAGTGCCAGCTCCAATACCACTTACTTTAGCTTCCTTAAATCGGTATCCATCTACTTCTGGCGCGTTTTCTGCAATCATACCGGCAGGTATAATTCCATCATGCTGAGAACGCACGTGTCCTGATTTATCCATGTAATAGAATACCACAGAAATCTCTTCCCCAACCGGCACATACCAAATGTAAATATTATTATCTGCTAATTCTATTTTCTTTCCATCTGTACCAACACCCGAAAGGACACCTGCAGAATCACAAGTAATACCATTGACATTCGCAGATTCGTAATTATTTTCGGCAGTGGCCTTAGAAAAATGATAATTCTTGTTATCAACCGTAATTGTTTCTTCAGCCAATTCAGCTACTGGTATGATATCGCGATTTGCATCTACGGAAACTTTATTTTCATAATTGAAATTTTCTACAGGTCTATAGCCAGAGAATGCCCTCGAGTTTACAATTAACTCATATTCTGTTTTGTTCTTTATGAAGGTTAATGTATAAACCGAAAAATGTTCCGCTTCAAAGCTAATTTCACCTACAGCATCATTGCCTTCTACATTTACTGTTTCTGCTACTGTTTCAAGACTTTGAACTTCTTCAACAGCAATTTTATCAATATCTGCATCTGTTGTATCTACTTCACCTGTATCTACATGTAAAACTTCAACGGAGTCGGCCACAGCACTTTTCTTTTCAATATCTGTACCAGAAAAAGTGACCTCCACGTATCCATTATCACTCCAGCTGTTATCCAGTTCTTCACCGTCATGGAAAAGTTTAATGTCATAAGCCAATACAGCACTTACTTCTGTATTTTCTTCATGTTCCTTTTTCTCCTTAACAGCCTGCTCAACTTTCTCCGTAACTTCCGTCACCTTAGCCACAGTTCCTGCCGGAAGAATCCCTTCCTCTGCATGAAGACTCACCACAACGTCACCCAGAGTCTTACTGAAATTAAATTCCGGATGCTCCCCGGTCTCCGCCATAGCCACAACGATTTCCTGCTCTTCCTCAACTTCCGGAACAACAAATCGCTTAACGCCTGTATCTGCATTAGAATCCGTTGCATCATCCTCTTCAACTGCTTCAAGGCTCTCCCCGTTTGCAGTTACGCTGTCAATCACATAGCCAACCTGAGGCTTTACTGTAAATGTTAAATCTTTTCCTGCTTCTACATTCTTAGCGCCCTTTACAGCAGCCGTACCAACCGGTGTAACCGTATAAGTAACAGCGTAGCCTTCTTTGGACACATCAACATGCAGCTTATTTAAAGTGGTAACATAAGCCTTCGCATAATAAGACTCATCTAATACTATCTGACCATATGTCTTGCCGCTGGTGGTTCCTGTTTTGGATACTTCTTCTTTTTCTTCCTCATCTTCAGGCTCCACCGCCGGAGTATTATCATTCTTTCCGCCGTCTGCGTTTACTCCATGATCATTTCCAGCTGCATTTGTATCGTCTGCTTTGCTGTCCGCTGCAGCGTTCTTATCTGCCTCATCCTTGACGTTATCATCGATTACCGCGTTATCCTGATTATCAGCCGGTGCAGTAACTTCGCCCTGGCCATCCGCCTGATCGTCAGAAGGATTCTGACCTTCTCCATCGGCCGGTATCACAGAGTCTGCCTTATCTCCATCATCAACCGTATTACTTTCTACATCATCAGCCGGAGCCGCCGCTGCTTCCTTATTATCACTGTCACTGCTGTTGCTGTCTTCAGAATCTGCTTTAACCTCTTCTGCATCCTTCTTTTCTCCGACATCCGCCTTCTCTTTGGAATCACCGGAATCAGCTGAAACAACTTCTTTCTCTTCGTTTCTCTCATCAGAAGATGCTTTCTCATCACTTCCCGCCTCATTGTTCACAGAGGTTGTCAGAATATGAGTATAATTACGGATCACGGAAGCCGCAGAAACTACAGCGTCTCCACTACTGGAGGCCCCACTGTCGGAAGATCCACTGTCAGATGCCCCGCTTCCAGCATTCCCTTCGTCAGAAGACGCATTGGAACCGCCCTTGTCATCATTTGAAGACTGCTTATCTGCTCCGGCTTCTGATTTCTGGCCTTCTTCGGTCTTGCCGTTCTCAGAGTTCTGTCCATTATCGGATGAACCAGAATGATCAGCCGGATTCTGGATCTGCTCATCTTTTCCTGTATTTGCATTCTTATCGCTGTCCACATTGGCATCCGGATTCTGGATATCACTTCCAGCCGTACCGCTGCCATTATTTCCATTAATCTCCGGATTTCCTGCTGTTTCACCAGCAGTTCCGTTACCTTCATCTGCATTCCCTGCCGGATTCTGAATATCACTTCCGGTTGTGCCATTGTCAGTTCCTTCATTTACGCCGGCATCTGGATTTTCCACGGTTTCGTCAGTCGTTCCGTTTCCTTCGCCTGCATTTGCGTCCGGATTCTGTACGCTTCCATCCGCAGCATCGCTGTCCGGATTCTGTACATTTCCTTCAACGGTTCCATTTTCCCCGCCTGCATTCTCATCCGGGTTCTGTACTTCGCCGCCTGCCGCGCCGTTTGTACCTGCGCCGGCACCACCAGCTGCTCCTGCGCCATCTGAAGGCACGGTCGGTCCAGCTGCTTCTAATAAAGTGGAATTCCCCTTTACTGTAACCTTCTGTGTCGTATAACCGTCAATTCTGGAGCGGAAGGTCACTCTCGCACTGGAATCATTGATATACAGGAAAATGATATCCTCATCGCCTGTAATCTGATATCCTTCCGGATCTCCATTGATACGGATAAACATACGCAGTTCTGCTCCATCTGCATATTCCTCCTCATCCATATCATAAGCCGGTGCAAACTCAAACACAGAACCTGTTTCAAACAGTCTCTGATATTCCTTTGCAAGGCTTCGGTCGGACGTATCCACACCGAGATCCTCAAAATTAAATTCATCGCCATTATCAATGGCTGCCTGAGCGGAATCCCTCAAATCTTCCCCGCTCATCACAAATGTGGCATTCTCTTTCTCAAAAGCAGACGCCACATCCGCCCATGATACCATGTTAAAAGAAGTCATTGTAAGAACAAATGACAGAAATCCTGCCAGACCTCTTCTAAACTTTTTCTTTAACCCTTTCATAGTTTCCCCTCTCTTACCCTTCCATTAGGGCACTCTTTCTATAATTATTTAAATATCGTTCTTCATATAAAATTCGTCCGTCACTGCCTTCCAGTGCGGAGGCCATCAGGAGAACCAGTTCCATAAAACTTCGGAACGCCTGTTTTTCACCGGTTTCTCTCCAGCGTATGACACCCTGCCAGGTTGAATGCTCCCTGAACAGGATTTTTATCAGAAAGGTGGCTTCTTTCCCGCCTTCCCGGTATACGGACCACATCTTATCCGGTATGATCCTGATATCATCGCCCTGTCCTCCGGAATCGTCCTCCTTCAGACTTCCAAGTCCGATAAAGTGCCCCATGGCATCGGCCAGGGCTATGGTTCCCGTAAAATCTTCCAGATAATTGAGAAATGCGTTCTGAACGCTTCCTGTCAGCAATCCGCCTTCGAAAGAATCTACCGCGATCTGGCAGACATTTGAGGTCTTTTGTAACTGCTGCCGTTCGACCGGTCCGTTTAATACCCGCTCAATCCAGTAGGTCATCTGCAGAAAGCTCTCAAATTCCTGTTTTTCCTGTCCTTCCAGCCAGAAGATCTCTCCCTGCCAGCTTGCATTGTATCTGAACTTTACATTAAGATTAAATGTGGCCAGAGTACCGTTTTCCAGCTGATCATATTCCTGGACGGGTGGTCTGGGTAACTTCGTTCCGCCAAACTTCCGGTAATCCATCGTTCTCTTCGGATATGCCAATTCATCAAATATCCGGTTCATGTGAAGCATCATCTCCAGGAAATTCCTGAACCGGATCCCCGGTGCTGCTCCTTCATGATAAATGACACCGCTCAAACAACCATTCTCAAATCCATTTACCGATATCCTGAAGTAACGGGAAGAGTTGCGGTTCATACTCATCTTTGCTATCGTCATAACTTTTTCTTTCTCCCTTAGTTTAGAGCCTTTACGTTATCTATTTTCATTACATTTTCTTCAAAAAAATATAGTTTCACCCAGTGTCTGTAACCAGTATATACCATATCGGTTACAAATTGGTTACATTTTGAGTATTTTTGAAAATTAATTAAAATTGTTTGTAATGTGTGACCGTAATCATAAACATAGTTTTAAACCGAGGTCCGCAAACGCAAAAAACGCCGGAAATACCGGGAGATCACAGTCTCCTTAAGCATTTCCGGCGCACATTTTACATCATTCATTCAGTTTTGTTCTTACACCTGGTTACACAATCATCGTGTAACCTCTTATTTTAATTCATTAAGCATCGATTTTCCAATTGTTCCTTTCGGCATTGTAACTCCAAAATTATCCGCGATCGTAGCTCCAATTACAGCAAAAGTATCTTCTGAGGGGATTCTTCCGCCCCCACTCATGGATGGCGAATACGCCAGAAACGGCACTTTCTCTTTCGTATGGTCCGTCCCCGTATACGTTGGATCGTTTCCATGGTCAGCCGTTAATATCAGCAAATCAGTCTCTTTTAACTTACTCAGAACGATTCCCAGCTTCTCGTCAAACCGCTCAATCTCTTTCCCGTAACCAATCGGGTCACGGCGATGTCCCCACAGCGCATCGAAATCCACCAGGTTTACAAAGCACAGCCCGTGAAAATCCTTATCCATGACTTCGATGGTCTGCTCCATACCATGGACGCTGCTCTTCGACTTATAAGCCTCCGTAATCCCCTCGCCGTCAAATATATCTTTAATCTTGCCAATGCTTATCACATCATAGCCTGCTGCCTTTAAGGCATCCAGAGCGGTTTCTCCGTAAGGCTTTAACGCATAATCATGGCGGTTAGAGGTCCGTTTGAACTCCCCTTTCTTTCTGCCTGCATACGGCCTTGCAATCACACGGCCTACCTTCCACTCATCTTTCATTGTCAGCTCCCGGGCAATCTCACAGCACCGGTACAGCTCATCGAGTCCAAATGTCTCTTCATTTCCGCAGATCTGAAGCACGGAATCAGCAGAAGTGTAGACAATCATGTCGCCGGTCGCAATCTCGTGTTCTCCGTACTCCTCCAAAATCTCTGTCCCGCTGGCCGATTTGTTGCCCACGATCTTATGTCCCGTACGTCTCTCCAGTTCTTCGATCAGTTCCTTCGGAAATCCGTGCTCTGTAAATGTCTGAAACGGTTTTGTAATATGAAGTCCCATCATCTCCCAGTGCCCGGTCATGGTATCCTTGCCGGTACTGGCTTCATTCAGCTCTGTATAATAAGCCAGAGGCTTTTCGGCTGGCTGTACATGGGTTAACGGGTGCAGATTCGCAATTCCCATTCTCGCCAGATTCGGTATATGAAAACTCTCCATCCTCTCATCGATATGTCCCAGCGTATCCGTCCCCACGTCGCCATAGTCCGCCGCATTATCCATCGCTCCGATCCCCAGGGAGTCCAGCACGATGGTAAAAATTCTGCGATATTTTTCCATATTGTATCATTCTCCTTTTACAACTCTATTAGTATTGATCTGTTACTGGTATTATACTCCATAAAAATCGATTTATAAAAGGACAAATGTCTTAATGAAATATTTTTTCTCTAAAATATCAATTTTCAGCACAAAAACTCTCTGTAACACACGGTCTTTTCAGTGACAAATCTGTTTACTTTTATCCAAAATATGGTATATTTGTAATTAGAACGATTACGCTTCAGGCTGACACAAATTGTATAATAAAAAGGAGAAGAGGCCCTGGCAGGAACCGTGAGATTTTTATTCTGCTCATCGCAACGCTGGCCTCCATGTGCTTATTTATGAAAGATATTATGGATTTACACACCCATACCACCGCAAGCGGCCATGCTTACAACACGCTTTACGAGATGGCGCGGTCCGCTTCGGAGAAAGGGCTCACGCTGTTCGGATCGACGGACCACGCACCAAAGATGCCTGGCACCTGTCACGAATTTTACTTTATCAATTTTAAAGTCATACCGCGCACTCTGTTCGGCGTAAAGATACTGATGGGGTCAGAACTTAACATTCTGGATTACACGGGACGCATTGATTTAAGGGAAGGAATTCTGGAACGTCTCGACTACACCATTGCCAGCATTCACGAGCCCTGTTACAAATGCGGATCCGTTGCGGAAAATACCAATGCCTATTTAGGGGCCATCAAAAACCCTTATGTCAAAATTATCGGCCACCCGGATGACGGTCGTTTTCCTGTCGATTACGACACCGTCGTAGCCGCTGCCGCGGAACATCACACGCTGCTGGAGCTCAACAGCAGTTCGCTGCATCCGGCGAGCACGCGGATTCATGCGAAAGAAAACTACCGGGTTATGCTGGAATTATGTAAACAGTACAAGGCATCTGTCATCATCGACAGTGACGCCCACATTGAGGCTGACGTGGGAAATCATAAACTTGCCTGGGAGCTCATCGACGAGACCGGCTTTCCGGAGGAGCTGATTGTAAACGGTTCCCTGGACCGTCTGCTTCCGTATATCCCCAGGCTGAAGGAGTGCTTATGATCAACTTTCTGAATCTGGAATATTTTCTGGCCGCCGCCGAGGAGCTCAACATCACCCGGGCAGCAAAACGCCTCTATATATCCCAGCAGTCATTAAGCAATCATATTTCCAATCTGGAAAAAGAGTTTGACGTCCAGCTGTTTAACCGGACGACACCGCTGACACTTACCTATGCCGGAAGAGCGCTGAAGCAGCGTGCCAAGCAGCTTCTGGAATTAAAGGACGAGACCTACCGGCAGCTGGCAGACATCAAGGATTTTACCACCGGCCAGATATCCATCGGAGTGTCCCACACACGGGGACGTTTCCTCCTTCCTGCGATTCTGCCGGTCTATCGCGAAAAATTTCCGAACATTGAGCTTCACCTGGTAGAGGGCAATTCATCCGAGTTAAGCACTTCCCTGATCCGCGGCGACATCGACTTAATCATTGACCTGCTTCCATTTAAGGCGGAAAATGTGGAGACCGTCACCATCTGTGAAGAAGAGATTCTGCTCATTGTACCAGATCAGATCCTGGACCGCTTTTTCCCCGGCCGGCAGGAGGAAGTAAAGAGTCAGCTGGAAGAGAATGCGGATGTGCGTCTCTTGAAGGATTGCCCGTATCTTCTTATTAATAAAGGAAACCGCGTTCGGACGATTGCCGATGAAATTTTTGAAGATGCCCAGATTACGCCTTCTATCATTCTGGAGACGGAAAATATTGAAACGGTACTGGCCCTGGCCTCCAAAGGAATGGGGATCACCTTTTATCCAAAGATGTTTATCTCAGGGACCGGACTCATAACCGAGATGCCCAGGAACAAAAAGGGACTTAATTTCTATTCCCTGCCCAAAGGGCGCACCCACGGGATTCTGGCTTTTGGTTACCACAAAGGCCGCTATCTGTCTCAGGCTACGGAAGAATTCATCCGGATCGCCAGAGAAAACATATAAAACGATACTAATATAGAAAAAACCGCGTATTTACCTGCATTTTTGGTCTTCACGGCATTGACAATCATCTTTTGGTGGTGTATTATTAAATAGTAACCATTATCAGTATCATTACTATTTTAATGCAAAGGAGCTGCTATGAAGACATTGAAGTATAGCCGTCAGCGGGAATCCATCAAATCTTGTTTGATGGCCAGACATGACCATCCGACTGCCGACGCCCTATACACATCGATCCGCGAAGAATATCCAAACATCAGCCTTGGGACTGTCTACCGCAATTTAAATCTGTTGGTGGAGTTGGGGGAAATTCAGAAGCTAACATGTGGAGATGGGGCAGATCATTTTGATGCAGACACTTCACCGCACTATCATTTTGTTTGCAGGGACTGCGGCCAGGTCTTCGACCTGCCTTTGAAAACCCTGGATAACATTAACCAACTGGCTCAGGAATATGCGGACGGCCATGTTGACAGCCATACCATCTATTTCTACGGTACCTGTAAAAATTGTTTAGAAAAAAATTTGCAATAAGTATTGACAGGAACAGAAAGATGTGCTAAATTAATATCAGTAATCATTACTGTTATTGATTACAACAAAACAAGTTTAAAAAATACAAATATATAAAAAAGAAAAGGAGACATGAATTATGAAGAAATGGGTTTGTACAGTATGCGGTTATGTTCACGAAGGAGAGACAGCTCCGGAATTTTGTCCAGTATGTAAGGTACCGGCTGAGAAGTTCAAATTACAGGAAGAGGATATGACATGGGCAGCTGAGCACGAATTAGGAGTAGCTCAGGGCGTTCGTGAAGATATCATCAAAGACTTAAGAGCAAACTTCGAAGGAGAATGTTCCGAGGTTGGTATGTACTTAGCTATGTCCAGAGTCGCTTTCAGAGAAGGCTATCCGGAGATTGGCATGTACTACAAGCAGGCAGCTTTCGAAGAAGCTGATCACGCTTCCAGATTCGCTGAATTACTTGGCGAGTGCGTAACTGCAAGCACAAAGAAGAACCTTGAATTAAGAGTTGCTGCTGAGAACGGCGCTACCGCAGGTAAGGTTGACTTAGCAAAACGTGCAAAAGAGTTAAATCTTGATGCAATTCATGATACCGTACATGAGATGGCAAGAGACGAAGCTCGCCACGGCAAAGCATTCAAGGGTCTGCTTGACAGATACTTTGGCTAATTCATAATATTCACTTCACCATCTTCAGGGGACGGCATAACATGATTATACCGTTCCCTGGTTTTTCACTGAAAGAACCGCAGGAAAACCATTTGGTGACGTCAGAAGCTATCGTTGAAACGATGCACACAAAAGAAAATAATAATCAGGAGGGTTTATCACATGTCTAAATATGCAGGAACAAAAACAGAAAAGAACTTAATGGACGCTTTTGCAGGCGAGTCTCAGGCAAGAAATAAATATACTTATTATGCTTCCGTAGCAAAAAAAGCCGGATATGAGCAGATGGCTGCTTTATACTTAGAGACAGCAGATCAGGAAAAAGAGCATGCGAAAATGTGGTTCAAGGAATTCCACGGTATCGGCAGTGTGGAAGAAAACCTTGCAGATGCAGCGGAAGGCGAGAACTACGAGTGGACTGATATGTACAAGAGAATGGCCGAGGAAGCCAGAGAAGAAGGTTTCGAAGAGTTAGCCATCAAGTTCGAGTATGTTGGAAAAGTAGAGGCCGCTCATGAGAAACGTTACTTAAAGCTTCTTGACAGCTTAAAGAATGACAAGACCTTTAAGGGTGACGCTCCTCTTGGCTGGAAGTGCCGCAACTGCGGATACGTTCATGAGGGACCGGAAGCTCCTGAAATCTGCCCGACATGTGCACACCCGAAGGCTTATTTTGAAAGAAAAGTTGAGAATTATTAATCTTTAATACGAAAAGGAACTGGATGTTACGCTGTACAGACAGCGGAATAAACAGTATCTTTGAAAATAACTCCTTATTGGAAGGAATTTGACTGTTGCGATTCTTTTCAATAAGGAGTATTTTTGTGCCTTCGGGAACGTCTGCAGAAGTAATGATATTCTCCGGAAATATCATGGCGATAACCACAACACCATGCTACAATAGAAGTATACAGAACCATTGTTTGAGTTAACGGTAACCTCACGATTTTACATCTATTTTTAGAGAAAGGCAAAAGGGGCCGCCAATGCAGAAACAAAATAACAAAAGAAATCCAAAGTCCCCCGGCATCCACGCATTTTTCGGTAAAAAACGTTACATTCTGATTTTACTCCCGCTGTTTTTACTCCTGCTGTTTCTATTTCTCCTTCTTCTGTACTGCACAGCAGAGGATCATAAAGGGCCAGGTCACCCGGATGACTTTGACATCTATTCGAACAGCCGGGTACCGCCAGACAGTACCAGAGGCAGTGATCCTCTTCCGGATTACACCACGGATACAAAAAGTACTGTTTTCGAAGACAGAGACGGAAAGCTGGATTTCCTGGACAGATATCTTGATATGCCTTCTGAGATCATCGATACGGCGTATCACATTATTTATCAGGATAACTCCAAAGGACGGGTTCCAGGTCCTTCAGACTATGATATCCGAGCCGCCTTTACAGTAGCTGCAGGCGATCTGCCGCTCTGGACAAAGGACATGAAGAAAATTCTTCCGGAACAGGTTAATCCGGACTGGTGGGAAGACTTAAAGATATCTGACTTTACATGGGATATCCCCTCAGATGCAGAATATTACAAACGCCCCGGCTCGGAAAGTTATATCGTGGTCTGCCCCGGCCTTAACCTGATCTTAAAAATGGTATCGACGCAGACGCTTCCGGTTCCTCTTGAGAATTCCGCTTTCCAGAAGGAGCTGCCGGAAGAACTCCCGGGGTACGATCAATTCAAATTCCTGGCTGCTGATGCACTGGGATACGATCATTCTGCCGTACCTTACATAAGAGCTGCTCTGACCGAAAAGACGTACACAGCTGACGGAGCGGAACTCACCCTTGTCTGTTACCGGGCTATGTTCTGCAATAGCCCACTATATGGAATTCCTGTCCTTGTCATTATCGGTGAAGACAGCACCTCCTGCATGGTTTTGTGCGGCGGTTCCTACGATGATGAATGGTATCTGGCGGATATTAATGGAGACGGCCGGGATGAACTCCTGATGCAGCATTTAACCGGCATCACCGGAGGCGCCGGCGCCTATGAGAGCGCTATCTACCGCCTGACTGACGGCGGTCCGTCTAAACTGTTCGGCAGCCCGGATCCGGATGGAAACGGCTATTTCGATACGTATTTTTCGCTTCATCTCTCAGAGGGATATACCCATACCGTGCAAAACGGCTCTGCCGGTTTTTACACTGTCTTCACACGCAAAGGCCCGGAGGGAAATCCATACTTTGACGCAGAAGGAAACCTCACCGATGAAGGCAGAGAAAATAATGAAACTGACTGGCTGAACACCGATCCCTGTTTCTATCTCTTTAAGCCTGTAGATACGGAC
Source organism: Hungatella sp. SL.1.14 (assembly GCF_024460495.1). Taxonomy (NCBI): domain Bacteria; kingdom Bacillati; phylum Bacillota; class Clostridia; order Lachnospirales; family Lachnospiraceae; genus Hungatella; species Hungatella sp. SL.1.14. The sequence goes on along the minus strand of NZ_JANFYJ010000012.1, from coordinate 172,831 downwards.
GGTGACGGCATTTACGAGATCATGACTGCCCAGTATACGTATCTCTATGGGCGCGCGGATGGCCTGGGTACCGCGTATACGCTTCTCAAATGGGACAACAGTATGGAACGCATGTATATTCAAAAAGCCGGCTACTGGCCCTATGAGGATCACGAAGATGACTCTCAGGATTACTACCAGCGGTGGGAAGACTATGAGAACACCTGGTATCAGAAGGAAGAACCGTCTCCGGGCGATTCTCTTAATTCGAAGGAGCTGATCAAGGCTGCCTCCGATCAAATCCGGGCAATTGACTTCCATGTAAGGCAGTATCCTGTCGATACATCTCTGTTTGATTCAGAAATGGACAGGAAATACAGGAAGGCATTTTATCAGGCTGTAACCAACCTGAAACCGGTGCTTTGCCGGGCATACCGGTCACTGGATTATGAGGAAAACACGTATCAGTATATCCTGAGAAGTGACTCCTTAAGCGACCAGGAATTTTTAAGGCAGGAACTGAAACAGGATTCCGGCTACTATTATACAGACTATGACGGCGATGGGCTGCCGGAGCTGATCATTCGGAATACGGGACTCTACGGTTTAAAATATGATCCGAAGCAGGATAACGTCTACCTGTTTCTTTCAACTTACAGCAGTTACAGCTATTTCATGGGCGCCGGGCAGATCTTCTGGCACAATCCGTGTCTTGCCGGCAAAGATATCTACAGCTACGAATCGGAAGACAGAAATGGAAACCGGATTTATGCCGGTTTTGAAACAATCTACCATTGGGATGAAGACAGTTCGAGTGAGTCATATTACATATCGACAAACGATTATATGGATGTAGAGGTGAGCAGGAATCTGTGGGAAGAGCTGATCAGCCTGTTGTTTGACGCCTATGAGGAAACTCCCGCACCAGAATCCTACGAGGAATTTTTTAAAGGGTGTTATTAAAACGTATTGTCTTAGAAAAGGACTGGAAAAGTCCATGAAAAAGAACGCCTCCAGGTTCTGTACCTGAAAGCGCTCTTTTTTCATGGGCTTTTTATACAGGCTTCCATCCGCTCAAAATCACGTTCCTCCAGATGGATTCTGTTTTCTATCATATACCGAAAAGACTATTTTTTCTTCTTCCTCGCCTTCCCCTTTCTGGCATTCTTCTCTTTCTCCGGCTGGATTTCGCGTTCGATGTCGTAGTCCTCTTCCTGATCCTCCACTCCCGCCTCCAGTTCCTTAATCTGCTCCAGGAGCTCATTTTTCCGCCCTTTTCCGCCGCGATGATTTTTTCCGCTGTTGTTGTCACAGATCAGGTCAGCCGACTCTTCTGCCTCTGCTGCAGGATTTTCCTCTTCGCCGCAGCTGCCGTCACTCTCGCAGGGTGCTTCATTCTCCCATGCTCCGTCATCTTCCCCATGTTCCTCATTCTCCTGGGCAATCAGGTTTTCCTCATGTATCTCCGCCTCCCGCTCCTTTGCCACTTCCTTCATTTTTTCCGTAGTAATGCTGCCGGAAAGGAACAGCGACATCTTTGCGCAGACCGGCCCCACCATCTCGTAGAGGACGGAGGAGGACAGAATAATCGTCAAAAGCAGCTTTCCCATCTCCTCCGGAAGCAGCCTCTGTCCCAGAAAGGCCAGACCAATGGCGACGCCTGCCTGCGGGATCAGTGCCAGGCCCATATAATTCCGTATCTCCCTGCTGGTTCCCGTAATCAGACAGCTGATATACGTTCCCAGATATTTTCCAATGATTCTCACAATGAAATAGGCCAGTCCCACAGCTCCCACCGTAGTAAGTGCCATTAAATCCAGATTCATGCCTGACACGATGAAAAAGATGGACATTACCGGAGGTGTAAAGTTATTGATCTGACGGTACAGCTTCTTATCACTGGTAAGATTGATATACGCCGCCCCGAAGATCATACAGGACAGCAACGGTGAAATATCGAGAGACGCGCAGATACCTGAAATCCCCAACAGCATGGCGATGGCCAGAATCAGCCTGTTATCCTTGCTTCTGGCCGGTATCAGCAGCCGGCTTAAGAAATAACCGCAGAAAAATCCCAGCCCCAGAGCCAGAATATTATAAACCACCGGCATCAGGAGCGTGGACATGGTCACCTCTTCCTCACCCGTCCGTCCGGCGATCCCCGCCACAATACTGAATGCCAGAAGGCACACCACGTCATCCAGCGCCACGATCTGCAGCAGCGTATTGACAAACTCTCCCTTGGCCTTATACTGGTTGATCGTCATCATCGTACTGGCCGGCGCTGTAGCCGTTGCGATCGCTCCCAGAATCAGTGCAAAATTCCACTCCATCCGAAAAACCCCCACACAGAACAGCGTTACCAGCACGCCGGCCAGCAGGGCCTCAAAGAGTGTAATAATGATAATCCGGCTTCCCGTCTTTAACAGTACTTCCTTCTTAAAAAACTTTCCAACTCCAAACGCGATAAACGCCAGTGCCAGATCGCTGACAAATCCCATGTGGCCGATGATATCCACGGGGATCAGGTTTAATCCGCACGGCCCGATCAAAATTCCGGCCATAATATAACCGCTTACCTTTGGCAGGTTCAGCGTATTGGTCAGCCTCGTCATAATAAATCCGGCAAACAGAATCACTGACAGAATCAGCAGCACTCTGGTGCCCTCACTTACCCCGGCTAAATATCCCTGCATTTTTTTGCCCCCTGTTCCCATTTATACTAAAAACTTCCCTTACTGCCGCAAGCGGCAAAAAAAGAGCAGGGAAATAAAACGAATACTGTTCGCTTTTATTCCTTACTCTTTCTCTCAAAGGTTTTTTATTCTGTTCTTTTATTCAGAAACCGTATTCTTAATGGAACCGATCCCCTCGATCACGCATTCCACCACATCGCCTGCTTTTAAAAACTTCGGCGGCGTAAAGCCCATTCCGACTCCGGAAGGAGTTCCTGTAGATATGATGGTTCCTGCCTTCAGCGTCATTCCCATGGACAGCTCGCTTACAATATGATCGATATCAAAAATCATCTGTCCGGTATTACTCTCCTGCCGCACCTCACCGTTTACGAGAGAGCGGATCGGAAACTTCGGCGGGTATTCCACACTGTCCGCAGTTAAAATACACGGTCCCATCGGCGTAAATCCGTCCAGACTCTTTCCAAAGTACCACTGCTTATGGGCATTCTGCACATTGCGCGCGCTCACGTCGTTAATAATGGTGTAGCCAAAGATGTGATCCTTTACCTGCTCCTTCGGAACCCGGTAAGCCTCTTTTCCGATGATCACGCCCAGCTCCGCCTCATAATCGAGGCTGTCCACGATATCGCTGTGAGCGGAAATCTCTCCGTCCGGATCAACCGTCCTGTTTACCCTTTTGGAAAAATAAACTGCTTCCTTCCGTACTCCGTCAAACGCTTCCTTCTTAAATCTGGCGGATTCCTCCGCATGCTCCATATAGTTAAGCCCAAGACAGATGATATCCTGTTCCGGCGCTTCGATCGGAGCCAGAATCTTTACCTCGGAACGCATGGCCGCCCCTGTGACACCGTACGGCTCCAATCCGGATACGTGCTCCAGCAAATCCTTTTCCGACTGGCTGAATCCCTTTACTACCTCCATCATGCTCGTATATTCCATGCCGAATGCCCGAAGCGGGTATACCCACATCTCATCCCTGCTCATAACCCCGATATCTTTTCTTCTGTCAACTTCATATGTCAGTAACTTCAACGTACTTCCTCCCTTACATGAACCACGGTTTTCCCGTACACGGCGAAACCGCGTCCGCGGCGCAGCCGAAGACGGCCGGAAAAATTTTCCCAACTTCTTATACTTTAACAATCCTTCTCCACAGAGTCAAGTAAGAATCCGAATTTTTGTCATTTCTGTGAAAATTGCCTGTACAAAAAGCCGTCTGTTTCCCCACCGCGTTCCATATAAAGTTCCTTTCCGGCACTTTTTTCGCCTCTCCAGTCAGCCTTTTTTCTCAACCCAGCTCCTGCAGATCTCCGGATAATTCGTAAAAATCCCGCTGCAGCCCCATTCATAAGTGTTCTCCAGGCTTTCCATGTCATTGATGGTCCAGACATTCACCCCGATTCCATGGTCTCTGCAGTTTTTTACGGTATTTTCTGTAAGTCCCTTGATTCCCGGATGGTAAAAGTCATAACCGAAGCGGCTGCAGTAGTATCCAGCATTTCCCAGGCCCCCATGCTCCAGCAGGGCTCCCCGGGGAATATCCGGCGCCAGCTCCTTCATCCGCTCCAGCGACAGGTGGTTAAAGGAAGAGAACATTACCCGGTCCTCCAGATGATACTTCCTTATAAGCTCCAGGGTCTTTTCCTCGATGTCCTCGTAATAATACACTCCCGTTTTGATCTCCACATTCGTCACAAATCCGTACTGGACGGCCCATTCACAGTATTCCTCAAAAGAGGGAATGGGGCAGAAGCTATATCTGCCCCCCTTAATCGTACCCGCATCCAGTTTTCTTAACTCCTCAAAGGTATAATCCTTCACCAGGCCCGTTCCATCCGTCGTCCGGTCAACCGCTTCATCGTGGATCACCACCACGGTTCCATCCTTTGTCAGCTGTACATCCAGTTCCATCCCGTCACAGCCGGTTTCCGCCGCCTTCTGAAACGCGAGCATGGTATTTTCCGGATACCTTCCGCTGTAACCTCTGTGTGCGTATATTTTCATGTTGCTCCCCCGGTTTCTTATTTCATTGCTGCCTTCGAATATCCGGTCAGCATGTATTTCTGGAAAATGAAGAACAGGATGATGACAGGTACAACCGCCATCACCGCGCCGGCCATAATCTCATGGTTGTTCATGGATTCAGCGCCGGCAAAGGTATTCTTTAAGTAGGCAAGTCCGACTGTAAGCACGCGGCGTTTCTCGCCCTTGGCTATGATCTTCGGCCAGAAGTAAGCGTTCCAGCCATTGGTAAAGGTTACTAACGTCACCGTAAATAACGTGGAGCGGCACATGGGCGCCAGGATCTTCGTGATAATGCCCACGCGGCCCAGCCCGTCGATCCGCGCGGCCTCGATATAGCTGTCATCAATAGCCATAAAGGTCTGGCGCAGCATGAATATGTAATACGGCGACACCGCTTCCGGAAGAATCAGGCCTAAGAAGGTATCTGACATTCCCCAGTTTGCCATCATGATATAGATCGGAATAAACGTAACCTGAAGCGGAATCATCAGGGCGCCCAGAACGATGATAAAGCAGAAGTTCTGGCCTTTAAATCTGCCCTTGGAAAATCCATAGCCCGCAAAGATACCGGTTACAACCTGACCGATCAGGATCCCTGCCGTCATGACTGCCGTATTAAAATAATATCTGGCGAAATTGCCTTTTCTTAACACATTGATATAGTTCTCGAAGTGGAATTCCTTCGGCCATAAGGTCGGCACCGGAAGCAGGATCTCCTCCTGGGATTTCACGGAAGACACCAGCATCCAGTAGATCGGGAACACGATGATGATCAGGACGATAATCGCGAGAACCCACTGAACCGCCGTAATCGTCGCCTTTTTTCTTCTGGCGGAACGGTTAATATCCCGTCCGTCCTTCATTGTATGTTTCTCCATGTTGTTCCCCCCTATGAATCGTACGTCACATTGCCGTTAGATACCTTCATGGTAGCCACCGTCACCACCAGCAGAAGCAGGAAGAAGAAGATAGCCACTGTGGAAGCGCGGTCCATTCGGAAGTCTTCCATTGCATAACGGTAAATGTTATACACAAACACTTCGGTCGAACGGTACGGACCGCCCTGCGTTAAGATATCTACGGACTGGAACACCTTCATGGAAGAAAGGAAGGTGGTGACAAATAAAAACAGTGTGGTCGGCGACAGCATCGGTATCGTAATCTTAAAGAACCGCTGTACCGCGTTGGCTCCGTCTAAGGAGGCGGCTTCATAATAGTCCGTGGAGATACCCATCATGGCGGACAAATACACCATCATTCCATAACCCACGCACCGCCACCCGGTCAGCATCAGGACCGAGATTAAAGCGGTGTGACGGTTTCCCAGCCAGTCTACCTTACTGATTCCAACCAGAGACAGGAGGTAATTTAAAATACCGCCGTCCGTATTTAAAATCCACAGGAACACAACGGCCGCTGAGGACATGGCCACATATTTCGGCATGAAAACAATGGCTCTCATGGCGGAGAAACCCTTCGTCATCCGGTTAAAGATCAGGGCAAAGATCATACCCCCTACCAGCGTGATGAAGATTTCGCCGGCCGAATAGAGAATCGTTACCTTTAAGGAGTTCCAGAGATATTTGGTACCGGAGCCTCCAAACAGCCACTTCCAGTTTTTAAATCCCACATAGTGCCACGTATCATTTAACATGTTCCAGTCCGTAAAACTGATCCGGAACAGCTCCGCGATCGGATAATAAGTAAATACCGCCAGGAATATCAGTACCGGAAGCACACAGGCAAAATCCTTCATCGCGGATACTTTTCTTGGATTCATACGTTTTTTCTCTTTCATATGTTACCCCCGCCTTACTGCATCAGGAATCTCCCAATACGTCATCAATTTCTTCGGCCATCTTTTCCATGGATTTCTGCGTATCTCCGCCTTCCAGCATGAGCTGTGCCATGTCGTTCTTCCAGATGTTGGCCATCTGAGACCATGCCTTATGCTGAATTCTCGGCTGAATTAAGTCCAGATTATCGAAAATACACTGGAACGCCGGTTTCTCTTCCAGGAATGCCTTTCCTTCATCGGTTGTGAGCACGGACTTTCTGGTCGGAATATATCCGGTTCCTCTTGCCCATGTTAAGTTTACTTCCTTGCTGCATAAGTACTGCATAAACTGCCATGCCGCGTTCTTCGTAGCCTGATCGTTCTTGGATGGGATTAACAGCACGCAGCCGCCGATCTCCTGGTTCTTTGTCTCGCCGCCCGGAAGCCATGCCATACCAATCTCAAAATTACACTGGCTCAAATAGTTCGTATACAGGGAGCTTGTATGTACAACGGAAAATGCCTCGCCGTCGATAAAGTGCTGACGCATGATGGAGGACGCGTCATCCGCGGTTCCTGTCCAGTATGTATAGCCCTTATCGCACCACTCTTTAATCTTGGCCGCGATCTCCACTGCCTTCTCATCGCCTAGGTCTGTGGTTACCTGGTCATCATTGATGATCTTTACGCCCTGATTTAAGTAGAAGGTCTCATAATACCACTGATCCCAGCCCGGCATAATGGTTCCGTATACGGCAGTCGTTCCGTCGGCGTTGATCTTGGATGTCTTCTCAAGGAACGCATCCATATCTTCCCACTTCTCAGGAATCTCGACTCCCAGCTCGTCCGCCATATCCTTGTTGTAATAGACGATCTGTGTGGAAATCAGGAAGGGAAGGGATACCTGCTTGCCGTTATAGCTGGAAGCTGAGATCATACCGTCTCCAAAGTCCTTTAAGTCATAGCCGCTGGCCTGAATGTATGGCGTCAAATCTTCTGTCAGGCCGCCCGCACCGTATTCTGCGACGTAGGGAGTATTGGCAACCGTAATTGCCGGAAGATCTGTTCCTGCCGCATGAGCCGCTACCAGAGCCTCATTTAATTTCTTGTAGCTTCCGATATACTCGGCTTCCACCGTAATCATATCCTGTGACTTGTTGAAATCGTCTACCACCTTCTGCACAGTCTCTGAATACTGTTCCTCCAGCGCGTGCCACCACTTGATGGTAATAGGTTCCGTCACTTCATACAGAGACGGGTCCACCTCCGCCACAGTCTGTGCTTCTGTCTGCGCGCCGCCGCCCGCCTTGCCTGTGGAACCTCCGCCGCTGCATCCGCTCAGCGTTCCTGCCATCATTGCAGCCACCATTAATAATGCAATACCCCTTTTCTTCATGTCTTTACGACTCCCTTCCGCTGCTCTCTGAGACCTCTCCGCCCGAAGGTTACGACTCCTCCCGGCGGAAAAAACTGCAATAAAAAAGAGATTGTGCATGCGCCGAAAGCATATTGCTCATATGCATCCTACACTTGCTCCGATCTCAGTCTCTCTCAAGCAACCCATATTCTTTTCTGATAGGACTATGGTATCACAGATTATTCCATTATGCAAGCTATTATTTATCTATTTTGTATAATTTTTTTATTTTTTCTTTTCTCTTTTTATTTCCTTTTCATAAAAATTGACTTTTTTTTAACAATTATTACCAGTTACTCTTCCTCATCTTTCATGTATTTATAAAAAATAGAACGATAGAAAAAGGAAGCCACATAACTTCCCAGTGCAAACCAAAACATAAAAAGCATGGGGAAGAAATACGTAATAACTGCTGTAATTCCATATATTACAAGGATTGTTATGGAAACGTGAAGATTTCCGACAGACATGACAAAGGAATCCCTTATCACTTTCAAGGTACCGACATGAAAGAAAGCAAGAAGCGGAAAGAGATAAATTATTGTTAATAAATAGACAAAAATTGCGCCCGTCAGCAGGAAAAACGCGATGAAACGAATCGCCCCCAGCGGAGCCAGAAACTGACAGCACCACAGATCAAACACCAAAAATGCGCCTGCCAGGACTGCACCGATCCAGAGAATGGTGGCCTGGACGAAATTCTTCTTAAACCCTTCCCGGAAGGTCTTCCAGACGTATCCCTCCTCGTCTGCCGTCAGCCGGAGCGTATACTGAAACAGAGCGGTAGTCGCCGCCCCCGCAGTCACTGCCGGGATGCTGAAAAGGAACCAGAAGAAGCTGAGAACACAGATATCCGTTACCCTTTCCATAAATGCCCAGAACCGGTTCTCCGGATTAAAAAATCTGTTGATATTCCATCTCATACGTCTTCTGATTCCTTTCTTACCTAAAGTCTGTTAAGCCAGTTCTACATTCTTCGTCGCTACAATGGAGACACCCGTACCCGCGCAGTCCGGTATTACCACATCCCCGATCTTCACCGGAGCCGGTATCGTCACTTTGCGTATCTCATCCATGCATTCGAAGATCTTGCCCTTCGGTATATCGTGCTCCGTCTTTACAGAAACCATCTCGATGGTTCCTCCAGACACATGAACGGAAGAGGTAACAATTCTGGTAGGGCTTAACACTTCCTTCTTCGCGTAATCGGCACCTCTCGCACAGGTATTGCCGGAGACCTCCACTTCACCGCCTTCCAGACGGACCGTCAGGGGACAGCCAAGCGGACAGCCGATACAGATTAACTCTCTAACCTCCATTTTACTCCACCTCCGTACAAATCACAATATTTTTTAAGTCGGGGCAGCCGGAAAAGCTTTCTTTCTTTAACACGACCTGCTCCATCTCACCCGGTGCAAGGACTTTTTTCTTCTTTTTAGACACACGCACGCCGTCGTAATAGACGCTGATGAAGCGGTCCTTATAGACGTCGGCCACACGGAATCTCACTGTCACCTTATCCTTCATATGATCGATATCGATTGCCTGGGGGACCGTATAACGGACGCCGTTCTCCGCCTTTAAAGCGACGGTGCGGCCTGCCTCTTTTTCGCTTTCCGCCCCCACGTATGCAGCGGCATTGGCGCCGGCCAGCGTGGCCTCCTCGGAAACGTAATCTACCAGGTCATGGACGTGGAGAACATTGCCGCAGGCAAACACTCCGCTGGTATCGGTCTCCAGCTGATCGTTGACATTCGGTCCCTGGGTTACACGGTTCATGGATGCTCCGATCCCCTTTGTCAGTTCGTTCTCCGGAATCAGACCTACGGAAAGAAGGAGGGTATCACAGCTGTAATGTTCCTCTGTCCCCGGAATCGGTTTCCGGTTTTCGTCTACCCTGGCCAGAGTAATTCCGGTAACCCGTTCTTTTCCCTGAATATCAATCACGGTATGGCTGAGCTTCAGCGGTATGCCGTAGTCGTCAAGACACTGGACAATATTTCTCTTCAATCCGCCGGAATAAGGCATCAGCTCGGCAACGACCTTCACCTTTGCGCCTTCCAGCGTCATTCTTCTCGCCATGATAAGTCCGATGTCGCCGGAGCCTAGGATCACGACCTCACGGCCCACGCTGAAGCCCTCGATGTTCATAAGGCGCTGCGCCGTACCTGCCGAATAGATTCCGGCCGGACGGTAACCAGGAATATTTAAGGCGCCGCGGGGACGTTCCCGGCAGCCCATGGCCAGGATGATGGCCTTTGCCCTGATTACCTGTAATCCGTCCTCCCGGTTGATGACGGTGATCTCTTTCTCCTGATTGATATCAATGACCATGGTATTTAATTTATAGGGAATCTTTTCCTCTTCCACCATGTCTATATAGCGTGCTGCGTATTCCGGGCCTGTCAGCTCTTCCTTGAACGTATGAAGTCCGAATCCGTTGTGGATACACTGATTTAAGATGCCGCCAAGGCAGCTGTCTCTTTCCAGAATCAGGATATCTTCCGCTCCTGCCCGTTTTGCAGCCACCGCTGCCGCCAGCCCGGCAGGGCCGCCTCCGATGATTACGATATCATGTTGTGTCATATCATTCTCCCCCTTATTTCTGACCGGTCAGCATATTGGATCCGGGCGCATTTTTGCAGACTTCTTCCATTGTGATTCCAAGTTCCCGGGACAGGATCTCCATGGTCCTCGGCGTGCAGAAGCCGGCCTGGCATCTTCCCATGCCCTGTCTGACCCTGCGCTTCACCCCATCCAGAGACACGGCTCCCAGTGTTCTTCTGATGGAATCGATAATCTCACCTTCGCTGACGCCTTCACAGCGGCAGATAATCGTGCCGTACTCCGGTCTCTGCCGGATCAGCTCGGCCCTCTCTTCCACACTCATCTTCTCCGGCCGGACAATCCCCCGGCGTTCCCGCTTCCAGTCCTTCTTCTGAGCTGCTCCCGCCTTTCCGGCTACAAGCTCTGCCAAATAGACGCCGATGGCCGGCGCGCTGGTAAGACCTGGGGACTCGATGCCTGCCGCATCGAAAAATCCCGGTGCATCCTCCGCCTCTCCGATGATAAAATCATCGCCGTCCTCATGGGCCCGGAGACCGGAAAACGATGTGATGACCTGACGGAATGGAACATTTTTCACGCCGATGGAAGACTTCTCTGTGACAAATGCCAGTTCCTCAGCCGTCGTGGCATTGCCTTCCTTATCCTCAATATCCACGGCTGTCGGCCCGGTCAGCAAGTTTCCGTGAACGGTCGGCGTCACCAGAACGCCCTTTCCCAGCTTTCCCGGGAGCTGGAAAATGGTATGGCTTACATGGCCGCCTGCCTCCTTATCCAGCAGACAGTAATCGCCTTTCCGCGGGGTGATATGTATTTTACTGCTGCTGACCATGTTGTGGAAGCGGTCCGCGAAAACGCCTGCGGCATTGATAATATATTTCGCTGTTATGGCTCCCTTTCCTGTCTCCAGAATGTAGCCTTCTCCGTCTTTTTTAATCTCATTTACTTCAGTCAGGAACTTAAATTCCACTCCGTTGTCTGCCGCATTTTCCGCCAGAGCGATGGTAAGGCCAAAGGGGCAGACAATTCCGCCGGTCGGCGCGTGGAGGGCTGCCACCACGGTATCCGTTACGTTCGGCTCCATCTTTCTGACTTCATCTCCGGAGATTATCTCCAGCCCCTGGACCCCATTGCGCTTCCCTTTTTCCAGGAGTTCTTCCAGCGCCGGAAGATCGTCCTCAGAAAAGCAGAGAACGAGAGAACCGTTTCTCACATAATCAAAATCCAGTTCCTTCGAGAGCGGCTCCATCATCTGGCTTCCCTGTACATTGAATTTCGCCTTTAAGGAGCCTGGTGTGGCATCATGCCCGGCATGGGCGATGGCGCTGTTGGCTTTCGATGTTCCCGAGCACACATCCTCTTCCTTTTCCAGTACACAGACCGACAGCTCATAGCGGGACAGTTCCCTGGCTACCGCACATCCGGTTACCCCGCCGCCAATAATGACCGCATCGTAATTCAAACTTTCCATTTTCATTCCTCCTGATTGATCCTCTCGTTCCTGTGAAACGAAGCGTTTTGGGGAATAAGAGCGCTTTCCTTCTACGCAAAAAGAGTAAGGGAAACAAACGGATTACCTCCGTCTATCTACCTTACTCTGTCGTCTCAAGGTTTCATATTTAGTTTCATGCTATCACACACAGTGACCGGTGTCAAGTATAAATATTCTGAGTTTCACCGAACGCGTTTACTCTTCCTCTGCCCAGCACAGGGCACACTTCACCGCCCGCTTCCATCCCTTTACGAGCCGGCTGCGCTGATCCTCTTCCATACTGCTCTCAAAGGCCCTGGACACCTTCCAGTTCTTTCGGATCTCTTCCTTGTCCTTCCAGTAGCCCACGGCCAGTCCCGCCAGATAGGCGGCTCCCAGCGCGGTGGTCTCGATACAGTCGGGACGGATAATGGCAGTATTCAAAAGATCTGCCTGGAACTGCATCAGGAAGTTATTGGCACAGGCGCCGCCGTCTACCCGAAGCTGCCTTAAGCAGATTCCGGAATCCTGCTGCATGGCCTCGATTAAGTCATATACCTGATACGCCATGGATTCCACGGTGGCACGGATAAACTGTTCCTTGCTGGTACCGCGGGTCACCCCTACAATGGTTCCTCTGGCATACTGATCCCAGTAAGGCGCCCCCAGACCTGCAAAGGCAGGAACCACATAGACGCCGCCCGTATCCGGTACCGCGGCACAGTACTCCTCCGTCTGCGGCGCGCTTCTCACCATTCGCATCTCGTCTCTCAGCCACTGAACCGCAGCTCCTGCCACGAAGACACTGCCCTCCAGCGCGTAACGCACCTCATTTCCCTCACTGGCCGCTATGGTCGTCAGCAGTCCGTTCCGGGAGAGAACCGCTTTTTCCCCTGTATTCATGAGCAGGAAACAGCCGGTTCCATATGTATTCTTCACTTCGCCCTCGTCGAAGCAGCACTGGCCGAACAGCGCCGCCTGCTGATCCCCTGCCGCACCGGCAATCGGAATCTTTCCGCCCATCACGTCGGAGGACGTGTAGCCATAAACACAGCTGGATGGCTTTACATCCGGAAGCATGCACTTCGGAATTCCGAAATACTCCAGAATCTCATCGTCCCAGCACCTTCTGTGGATGTCAAACAGCATGGTTCTCGATGCATTCGTATAGTCGGTCACATGAATGCAGCCCTTGGTCAGATTCCAGATCAGCCACGTATCCACGGTTCCAAACAGCAGTTCTCCACGCTCCGCCCGTTCCCGGGCGCCTTCCACATGATTTAAAATCCATTCGATCTTGCTTCCCGAAAAATAGGCATCCGGAATGAGGCCGGTCTTTTCCCGAATCCGGTCTGCAAGCTCCTCTTTTTTCAGTTCCTCGATCCGGTCCGCCGTCCTGCGGCACTGCCATACGATAGCGTTGTAAACCGGCTCTCCGGTCTCCTTATCCCACACAATAGTAGTCTCACGCTGATTGGTGATGCCGATGGCGGCGATGTCGCTGTAATGCGCCCCTATTTTTCCCATCGCCTCCATGGTTACGGACAGCTGGGAAGACCAGATCTCCATCGGATTGTGCTCCACCCAGCCCGGCTGCGGAAAAATCTGTGTAAACTCCTTCTGTGCCACGCTGCAGATCGTTCCCTGTTCATCAAACAGGATACATCTGGAGCTTGTCGTTCCCTGGTCCAATGCAATGACATACTTCCCCATGTTTCTTCTCCCTCCTGGTAACTCGCCCCGCACACTCTGCGCACAGGTTGCTGTAATAATAAACGGCAGCCGACACGGCCGTTTCTGAGATGACCGCCTGGTCCCCTTGAAAACGGGAAGCCATATCCCCGCGGCGTTTCCCGTTCCGGCAGCATAGCCCTGATAAGCATAATAGCCCCGATAAGCACAGCAGCCCTGATAAACAAGGAAAGAGCGGGCAAAACAACGGGGTTTACGGCCCCGTGTGTTTAACCTGCTCTGTCATCTCTAAGGTTTCTATATAAACTAAGATTATAGTACCACCGGGTCCTGGCTTATGTCAAGAAATTTCGTCAATCCGTCACGGGAAAGTCCCTAACCCTGGTTCAGCGGAAAGTGGCACGCCACACCATGGCCGTCCCCCATATCCCTTAATGCCGGTACCTCTTCCCGGCACCGGTCTGTCGCATAAGGACAGCGGGTATGGAACTTACAGCCGGACGGAGGATTATAGGCACTGGGAACATCTCCCTCCAGGATGATGCGGTTGCGCTTTCTGTTGGCATCCGGGATGGGGATGGCGGAGAGCAGCGCCCTGGTATAAGGATGGAGCGGCGCTCCGTATAAATCCTGCTTGTCGGCGATCTCAACCACACTTCCCAGATACATAACCGCCACACGGTCGCTGACGTGGCGAACCACGCTCAAATCGTGGGATATGAATAAATAGGTGAGGTTCCTCTTCTGCTGCATCTTTTTCATCAGATTCAGTACCTGTGCCCGCACAGACACGTCGAGAGCCGATACCGCCTCGTCGCAGACCACAAACTCCGGATTCAGGATCAGAGCCCTGGCTATGCCGATTCTCTGGCGCTGGCCTCCCGAGAATTCATGGGGAAAGCGGTTTAAGTACTGTTTGTCCAGACCTACGTCATTTAAGATGGAGATCACCATCTCCTTGCGTTCCGCGGCGCTTCCGATTCCGTAGACCTCGAGAGGCGCGCTGACCAGATCATACACCGTCATTCGCGGATTGAGCGAGCTGTAGGGATCCTGGAAGATGATCTGCATCCGCTTGCGCATCTCCCACATCTGCTTCTTGTCATATGCAGCAATATCTTCGCCGTTATAGATTACCTGACCGGAGGTCATGGGAATCAGCTTTAAGATGGTTCTGCCCAGAGTGGATTTCCCGCAGCCGGATTCGCCAACCAGTCCCAGAGTCTCCCCCTTATGGATCGTCAGGTTAATATCATCAACCGCCTTGACCACTGCAGGATTTAAGTTGAACAGACCCTTTTTCCCGCTAAAATATTTTCTCAAATCTTTCGTTTCCAGTAATACCTGATTCTCACTTCTCATAGTTATCACCCTCGTATCTAAAGCAGCTCACCTTCGCACCGCCTGCCTCATAGATTCCCGGCTGTTCTTTCTTACACCGTTCATCCGCATAAGGGCATCTGGGGCTGAAACGGCATCCGGCCGGCATCTGCCCGGGTCCGGGCACCGTTCCCTCTATGGTGTTCAGTTCCTCCACATCCTCTTCCAAAGGCGGTATGGAGCTTAAGAGCCCCTTTGTATACGGATGCTTGGGGGTATTAAAGATCTCTTTTACCGATCCGTATTCCACAACTTTGCCCGCGTAAAGTACCAGGATGTTATCCGCGGTCTCGGCCACCACGCCCATGTCATGGGTGATGAGAATAACCGCCGTATCCATCTTCTGCCTTAAATCCAGCATGAGTTCCAGAATCTGAGCCTGAATCGTCACATCCAGCGCCGTAGTCGGCTCATCTGCGATCAGAAGCTTGGGTGCGCAGGAAACGGCCATGGCGATCATGACCCTCTGGCGCATACCGCCGGATAGCTGGTGGGGATACTCTTTCAGCCGCTTTTCCGGCGCCGAGATTCCTACTTTTTTCAGAACCTCAACCGCCTCCTTCCTGGCGTCCTTCTTGTTGAAGCCCTGATGAATCACCAGGGGCTCGATCAGCTGGTCGCCGATGGTCAGAGTGGGATTGAGCGCCGTCATCGGGTCCTGGAAAATCATGGCGATCTCATTGCCCCGGATCTTACACATCTCGTCTTCAGACAGGGAGAGTAACTCTCTGCCTTCCAGCTTAACACTTCCCTGGGATATCCGGGCGTTGGTTCCTAAAAGCCGCAGGATGGACAAGCTGGTTACGCTCTTACCGCAGCCCGATTCTCCCACGATTCCCAGTATCTCGCCTTTTCCAACCGAAAAGCTGATGCCGTCAACCGCTGTATTAATTCCTTTTTTTGTATTAAACTGGACTGATAAACCGTCCACCGTAAGCAATGAATCCATAAATTTTCCCTCTTAACTTTTATTCTTAAGTTCCTTACTGTACATCCCAGTTCCAGGTTGACCAGTTCAGGGAATCGAAATTCTCTGCATCGATGCCTGTCACCCTCTTATTATGAACCGTTAATGTATTCTTGGTATACAAGTAAGCCATGGCAGAACGCTCCTTCACCATCACCTGATACTCATCAAAATATGGTTTTCTGGCGTCGAAGGTCAGCTCTGCATTGCCCTTGTCGATTAAGTCTGTCATCTCAGTATCTCTTAACTGGCAGAAGTTAACGGAGCTGTCCGGATGGATCATCTCACGGCTCTCGCTCGGGTCCAAGGTACCGCCGGAACCGATGGTTCCCATATCGTGCTTGCCGTCTAACATGTTGCTCATAAGGGTCGGGAAGTCTACCTGTTCAATCTGAACCTTAACGCCCACCTTCTGTAAATCCTGTACGATCAGGGCCGCTGTACGCTCGGTAATGCTGTTGCCTGCCGCAATATAGAAGGTCAGCGTCTGATCAAACGGGAAGTTGGCTTCCTCCAGCATGGTCTTCGCTTTGTCAGGATCGTACCATACCGTTACATCTTTGTTATAATACGGGCTCATCGGCGCAATCGGAGTTATGATCTGCTGGCCCTGGCCCTGTAACAGAGCGTCTACGAGAACCTGACGGTTAATGGCCATGCTCAGAGCCTGGCGCACTTCCTGTGTCAGATACGGCTTCTGGGTATTGAAGATCAGTGTGGTATAGGAAGTGGTCGGAATCGACTCTGCAACCAGGTTTTCCTGCTCATTTGCCAGATCCCAGTCATCGATTAAGATGGAACCGTAGCCGATTAAATCCAAATCTCCATTGATCAGGCCTGCCAGCATGGAGGCAGAATCTGTCACACGGATGACGAGACGGTCGATCTTTGGCGCGCCTAAGTGGTAGTTGGGATTCTTTACAAATTCCATTCTCTCACCGTTGATCTCGCTGTCGTAAATAAATGGACCGGAGCCTACAGGCTTTGCCCATAAGTCAGGGGAATTGATCTCCTGTGCCGTCTTGCCTTCAAAAATATGCTTCGGAATAATGAAGACGGTATCAATGTCCTGGAGGAATGTATCCACGAACATGGAGCTCTTTAAATTGAAGGTTACCTCGTGATCACCGTTCGCGGTTACTTCGATGGAATCCTCGGAAAGTTCTGCACCGGAATCATCAACACCGGCAATGTACTGCAGATGGTAACGGCTCTTGGCATCCACGCTGGGATCCGAGTACATCTGGTAGCTGAAAACTACATCTGCCGCTGTGACAGGTTCTCCGTCGGACCACACGGCATTGTCATATAATTCAAAGGTTACTGCGTTGGAATCATCGTTTACTGTCCAGGATTTGGCCAGACGTCCCTCGTACGTTCCGTCTGCCTTAGACTGTGTCAGACGGTCATAGATCTGGTCACAGATCATGCGGGTATAATTGCTGGTTGTGTTCATCGGCATCATGGTGTCCCATGCGGTACTGACCGCCGCCGTAATCACCTTCTCGCCTGCTGCCGCGCCGGCTGATCCCTGCGCCGCAGTCGTCTCTCCCGCTGCCTGGGCAGTTGTGCCTGCACCTCCGGCCGCAGTCGTTGTGCTGCCTGCGTCTTTTCCGCCGCAGGCGCTCAGTCCCAATACCATGGCTCCTGCCATGACAATGGCTGTCAATCTTGTCATCTTACTCTTACTTTTTCTCATAGAGTCCTCCTTTTTGTGTAGATCTTACTACGTTTGTTTTGCTTTTTAAATCTTAATCTTCGGATCCAGAGCATCGCGGATTCCGTCCCCCAGGAAGTTGATGCTGAGCACCGTAATGAGCAGGGCAATTCCCGGCGGCATCCAGATCCAGAGCCGTTTGGAAAGAACCGTGATCGACTGGGCGTCATAAAGCATGTTGCCCCAGCTGGCCCCCGGCGGCTGTACGCCCATTCCCAGGAAGCTTAACGATGATTCCATCAGGATTGCACTGGCCATCTGAAAGGTGATGGCAATCAAAATCGGGGCGAAGGAGTTGGGCAGAATATACCTGGTGATGATCTTATAATTAGAAGTACCGATCGCCCTTGCAGACTCCACATATTCCTTTTCCGAGACAGAAAGCACATTGGCATAAATCAGTCTGGCGAACTGAGTCCAGCCCAGCACACCGATTACAATGGTAACGGACCAGATGGACGGCCCGATTACCGCCACCAGAACCAGGATTAATACGATGGAAGGGAAGGACATGAAGATATCCGCCACACGCATGATCGCAATCTCCGCCTTGCCCCGGAAATATCCTGCAATCAGTCCCAGGGGAACACCGATGGCGCAGCTGATGATGGTGGACAGCAGACCTACCAGAAGGGAAGTCCTGCCTCCGTAAACCAGTCTGGCAAATATATCGCGTCCGATGGCATCCGTGCCGAGTATATGGAGACTGCTCGGCGCCGCGGAAAATGCCGTATAGTCCGAATCATAAGGATTCAAATGCATGATAAACGGCAGCACTGCCACAAGTATGATCTCCAGCGTGATGATAAAGAGCCCAACCATGGCCATCTTATGCTCTGTCAATTTGCTAAGTACCTCGGAAAGGTAGCTTTCATTCTCTCTTTTTTTCATTCGTCTACCCTCCTATTTGTAGCTGATTCGCGGATCCAGAAGTCCGTAGGCCACATCAGTTAAGATATTGGCAACCAGAACCGCCGCCGCAATCATGACCGTAATTCCCATAATAACCGGATAATCACGTCCATTAATCGCAGTCACCATCAAAGATCCGACTCCCGGCCAGCCAAATACCTGTTCCGTGATAACAGCGCCGCCGACCAGAGACGGGATGGACATGCCTACCACGGTGATTACCGGAATCAGTGCATTTTTCAATCCGTGCTTATAGATGACGCCCCATTTCTTCAGTCCTTTGGAGCGGGCCGTCCGAATGTAATCCTCCTGCATAACCTCCAGCATACTGCTGCGCATATGGCGGACCCAGCCGCCGATCTGCTGGAAGGACAGTACGAGGCACGGCATGATCATGTGGCGCATCAGCGCTGCTCCCGATTTCACTCCCGCCGAATCATACATTCCCCCCGACGGAAGAATCTTAAACACAATGGCAAACAGGTAGATAAAGACCAGACCCACAAAGAAGTTGGGGGTTGCCATCATTAAGAGTGAAATACCGCCCGAAACGTAATCTCTCTTTGAGTTTGGCTTCGACGCCGCATAAATCCCCAGAGGAATCGCTACGATAAGAGACAGCAGAATCGATGCTCCTGCCAGACATGCCGTAGCCGGAAGACGCTCACCGATCATGGCCGCCACCGGCCTCTGGGTACTGTAGGAGAACCCCAGATCCCCATGGAGCAGCAGATTCAGCCAGCTGAAATACTGGATTATCACAGGCTTGTCAAGCCCGAGGGCAACCCGCTTTCGTTCCAGTTCCGCTGGAGATATCCTGGGATCCGCAAGAAGTGCATCCAGAGGTGAACCGGGAGCCAGATTCAGAATAAAAAAGGCCAGCACTGTAATTCCCAAAAAGGTAGGTATGGCAATCAGAAGCCGCTTTGCTATGTATTTCCACTTCATCTTCTCTTGTCCTTTCGTAATCCTGTCACGGAATCTTCATTTTACCGGAGCCGCATATTCCGGCTCTTTTTCTCCCCGGGCCGCCCGTCTCTGAAGGCTGAATAACCACGTTACAGAATAAAACTTTAATGGTATTATCGTATCGCATTTTACGTTTTTTCACAAGTAGTTTCTTAAATTTACAGATATCTCCATGATAGTTCAGCAGCCGGAAGCAGAGACCATACGGTTACATGGTTCCGGAAAAAGGGAACGTCCCAAAGGTTGCCTCCGGAACGCCCCTGATTTGCAGATATTTTATGATTTTCCACGGTTCTACCGCATACTCTCTCTCACCGTCTTAAACGCCTGAATCACCAGCGTCGGCACCACCGCGAAGATCACGATGGTAAGCAGCTGTCTCACCGATAAATCGGCCACGGAGAAGAGAGTCTGAAGCCCCGGCACAAACAGAACTCCGGCCAGAAGCACCACCCCCGCCTCAAACGCCATAATACTGTATAAATTGCTCATCAGTCCAATCTTAAAGACAGAGTGGCTGCTTCGGCAGTTAAAGCCGTGGAACAGCCTCGCCAGCGTCAGGGTGGAAAACGCCATGGTACTGGCCGCAGCTTCGCTTCCCGTGGCCAGCCCCGTATGATAGGCAGTCATCGTACAGACCGCTATCAGCGCCCCCTGGAGAAGAATCTGGAGGATGAACCGCTTCGTCAAAATTCCTTCCTTCGGGTTTCTGGGTTTTTTCGTCAGCAGGCCCGGCTCCGCCTTCTCCATTCCGATGGCGATGGCCGGAAGGGAGTCTGTCACCAGGTTGATAAACAGCAGATGCACCGGCGCAAACGGAGTAGGCAGTGCCATTAAAGATGTATACAGTACGCTTAAAATACCAGCCATATTGCCGGACAGCAGAAACTTGATTGCATTCCGGATGTTGCGGTACACATTCCTGCCGTTGGCTACCGCCTTGATGATCGTGGCAAAGTTGTCATCCGTCAGGATCATGGAAGCAGCATCTTTAGAGACTTCCGTTCCCATTTTCCCCATGGCAACGCCGATATCCGCCTTCTTCAGCGCAGGCGCATCATTGACGCCATCGCCTGTCATGGCTACAATATGGCCTTTTTTCTGCCATGCGCTGACAATCCGGATCTTATGCTCCGGCGAAACCCGTGCGTAAACGCTGATCCGGTCCAGATTCCGGTCCAGCTCCTCATCCGCCATATCGTCCAGTTCCGGACCGCTCACTGCAATTCCGCCTTCATTCAGAATTCCAATCTTTTCCGCAATGGCTGCGGCTGTGATCTTATGATCCCCCGTAATCATGACCGGTCTGATACCGGCCCTTCTGGCATTTAAGACCGCATTTTTTGACTCTGGTCTCGGCGGATCCATCATGGCTGTCATTCCTAAAAATATGTACCCGGATTCCGACTTCTCCGTCAGGATCTCCTTCTCCCCCATTTTCCGGTATACAAAGGTGAGCACGCGCAGCCCCTGCCGCGAGAAGCCGAGGTTTTGCTCATTGATCCGCTGACGGTCATTTTCCCGCATCGGGCGGACCCCTTCGCCTGTCAGAATCGATTCGCAGCGGGGAAGCAGAATATCCAATGCCCCTTTGGTAAACATAATCCGCACGCCGTCGACACGGTGCACGGTCGTCATCAGCTTCCGGTCCGAATCAAACGGAAGTTCTCCGATCCTGGGCATGGAATGCCGCAGTTCACTTTCTGAAATTCCAAGCTTCCGCCCCATAACGACAAGAGCGGCTTCGGTGGGATCTCCCAGTATTTTTCCATCTGTACACGAGGCGTCATTTGTCAGGACGGCGTCATAGAGCAGATACCGCTGAACCAGATTCTCAAGATTTAAATTCTCCGGCGGATAGAGACGGTTGTTTACATAAACCTCCTCCACCGTCATTCGGTTCTGTGTCAGGGTCCCCGTCTTGTCGGAACAGATCACAGATACGCAGCCCAGGCTTTCCACGGCCTTTAAGTCTTTGATAATGGCGTGTTCCCTGGCCATCTTCTGTGTTCCCATGGCCTGCACGATGGTGACGATGGAACTGAGCGCCTCGGGGATTGCCGCGACCGCCAGGGCCACTGCAAACATCAGGGAATCCAGAACCGGCATCCGGCGGTAAATGCTGAGTCCGAACACAAGCGCGCAGATGATCAGTATTCCCGCTGCCAGATGGCTTCCGAACTGGTCCAGACTGATCTGCAGCGGTGTTTTCTTTTCTCCCGTGCTGTTCATCAGAGCGGCGATCCTTCCGATCTCAGTATTCATTCCGGTTCCGGTAACCAGGACCGTGCCGCGGCCGGCCGCCACCAGAGAGCCGGAAAATACCATGTTATGCTGTTCCGCCAGAGGAACCTTTTCCGCCCTTATTTTCCCCGTCTTTTTTTCCACATTAATAGACTCTCCGGTCAGGGAACTCTCGTTCACCAGCAGGGAATGCGTCTCCAGCAGGCGGCCGTCTGCCGCCACCATGTCCCCCGCCTCCAGAAGCAGAATATCTCCCGGGACCACGTCGGAAGACAGGATTTCCTGCCTCCGGCCGTCGCGAAGGACCCCCGCCATCGGTGCGGAGAGGGATTTTAAGCTGTCTAAGGACTTTTCCGCTTTCTGGTGTTCCACGGTGCCCAGAACCGCATTTAAAAGGAGCACCGCGAAGATGACCGCGGTGCTCTCCACATCTCCCGATATCATGGAGATGACTGCCGCTATGATTAAAATGATGACCAGAAGATCTTTAAACTGATCCAGAAATACCTGAAGGGCACTCCGTTTTTCCCCCGCACGAAGGGCATTGGGCCCGAACTCCTCCTTCCGCACTGCCGCTTCCCGGGAAGAAAGCCCGGATCTCGCCGCCTCTAAGCGCCCCAGTGCTTCTTCTTCTGATAAATGAAACCATTCTTCCATGCTGACGCTCCTTCCCCATCTCTCCTACTATGGTATGAGTCAAAAATTGCTTTTCATGCATGAAATTTCATAAAAGCGGACAGCTGCCCTTCCATTTCCCCATTCCATCCGTTATACTGGTACCGATAAGTGTTTATGAACTGCTGAAAGGAGACGTTTTATGGATAAAATAACGAGCTTTACCATCAATCATTTAAAACTTCTGCCGGGCATCTATGTTTCGAGAAAAGATACCGCGGGCGGCCATACCGTGACGACCTTTGATTTACGCATGACCCGGCCGAATTACGAGCCGGTTATCAATACCGCTGAAATTCACACCATAGAGCATCTGGGAGCGACATTTTTAAGGAATCACGGGGATTACGGCTCCCGGGTCCTCTATTTCGGCCCCATGGGCTGCCGCACCGGTTTCTACCTGCTTCTGGCCGGGGATTACGAGTCGAAAGACATCGTCCCGCTCATAACAGAGCTTTTTGAGTTTATCCGTGACTTTGAAGGCGAGGTTCCGGGAGCCGCCGCCAGAGACTGCGGAAACTACCTAGATATGAATCTGGGGATGGCGAAGTATATCGCGGCAAACTATCTGGATCATGTTTTGTATGACATCGATGAGGAACATCTGGTGTATCCGGAGGACTAAAAATGAGTAATTTGCATAGAATAAAAAAGGCAGACATTTTTGCCTTCCTTGAACCGGCATCTTGACAAACAGAACATTTGAAGCTATAATTTAATTACAGATAGGAAGCTATCTCAAATGTTTGTTGTTACTCGATATACAACTAAAATAAGGTCGAGTTCAAATGTTTGTCGCTACTCGATATGCGACTCATCAAAAGGTCGAGTTCAAATGCTTTAAACTCCATTCATAAGAATGGAGTTTATTTATTACTAAGAGGTATTCCCAATGGACAAAGGACATTTTTATTACATTAACGATCAGTACTTTATCGATTTTCCTGATACAATGTTAATGAAAAACAAAGAAACAATTAGCGGACAACCTCATGACCGCCCTTGCTTTTATGCCTTCGAAGACCAAAGAACAGGGCTATATTGGTTAATTCCCTTTTCTTCCCAAGTAGCTAAATATCGCAGATATTATAATACCAAACTTCAGAAGTATAAATGCTGTGATACGATTACTTTTGGTGAAGTTTTAGGGCGCGAAAAAGCATTTTTAATTCAAAATATGTGTCCTGTTACTAATTACTACATAAAAAACGAGTACATCGACAGTGTTTCCAATATTCCGGTTCAAGTAAATGGTGCTTTTGAACGGGAACTATTACAAAAGGCAAAACGGGTACTTGCACTCCAACGCAAGGGGATTAAGCTTATACTACCGGATGTTTTGAGTATCGAGGCTCAGTTATTAAATAAACATCCATAAAAACAGTTTTCGCAGACTGCAATAAACTTGTGGCCCCGTCCATACAGACAGGGCCACAAGTATTTATTTCCCTACAAACACCACAATCGTCCTGGGCGGCACCTCAAACTGCCTGGTCTCCATCACCGGCATTCCGCCTTTCTTCTCCACATCTTCTCCATCGCCCGGCCTCTCCTGATACATACCGTTAAATTCCTTATCGTCCGTGTTAAACACAATATACCATTTCTGCTTCTTCGGCAGATTCGGCAAATCGAATTCATGCGGCTCCCAATGCATGTTATAGGCTACAAAGAAGCTGTCATCCGCGGTGCCATCCGGTTTCTTTCCATATTCTCCGCAGTACATAATACCGATCTGCCTCCGGAAATTCTCAAATTCCGGCCGCCACGCCTTCACGCCGTGGTACGATACATCGGGCCTGCCGCAGGATAAGTAATCCATAATTTTCGGTTCCCCGGCCATATGAAATACCGGATGGCTCTTTCGGAAGGCAATCACCGCCTTTGTAAACTCATAGATGTCCCGGTTGGTTTTCAGAAGGTTCCAGTTCAGCCATGAGACCTCATTATCCTGGCAGTAGGAATTGTTGTTGCCGTCCTTGGAATTGCCGAACTCGTCCCCGGCCAGAAGAAGCGGTGTTCCCTGGCTTAAGAACAGCATAAGAACCGCATTTCTGATCTGCTTTCTGCGCAGCTCCACGATCTTTTTCCGCCTTGTATGTCCTTCCACGCCGCAGTTCCAGGAGTAGTTATAGGAATTACCGTCCTGATTGCCCTCACCGTTGGCCTCATTGTGTTTCGTATCATACGATACCATGTCCATCAGTGTAAAACCGTTGGTGTTGGCCATATAATTAATCACACCGAAATCCGCCGGGTTGCGCCTGCTTCGGAAGATCAGATGATTCATCTCGTCCTCGTCCCCTTTTAACGCCCGGCGCATATCCACCAGAAAACCGTCATTATACTCTGCCAGGTGCTTTTCATGCCCGCCCGGAACGCCCATCCAGGAAGTAGAAAACAGCTTGGTACCGCTCAAATACGGATCGCGCCCGATCAGGTCATTGGGTGCAAATCCTACGAGGTGAATCCCGTCTACATGGAACTCCTCCGCCCAGAAGCGAACCGCGTCGAGAACGAAGGCCGGATTCTCCTTACCGGTAAAATAAAGCTCAATTATCACTTCCATTCCCGCTTGATGAAACGTCTTCACAAGATTTTTAAACTCTGATACCGGGTGCCTGCCGTTACCGGAACTGTAGGAAGCCTTGGGCGCGAAGTAATAGCCGGGGGTATATCCCCAGTAATTTAATTTTCCAGTGGGTTTATCCACAGCGTAGGGACTGCCATCCACATGCTCCGGCATCATCAGCTCCGGAAACTCATTGACGGGAAGGAGTTCCAGACTCGTAACTCCCAGTTCCTTTAAATATGGAATTTTTTCTATCATCGCCCGGAAAGTTCCCTTGTCTTTCGTTCTGGAGGTGGAATGCTTTGTAAAGCCTCTCACATGCGCCCGGTAAAGAATCATCTCTTCATACGGAATCTTTAAAGGCTTATCCCCATCCCAGTCAAAATCCTCTATAACAACCGGCGTTCTCATGGGACGGTCTGCTGCCGACAAATCTCCCCAGACCTCCCGTCCCGTAAACTGTCTCCCGTAAGGGTCGGCAAATACCTTTCCGTCAATCTCGAAACAATACTCCAGACCGGAAAAGTCATCGCCCAGAACAGTCATGTTCCAGACATCCCCGTGCTTTACCTCCTCCGAAAAATGCAGCCGTACATATTCGGTCTCTTCCCCGCTGTGGTATAAAAGGAGATCACATCTCTCTCCCTGTGCAGCTACGCACACATGAATCCCGCCATCAACTACGGTAAGTCCCATGGAATAAATTCTGTTGTCCTGCTTAGCAATTCTGTATCCTTCCATACCGCTTATCTCCTCTATCCGTCGTTTCCTCCGATGCCGGTCAAATCAGCCGGTGGTCTCACTTCCCATTCCGGCCCCCGCATAAGACAAGTTACTGCTTCTCAATCTGCTCCGCCAGATCGTTTAAAACCATCCAGCGCTCCATCTTCTCTTCAAGAAGCTGTTCCTGTATTCTCTTTTCTTCCATTAATTCACTCAATTTAGTATAATTGCTGGCACACTGCTCAATCTGTGCGTCCAAATCCGCAATCTTCTCCTCCAGAGCCGCAATTGTCTCCTCTATGGTATCCCATTCCCTCTGTTCTTTGAACGAAAACTTCAGTTTCTGCTCTCCCTTAGGCTTACCGACAGTCTTCTTTCCCTCTTTTGCATCGGAAGACTTTTTGCCGGCTCCCACTCCAGACGGAAGCACGCCTTCCGGATACTTCTGTGCAAATGCCGCCTGATAATCCGTATAGCCGCCCTCATACTGGGTCACACGGCCCTCACCCTCGAAGGCAAAGATACGCCGCACCACACGATCCAGAAAATACCGGTCATGGGAGACAGTAATTACGATCCCCTGAAAACTGTCTAAATAATCCTCCAGAATCGTCAGCGTCTGAATGTCCAGATCATTTGTCGGTTCGTCTAACAGCAGGATATTGGGCGCTTCCATCAGGATGCGAAGCAGATATAACCGCCTTTTTTCCCCTCCGGAAAGCTTATCAATCACGGTATACTGCATACTGGATGGGAACAGAAAACGTTCCAGCATCTGAGAGGCGCTGATGCTGCCATCCTTCGTCTTCACATACTCTGCGGCCCCGCGAATATAGTCGATCACCTTGACGCTTCCGTCCATAGCCTCATTTTCCTGGGAAAAATATCCCATCTTAACGGTCTGGCCGACGGTCACTGTGCCTCCATCCGGCTCAAGCCATCCGGCGATTATCTTCATCAGCGTCGACTTTCCGCTTCCGTTGGGTCCGATGATGCCAATGCGGTCATTTTTTAAAAAGATATAAGTAAAATCTTTCATCAGAACCTTATCGCCAAATGCCTTGCTGATGCTCTCCAGCTCCACCGTCGTGCGGCCCAGACGGCTGGATACGGAGTCCAGCTCCACATTCTGATCCGCCTCCGGCCCCTTCTGATCACGCAGTGTCTCAAACCTCTCAATATGGGCCTTCTGCTTGGTTGACCGGGCCCGGGCGCCGCGCTGCATCCATTCCAGCTCCACCCTTAAGATGGACTGTCTTTTGCGTTCCGTGGCCTGCTCCATATCGAGGCGCTGCGCCTTCTGCTCCAGATATCCTTCGTAATTGGCCTGATAGCTGTATAATTTACCTTTGTCCAGTTCCACGATCCGGTTCGTCACACTGTCCAGAAAATACCGGTCATGGGTTACCATTAAGAGCGCTCCGTTAAAACGTCGCAGATACGTCTCCAGCCAGTCCGCCATGGCGCTGTCTAAATGGTTGGTCGGCTCATCCAAGACCAGTAAATCAGGGGTGGAAAGGAGGACGCTTACCAGCGCAACCCGCTTTCTCTGTCCGCCCGACAGAGTCTCCACACGGTCATCGAAATCCGTGAATCCCAGCTTTGTGAGCATGGTTTTCGCCTGACTCTCCAGATCCCACATCGGAAAGTCACCCTCACCTGCGTTCAGCGAAGCGTGGGCATGTCCCTCATTCTCACGGACGATGCTTTCCAGTATCGTATCGCCCTCATGGAACTTCGGATTCTGTGACAAAAAGCGGATATCCAGATTCCGTCCGCGCACCACGCTCCCTTCATCCGGCTCCTCCAGTCCTGCCACGATCTTTAACAGAGTCGATTTTCCCGTCCCATTGATACCGATGAGGCCGATCTTTTCTCCCTCGTTGATGCTGAAGCTGGTATCATCAAAGAGAAGCCGCTCCGTGTATGATTTTGTTAAGTGTTCTATTGTTAATAAATTCATCTCAGTCTTTCGTCTCCCCGTTCCTTAATCGCCGCCTGCGTCTGATCGCCTGAATATGGAAATCAGAAATTCTTCTATTCAATCACCAGTTCCACAGGGCAGTGGTCGGAGCCAAGTACTTCCGTATGGATATCCGCACTGACCAGCCTGTCCTTCAGCGCTTCTGAGACACAGAAATAATCAATTCTCCATCCTGCATTCTTAGATCTCGCGCTGAACCGGTAGGACCACCAGGAGTATATCTCTTCTCTGTCCGGATAGAACCATCGGAACGTATCGATAAATCCTGCATCGAGAAGATCCGTAAACTTTCCTCGCTCTTCGTCTGTAAAACCGGCGTTCTTCCGGTTTGTCTTCGGATTTTTCAAATCAATTTCCTTATGGGCCACATTTAAATCGCCGCAGAAAATAACCGGTTTCTTCTCTTCCAGCCCTTTTAAATACCGGAGAAATGCATCCTCCCATACCATACGGTAAGGCAGACGCGCCAGACCATCCTTGGAATTGGGGGTGTAGCAGGTAACCACATAGTAATCTGAGAATTCGGCGGTTATTACACGGCCTTCATGATCGTGTTCCTCGATTCCGATTCCATATGCCACAGATAACGGTTCTTCTTTGGTGAACATTGCGGTGCCGGAATACCCCTTCTTCTCCGCATAGTTCCAGTACTGATGGTAGCCTGGCAGCTCCAGTTCAATCTGCCCTTCTGAGAGCTTACTCTCCTGAATACAGAAAATATCCGCGTCCACTTCTTTAAAATAATCTAAAAAGCCTTTTCCCACGCACGCACGAAGGCCATTTACATTCCATGATATCAGTTTTTTCATTTCACAGTTTCTCCTTAGACAATAGATAATGTTAGTATAGCATTTTCCATGACAATAGAAAAGATGAATCTTGGTGGAAATTTTCAGGCCCTCAAATGAAAATTTTCAGGTATGACGGTTCTGGTTCCT
Source organism: Hungatella sp. SL.1.14 (assembly GCF_024460495.1). Taxonomy (NCBI): domain Bacteria; kingdom Bacillati; phylum Bacillota; class Clostridia; order Lachnospirales; family Lachnospiraceae; genus Hungatella; species Hungatella sp. SL.1.14. The sequence continues at coordinate 144,125 of NZ_JANFYJ010000012.1, read as the reverse complement.
GTTTACAGACCGCAGCAATGAAGGAATCCCTGAGAATTATTCTCAAGTTGATTCCTCACTGACGGGGTGGTATACTGCCACTGAATACGTGGAAAGGAGGACGAATCTATATGAAGCATTTTAACAGCCTGGCAGCGCTGGCACTGTCAGTATCCATGGGTATTTCCGGCTGTGCTCCGGCATCCTCTGCTTCTTCTGAGACAGTCTCTTCTACATATGAAAAAAATACGGAAAACACAGAAATCAACACAATCGCGGAAACCGCCGAAACCGTTCCTCCGGATTCTCAGGAGCATGCCCCCGAAACACCGGAAGAAAGCACGTCAGAAACAGAAAGAGCCGCCGCATTTGCGCAGAAAATAAAAAAAGCCGTCGCGGCGGCCGATATGGAGGAACTGGCAGATCTATGCGGCTATCCAGTCTGCATTACTCTGGAATCCGGAGACGGCCGGGAGCTTGAGACGCGGGAGGATTTTACTGCACTCGGGGCAGATACTCTGTTTACACAGAAAGTAAGAGACACCATCGCCGCAGTGCAGGAATCGGAGCTTGAATTCTGCGGCGCTGGTGTAATGATGGGCGAAAATGGCACGATTGTCTTTCATGACGTAAATGGAACTATGATGATAACAGGAATTAATTTATCTGACTGATCCGATTTAAAAGTATCTGTCTGCCAAAAAACATGGGGAGTCCGGCTCACCGGGCTCCCCAGCCCGGAACGTGTCTGAAAACATTTCTATGAAATCAAAAACGGGGATTCACATAACCGGCACCCATAGCTGAATCTCACTTTCCCCATGTTCGTCCAACTGTTCCCCATATCGGGCAAAATCATACCGTCTGTCCTCGTCAAACCGACAGGTAGAATCCGGAAACCATTCCCATAAATATACTCCACCACAGGCTGAAGGCTGTCCTCATTTCTTCCGCGGAAAGAAAACACGACACAGCGGCCAGCCGGCAGTGTAAATTTCTGCATTCCCTTCGGAACTGTGTATCCCTGCATGACCTCCGCGCCCGCAATATACCGAAAGGCCTGATCCAGTCCCTTACAGGGGTAATAGGAGTAGTCATTGATCCCGATCAGGAATTCCTCATTCGTACACCCGGAAATTCTGTCCTTTTTTGCATGAAACCGTCTCCAGCATCTTCCGATTCCTGCAAATCCGCCCTTTGTGGAACTACAGTAACCGACGACAGACAGTTCCTTCGCTTCCCTCATGGTTACAGTAATTATCCTGTCTCCCCGCAGCTTTTCCCGGCGGAAAACATCGTATTTCAGCTGAAGAGGGAAAAAATCCCCTTTTTTCCGGTAGCGGGAGGGGCTGTGCTGAAAGTACTTCTGAAACGCTCTGGAAAATGATCGCTGTGTCTCGTATCCGGACGCCAGCGCGATCTCCAGAACCGGGCGGTCTGTCCATACCAGCAGCCGGGCTGCCTCAGTCAGCCTGCGCCTCGTAAGATAGGTGTGCAGGGGAAAGCCGGCCACAGATGCAAACATCCGGTGCAGATGGTATCTGGAATAATGAAAGATGGAGGCTATACTCTCTAAATCCATCTTCTCTTCCATCAAATGCTCTTCTATATAATCTATTACTGCCGCTATTTCTTCTATATTATTTCTTTTATGATTAGCGGCGCCTGCCTCCTGCTGATCCACCGCCTCCGTCTGATTTCCCATACGCTTTCCCTCCGTTTTTTTTCTTTATTATATCAGAAAACAAAACCGGTTTTATCACATTTCTTGCTTCCTGCCGCAACAGAAAAAAACCGGGATACTACATCTAAGGCAGTTTCCCGGCTCTGATAACTGTATATTTAACTGTTCTCTGCTTTCGTCATCCATTTCTTCCGTTCTACGAAACGTCCCATTACGAAAGCCATGATGCCGACGCCGATTCCGGTCTGAACGCAGAACAGCAGGCTTTCCACCTCCCCTGGGAGCTCGCCCTGTATCAGGGTTTCCATAACCGGAGTGAACCACGGCTCATACTCTTCTCCGCGGATCTCCGCCACCATCTGGCTTCCCGCATCATCAGATCCCCCAAATTCTGCACCTTTCAGCGCAAACAGGGGAACGATTGCGATCAGACAGGCAATGACCAGTAAAACGGTTACAATTATTTTCTTATTCTTATCCATCTTATTTTGCCTCCTCGTTACGAGCACTTGGCGGACGTCCTTTGGCCGCTTACGTGCGATACATGTCATCTCCACTTAGTGAGGTTTTTCACGAACTTAGTGGTGTGGCTTTGCAAATCCAATACTGGTTAGCTCCGGCCCGGCATAGGATTCCAGTGCAATGATGATAACCGTGGTGAGTATTCCTTCAATCAGGGCCAGCGGCAGCTGTGTCGGCGCAAACACGCCCAAAAACTTCACCGCCGATAAAGCCACACCGCCCGGCTCCGCAGGATAGGCTAACGCCAGCTGAAAACTGGTTACGCAGTATGTAAAGAGATCGCCAAGGGCAGCCGCAAGAAATACGGATACATAACGGTTTACCTTTAGCTTTCCGCATAATTTATAGATACCAAAGGCCACGAACGGCCCCGCAATCGCCATGGAGAAGGTATTGGCCCCCAGTGTCGTCAGTCCCCCGTGTGCCAGCAGCACCGCCTGGAAAATCAGTACGATAATTCCGAGAATGCTCACGGAGGCCGGTCCGAACAGGATCGCTCCCAGACCGGTTCCTGTCATATGGGAACAGCTTCCCGTAACAGACGGAATCTTCAGGGATGAGATCACAAAAATAAACGCCCCGGCCATGGCAAGCACGGTAATGTTCTTTCTGTTCTGCCCCAGTGTGCGGCGGATAGAGAAAAATCCTGCTGCCAGAAACGGCACGCAGACAGCCCCCCATGCCAGACAGTAGCCAAAGGGCAGATACCCCTCCATAATGTGCATCGCATACGAGACCGGCATCACGCCGAACACAAATGCAAATGCGACTGCAAGTGTCATGATTCTTCTTTCTTTCTTCGTCATTTCTATTCTCCCTTCAAAAAAATAAGCACCTTATCCGATGATTCCCACTCATCAGACCGGTACTTTAACGACAGCCCCTCCACTTCGCTTCTATCTCCTGTTTTCACGGAAATATCCGGATTTCCGGACGCAAAAGGGGGCATCGGCCTCCGGTCATCGCTCGTAACCGGACGCATCGTATCGCAACAGGCAGGTCTTCTGACTCAAGGTTCAACACAGCAGCTCATCTTCCCGGTTACCCAGTGATCTATTGAGCCCTGCTCCTCTTTTACAGCGGCGGGACCGTAAGGGACTTTCACCCTTTTCCCTATTATCCTGCGGAGAATTTCACAGGCACCTCTTGCGTAATTCTATTGTATTGTACACTTAACTAACTCCGGCTGTCAAATACATTTGACATTGTCCATTCCTGTTCTTACCGGCACAGCAGTTGTTCCAGTTCCTCCGTATCCTTCACATATGTACCATCCGGCACAATCCCGTGGGCCGCCAGCCGGCTGCACACGTCCATCAGGACCGGTTTTCTTAGATTTGCCTGCGCTATCACGCTTTCATCCTGGAAAATGCGGCACGGCGCGTCATCCGCAATCAGGCGCCCTCCGGAAAATACCAGCGCCCTGTCCGCCCATCTCCAGGCAAAATCCACATCATGGGTGGAAATTAAAAGAGTTTTCCCCATATTCCACAGCTTATCCAGAACCGCCTCAAAAATCGCCGCATTCAGCGGATCCAGCGACGCCGTCGGCTCATCAAACAGAAAGAGCTCCGACTCCATCGCAACAATATCGGCAATACAGACCCGTTTCTTTTCACCGCCGCTCAGGTAATGGGGCGGCCGGTCTTTCATTTCCGTTAAATTCATGCATTCAAGGGCTTCATCCACGCGCCGTTTCACTTCCGTGACCGGGAGTTTTAAGTTCATGGGGCCAAAAGATACCTCCGCCGCCACAGTCGACGCAATAATCTGGTTATCCGCCTCCTGAAACACGATTCCAACGTGTTTGCGCAGTTCCTTCCGGTTCTTTTTCGTAATTTCAGTCCCCCGGTATAAGATTCTTCCGGAATCCGGCGTCAGCACCCCGTTCAGATTCAGAAAACACGTGGATTTTCCTGCTCCGTTGGATCCCAGCACCGCGATCCGTTCCCGCTGTCTGACTGATACATTCACATCCTGAAGCGCAATTTTCTTCCCGTCATAGGAATAACAGAGATGCTCTGTCTCCAGAATCACATCTCCTCCGTTCACCTCCACATACTCACCGCCTTTTCTCTCATTTTCCCTGTACTCCTGCCGGAACACACAGTTCATGGCCACAGGACGGTTCCCCGCCGCAGTCGTCAGAACACCAGCCATACTGCCGCAGTCATCAGCAGATATCCCACCGCCGCCGCTGCCTGGCCGGCCTTAATCCTTTTCTCCTCCTCCAGGAAACAGAGATCTCCGTCGTAACACCGGGATAATAGAGAGTCATAATACGTGTCCGCCTTTTTTAACGATATCACCAGCAGATTACCGGCGGTACTTCCGAAGGTGCGGCAGGATGTCCTGAAATCACAGGTTCCGAGCCGGGAGCCCGCGGCCTGTTTCATCTGGCTGTAAGTATCGCTCAGCACGAAAATGAAGCGGTAAATCAGGTACATCAGTTCCACGATCATTTTCGGCACGTGAATCCGCTTCATGACTCCGATCATCTCGCTGGCCGGTGTGGCAAGCGTCATCATGTACATGGCACTCACAGCCCCCAGCGCTCTGGTAAACAGCCGCACCGCCTGGATAAGCCCGGCCTTCGTCACATAGAGTGAAAACCACGGAGCACTGAGATACCAGTCGCCATAGGGCTTTCGCGATATTCCCACCGCAATCGCCACAGTTCCCATAAAAAGGAAAGCGAGCGGAATAGTCAGCAGTTTTAGATACCGTACCGGCGCCAGACCTCCTGCAATCACCGTTATGCAGGCCATGGTAAGAATTACAAATACCGACACCGCCAGTTTGTCCGCCGCGATGCACAGGCAGAGCGCCGCCATGCCCACCGCCATCTTGAGCCCCGCATTCCAGCTTCGAAGCCTTGATTCACAGGCATAGAAATCAATGGAATACGCCGCATCGTGTTTATGACCTCTGTGTATTGTGTTCACCTCCTTTGATTTATTTACCGGCACTGGCCGATATGACTTATTATATAACGGGAGACGGTGTACGGCAATTGAAATGAAATTTTACTTCTTCCGGACCGCACGCTTCCGGTACCACACATACCACACCGTAAAAAACACAACCCCATACACCGACGCCAGCGGTACCGCCAGTCCGATATCAAACAGGCTGGCACCTTCCTTCAGGCTGAACACATATGACAGCGGCACTCTCACAAGAAATGACGCGGTTATTCCCTGCAGCATAACAGGGAGCGACATGCCGTGACCGTTAAAGTAACCGATGTAGCTGAATACAATACAGGTAAGAACCGCCTCAAAGCTGAAGCCCTTTAAGTACTCCGCCGCACGCATAATATATGCCTCATTGGCGGTGAACAGCGACGCCGGAAGATCCCCTCTGAAAAATGTGACCCCAAAGATAAGCACTCCGACACAGACGCCAAGCCCCATGCCTGTGAGCATCGCCTTCCTGGCCCGCTCCTCTTTTCCTGCGCCCACATTCTGGGCCACAAAGGCCGACATGGACTGCATCAGAGCGGAAGGAATCAGCATGACAAAGGAGATAACCTTCTGAGCGATTCCATAGCCGGAAGAGGCCTCGAGACCAATACCGTTTACGATGGCACAGAGAATTAAAAATGATATATTTGTCAGCAATTCCTGAAGCGCCAACGGTATTCCCAGCTTCAGAAAGATCGGAATCTCGCGGTTAAACCGGATATCGCTTCTTTTTACCGTAAACGGGAGTTCCTGTCTGCGGATAATCAGCAGGGACAGGACCACGCTGACCGCCTGGGCCAGAATCGTGGCCAGCGCGGCGCCCGCTACATTCATATGAAAGACTGCTACAAAAAGCAGATCTCCAATAACATTGACGATACAGGCAATCAATACAAAGATCAGAGGAAGCTTTGAGTTGCCAAGCCCACGGAAAATACCGCTGATCACGTTATATGCCACTACGAATACAATTCCCACACCGCAGATTCTTACATACTGAACCGTCAGCTCATAGGCCTGCTCCGGGGCATTGAGAAGCGATGCAAACACTGGGGCCATAAGCAGAAGCAGGGCCATAATCACCACGGTGAATATTACAAAAAAACAGACCGTTCCGCCAATAACACCGCCGATCCGTTCATTCCGCTTCTCTCCCAGATATCGGCTGATCAAAACCGTCACGCCCATGACCAGGGCGGTTATAACGAATGTAACCAGGTTAATGACATTGCTTCCCGTGGCTACTGCCGAGATGCCCGCGTCCGTTCCAAACTGTCCCACAACGAGCAGATCAACCGCGCCGTACATCGCCTGCAGGATCAGGGCTCCAAGCACAGGAATCATAAATTTAACAAGCTTTCCCACGATACTTCCCTGTGTAAAATCATCTGATAACGAGTTATTCTTTGACATCATTTCCTCCTTTTTATCGTTCCAGGTTCGCAAGCATGGTTTCCGCGACCCTCATAAATGTATTTAAATCCTCCTGGGTGATCCCCTCTATGAGCAGTTCCTCCGTCTTTTGGATCTCCTGCTGCAGCGCAGTTCTGATATCATCCGCCGCCTCCGTAAACTGAATTTTTTTGTATCTCCCGTCTTCCTCACTGCTGACCCTCTGGATCATCTTTCTGCTCTCAAGTGTTTTCAGAAGCTCCGTAGCCGTAGACGGACGCAGTCCAAATTCTTTTTCAATGTCCTTCTGGTACAGCGGCCTGTCCCTGCCGTCAACCAGTATGAAATCCAGAATCCTTCCCTGAATCTCTGTAATTCCAAAATTTTTTCCCATTTTTTCTGATCTGCGCCTTAAGCGGATGGATATTTTATTGATAAGTTTTCCGGTGTCCATTGTATTCCTCCAGGTTTTACTGACCTTATGTATTATATAGTTCGGTTCCTAACTATTAAGTTATACCATATTTCAGGCAATTGTCAAGTACGATCAAAAACGCCTCTCCCGCGAATCAGCTTCGCGCCGGAGAGGCGTACCTCATATGATGCAGCTAAATATTCAGATTTTTTACGGTTTCCCGTATAATCAATTTATTTTCCAGATAAATCCGCCGGTTATCTATGACACCATCCTCCAGACGGCGCAGGAGAATCTTCGTCCCTTCCCGGGCGATCTCACCCATGTTCCGCTCCACGGTAGTCAGCTTCATATTCGCGTACCCCGACAGGTCCCAGTTATCGAAGCCGACCAGCGATATATCGTCCGGCACCTTTAACCCCACCTCATTAATCGCCTCACGGGCTCCGAATGCCATCTCGTCGTTAAAGCTCAAAATAGCAGTCAGATCCTGCTCCAGAAGCCTCTTAGCCGCCTGATATCCGCTGGCATAGCGGTATGTACCATGTTCCACCGGCAGACTGTCCGGATCCAGACCGTATTTTATCATGGAGGCACGCCAGCCGCGGTGACGCATTCTCGTAGAATCCAGATTTGAATTGCCTTCGATAATTCCGATTCTGCGGTGCCCGTTTTCCAGAAGATAATCCATGGCCTTTTCCATCGCTCCGGCCTCATCTGTGGTAACGTTGGGCACATCCAAAAATACCGTCCGGCAGATCGCCACCATGGGAATCTCCTTATTCAGTACTTCATCCATAAACTCCAGATCGTCATCCTTCTGCGTGAGCACGATAATCCCGTCCAAAAAAGAGGGGTTCAGCGTCCCCGGCTCATGCATATCGATACCTTTGACAATGACATTATATTTGCTTCCCACCACGCTGTAAACCCCGGTCAGCACATCGTGAAGAACAAAGGGGGAACTCATCTTGCTGATGGTAGAGAAATAAAGTCCAATCACATAGGACCGCGACATCTTCAGCTGAATCGCCGCCTGATTCGGCACATATCCCATCTCTTCTGCAATTTTTAAAATACGTTTCTTTTTATCGGATTTGTCCGCGTTCGGATCGTTTAAGGCTCTGGATACCGTAGAGTAAGACACCCCTGCTTTTTTTGCCACATCCTTAATTGTAACTGCCATATCCCACACTCCCTGCCATAAATACGTAATAGATTTAGTATACCTTTGACGTCCGAAGATTGCAACACCTTAATTCTCTCAGTTTTACTCAGAGGAAGACAAAAAACAGGCGGAGGTACAGCAACCTCCGCCATTCACTTAACCCTTTACGCCGCCCGCTGCAATACCGTCGATAAACTGATCCTGAGCCAGCAGGAACACGATTAAAGACGGAATGATCGAAATCAGGGACATCGCCAGCACACGGTTCCACTCGAAACCGGTATCCGCGTCCATAGACATCTTCACAAAGATGGAGGCCGGATAACGGGCCGGTGTGTTGACATAAAGCAGCGGTCCCATAAAGTCATTGGAAGACCACATAAACTGGAATAACGCACACGATACAATCGATGGCTTTAACATTGGCACAATCACGTACCATAAGGTCTTGATAGAACCACAGCCGTCAATGGTAGCCGCTTCCTCCAGTTCCTTGGGAATGTTTCTTAAGAACTGAATCAGCATGAATACGAAATACGTGTCCGTCGCAAACAGAGTCGGTACGATCAGCGCCAGATAAATGGGGGAATCGATCCAGCCAAATTTATTGAACAGAACGAACTGCGGCACATTGAGTACGACCTGAGGAAGGAACAGCGTGGACATCAGGACTGCAAAGAGTAACTTTTTTCCCTTAAACTCAAACCTGGCAAATCCATACGCCGTTACAGTGGCGGATACAATTGTAAATACTACCTTCGGCAATACGATAGAGTATGTATTGATCATGGCCTTAAAAATGTCAATATCACCGCCATAGCTTTTCAACGCATTTTTATAGCCGTCCAGAGTCGGATTCTTCGGTATAAATCCAATTCCGCTGAATATCTCATTATTTGTTTTAAATGTAGCCCCAACCATCCAGATCAACGGATAAATCATGATGAAGCCTACTACAATCAGCACTACGTAGCGCACGATTGTATTGACAGTCTTTCTTGTCTCTCTCGTCATCTTTTTTACCTCCCGTCCTCATCTGAATAGTAGACCCAGTGCTTCTGGCTGAAGAATGCAACCGCCGTAAAGGTCATAACAATCAGGAACAGCAGCCATGCCTGGGCGCTTGCCAGACCCATTTCGTAGCTCTTGAACGCATTGTTATAAATCAGCATGGAGATCAGCATGGTCGAATTACGCGGTCCGCCCTGGGTAATGATGAACGGTCCGTTGAATTCCTGGAACGCCTGGCACAGCTGGGTAACCAGATTGTAGAAAATAACCGGGGTGATCAGCGGAACTGTAATGCTGAAAAACTGTCTCCATTTTCCGGCTCCGTCGATGGAGGCCGCCTCGTATAAATCTTCCGGCACACCCTTTAAGGCCGCCAGGAAAATCACCATGGCCGAACCAAACTGCCAGACTCTCAGCAGGCAGATTACAAACAGCGCATGAGAGGGGCTTGCCAGCCAGTTAGGACCCTCAATCCCCATATAGCTCAGCAGCATGTTTATAATACCGTCGTCCTTAAATACTGCTTTCCACAGCACAGCAATGGCAATGGATCCGCCCAGAATAGACGGAATATAGTAAGCCGTACGGAAGAGATTGACTCCCTTTAATTTAAAGTTCAGAATATATGCAATAAATAACGCAAAAACCAGTTTCAGCGGTACGGTCATGAACGCATACTTCATCGTAACCACAAAGGCTTTTACAATTTTCTTGGTATGGATAATCTCATCATAGTTCATCAGGCCAACTTTGGAAACTCCGTCAAACAAATGATAGTCCGTAAAACTGTATACAAGTGATGATCCAAACGGATATACTTTAAAGATAAGAAATCCGATCAGCCACGGCAGTATGAAGAAAAAGCCTTTATTTTCTTTTACGATCCTCTTAAAGCTCCTTCTTTCTGCGGTTGCACTCTGAGCCGCTGGTTGCTTCATACCGTTACCTCCTCTTTCCTGCGCAGCGGCCTCCGTTACCGGCGGCCGCTGACTGTCACTCATTATTTACTTAACACTTTATTTACACCGTCAATCAGTACTTCTGCAGCTTCATCAATATCGTAATCGCCGTAGCTTAAGCCTGCCATGACATCCCAGTAAACGCCTTCGTTTGTTGCCTTTAATGCACTTGCTTCAAATTTCGGATCCAGCGGGAAGGAAACATAGCTTAAAACCTTGGAGTTTGCTTCTGCTACCAGTTCATTTAACAGGCCGTTGTCTTCACAGATCTTAAGGCCTTCTGCGGAACATGGGATTCCTCTTTCCGAACCAAGGATCTTAACACCCTCTTCTTCATTTAACAGGAAGTTGACCAGTGCCGCACACTCAGCCGGATACTTTGTATTTTCAGAAATACCAAAGCACATGGAAACCTTCGCAAAGCCGCCCTTATAGTCGCCCATATCTGCAAATTCTTCCCCTACTACGAATTCCTGGCCTTCATTTAATGCGCCCTGCTGCTTGGTTGCCGCAGAATCCCACTCGAAGATGCCTGCGTATTTGCCTTCCATCCATTTCGGGTTCTTGTCGAAGGAAGCTGCGCCGTCGCCTGCGATGGTTGCGATGGACGGAATCACGTGATCTGCTTCCAGAGACTGAATGAATTCCAGTCCGTCTTTGATCTCATCTTCGGAATACTGAAGTTCATTGTTTTCTACCCAGGCTTTTCCGTACTTGGACTCTAAGTAGTAAACCATGAAGATGGTTCTGTCATACTCGTTCATAGCCAGAGGATAGTAATCGTCGCCAAGCTTTTCCTGGAATACCTTTCCGGCTGCTCTTAAATCGGCCAGAGACTTCGGAGTCTCAATTCCTGCCTGATCGTATGTAGTCTTGTTCCAGTAGAAGATTCTTCCCGTCATGGAGATCGGAACGCCCTGCAGTTTGTCTGCAACCGTACACTGAGCCAGGTAATCTTCAGAAAACTGTGACAGATCCAGAATATCGGATAACTTGTTCAGATCATAGAAAGCGCTTCCGTCTGAACTGAAGGAAGTAATCCAGTTCCAGTTAATCTGGTTCACATCAGGCGCTGTTCCTGTGGCAAACTGAGATGACATCTTGTCTTCCCAGCCGTCCCATGCAGAATAAGAAGTTTTTACCGTAATATTCGGATACTTCTTCATGAATGCATCCACTGCAGCCAGGGTAGCTTCGTGTCTTGAATCGCCGCCCCACCAGCTGAAGGAAATCTCGATGGGATCTGTGGTGTTTACCGTCAGGCCTTCTGCCTGCGCCGGTTCCGCTGTAGTTTCAGCCTCCGTTGCTGCCGCCTCTGTCTTGGCAGCCTCTGTCTGTGCCGCCGTTGTCTCCTCTGTCTGCTTTGCTCCATTGCCGCAGCCAGCCAGTCCAGCTGCCATCGCAGCCGCCATTACCAGTGTTAAAGCTTTTTTCCAGTTCTTTCTCATAAGACAATCTCCCTTTCTTTCCTGGGTGCAGTTCTCATTGCTTTGATTTTGCAAAGGTTTGCAGTCCCGTTTTTAAAAATATGCATATCTGCTAGATCCCAGCCCCTCGTTTGTGTCTTTTTGCCAGCAAATATACATTGTCTCGTTGATGTTTTTATCTTAACACCATTCTTTTCCCATGTCAATTGTATATTATGCACATCATTTTTTTATCTTTTTATGTATATTTACTAATTTTATTTTTCCAATAATATGATATTATAATAGAAACTGCAAACGTTTGAATTATCAATCTTATTTTATTTTCTATAGATAGAAAAGGAGCATTTAATATGGAAATACTGGACCGCTATATTCATCAATTATTAGATCAGAGCACCCCGGAGTCTCCGATCTGGTATAAGGAAGAAAGCGATGCATCGGCCCCGGCCAAATGGAACTATATGGATGGCTGCATGATCAAAGCGATTCTGGAGCTCTATCATATTACACAAAACAGCAGATACTTGGAATTCGCCGATCATTTCATCGATCACTTTGTCCGCGAGGATGGCTCTATTGTTTCCTATGATCCGGAAGAGTATAACCTGGACAATGTAAATGCAGGCAAGACCCTGTTTGATTTATATAAGCTGACCGGAAAAGAGAAATACCGGAAGGGAATCGAAACCGTATACAGCCAGATTTTAAGACAGCCGCGCACCTCCACCGGCAACTTCTGGCACAAAAAGATTTATCCCAATCAAATCTGGCTGGATGGACTCTATATGGCCCTTCCTTTCTATATGCAGTATGAGGTGGAATACAACAACTGCAAAAACTGTACCGATATTATTGATCAGTTCAGAAACGTCAGGAGGCTGATGAGGGAACCGCTGAACGGCCTGTACTACCACGCATTTGATGATTCCCGGAAGATGTTCTGGTGCGACAAGGTAACCGGGCTCTCCGATAACTTCTGGCTCCGCGCGCTGGGCTGGTTCTCCATGGCTCTCATAGACACCATGGAAATCATGCCGGATTCCTTAAAAAGCCAGCGTTCCGAGTTAAATACCATCTACCGGGAACTGATCGACGCCATGCTCCCTTATCAGGATGAAGAGACCGGCATGTGGTATCAGGTCGTAAACCGGGGCGGTATTTGTCCCAACTACCTTGAGACTTCCGGTTCCGCCATTTTCGCCTACGCCATCATGAAAAGCGTCCGGCTGGGATACTTGCCGGACACATATCTTCCATTTGGCGAAAAAGCATTCTCCGGTATCTGCGATAAGTACTTATCCGAAGAAAACGGGGAACTGCAGCTGGATGGCATCTGCCTCGTGGCCGGCCTCGGCAACACCGAGAACCGGGAGGGAACCTTTGAATATTATATGCGGGAGCCAATTGTGAAAAATGAAGCAAAAGGCATCGCGCCTCTCATTCTTGCCTATATTGAAATTCTAATGAGGAAGTAGACCTCCGTCCTGGTTCTTTCTCGGCACTGGTTGTGGGGCCGCGCCGATGAGCTTGATATCCCAGTGTGCCGCCATCTGGATACGAACCGCAAAAATGAACGTGACTGACGAACACATGGGCTTTGTGTCCGACAGTCACGTTCATTTTTGCGGCGAGTAGGAAGCCAGGCGGACACGGGATATCAAGCTCATCGGCGCGGCCCCGCAACCAGTGCCGAGAAAGAACCTCCGTCATCTCTATACAGCGCTCTTTTTCTTGCAACGCTATGGGGCTTATGGTATCATATGCCATAAGCCCCCTTACTTTGGCGCCGGAAAGGACCTGTACATATGAATGAAGCATTTTTTCAACTGATCTCTTATTTTTTCATCTACTCATTCCTGGGCTGGTGCATGGAAATTGCCTATGCGGCCCTGAAAAAGAAACATTTTTATAACCGCGGCGTTTTAAACGGCCCTCTCTGTCCGGTTTACGGAATCGGTATGATCCTGATTCTGACCTTTTTCAGTTCTCTAAAAGAGAGTCTCGTCTTTCTTGCCATCGGAAGCGCTGTCATCGCCACCCTTCTGGAGTTTTTTACCGGGTCGCTGATGGAAAAGCTCTTTAAGAAGCGGTGGTGGGACTACTCTGATTATAAATATAATCTGGGCGGTTACGTCTGTATTCCATTTTCAGCCCTCTGGGGCGTGGGCGCTGCCCTTACACTACGGTTTATCCATCCATTGATCCATATGATGATCAGCCGGGTTCCCGCACTGGCCGGACAGATTATCCTGATCGCCGGACTCGTAATCCTGGCCATGGATTTTATCAGTGTCCTCGGCGTGGTCTTCCAGGTGCAGAAATACAACACCCGTGTGGAAGAACTGGCGGAAGGCATGCAGCAGATTTCCAACAGGCTGGCCCGCGCCATTTTTACCCGGATCGAAAAACGTATGGCAAAGGCCCATCCCGGAGCGGCGGAGGAACACCCGGAGGCAGACACCGGTTCCCGCGTAAAAACCCGTTCCTGCGAGGCGGTTCCGGCCGTCTTTGCCGACGGCTGCTCGTTCCATAAGCTTGTCTGGCTGTTCTTTATCGGGGCATTCCTCGGGGATATCACCGAGACCATCTTCTGTTACGCAACCTCCGGAATTCTGATGAGCCGCAGCAGTGTGGTCTATGGACCGTTCAGCGTCGTATGGGGTCTCGGAGTCGTGGTCCTCACCATGATGCTGCACAAGTATAAAGACCGCGACGACCGCTATATTTTCCTGTTCGGTACTGTGGTTGGCGGCGCCTACGAGTACATCTGCAGTGTATTCACGGAGATCGCCTTCGGAACCGTATTTTGGGATTACAGCAAACTCCCCTTCAACCTGGGCGGAAGAATCAACCTTCTGTACTGTTTTTTCTGGGGACTCGCCGCTGTTGTCTGGATTAAGATTCTCTATCCACGCATCTCAGCGCTCATCGAACGGGTCCCGGTAAAGACCGGAAAGATTCTAAGCTGGCTCATGATCGTCTTTATGACTGTTAATATCATAATCTCGGCCATGGCACTGGCACGCTACTCAGACCGTCAGACAGGCAAAGAAGCGGTCAATTCCATTGATTACTTTCTGGATGACCATTTCCCGGATAAGAGGATGGAATGGATTTATCCAAATGCGATTGTCAAAGACAATTCCGCCGTGCAGCCGTAATGTTTCAAACTCCGGATTCCCGTTAAAGAAAGCCTCCACTTTTCAGTGGAGGCTTTCCTGCCTGTCTGCCATCGATCCCGGCAGGCACTGCCATGTTTTATTTATTCATTCTCCTGCATCTGCTCATCAGTCAGAGTAAATACCTGTCTCTTACGTGCCATCTCATCGCTTGCCAGGTACTCATCGTACGTGGTGATCTTATCGATCAGCTGGCCGTTTACGATTTCCATAATACGGTTAGCGGTCGTCTCCACGATCTGATGGTCACGGGAGGAAAAGATCAGCACGCCCTGGAACTTCACCAGACCGTTGTTTAATGCTGTAATGGATTCCATGTCCAGATGGTCAGTCGGCTCGTCGAGCATCAGCACGTTAGCGCCGGAAATCATCAGCTTGGAAAGCATACAGCGCACTTTCTCACCACCGGATAAAACGCGTACCTTCTTCACACCGTCTTCGCCGGCAAACAGCATACGTCCCAGGAATCCGCGGACATAGGTCGCCTCCTTCTCAGGAGAGTACTGCGTCAGCCAGTCCACGATGGTATCATCGTTGTTGAACTCCGCACTGTTGTCCTTTGGGAAATAGCACTGGCTTGTGGTAAGTCCCCACTTATAATCGCCTTCATCCGGCTCCATCTCTCCGGCAAGAATCTTGAACAGCACCGTCTTCGCCTGCTCGTTGGGGCCAACCAGGGCCACCTTATCTTCTCTGTTTAAGATGAAGGAGATATTGTCCAGCACCTTCACACCGTCGATGGTCTTGGATAAATTCTGTACGGTCAGCACTTCGTTTCCGATCTCACGGGCCGGACGGAAATCAATATACGGATATTTACGGCTGGAGGGTTTGATGTCATCCAGTTCGATCTTTTCAAGCGCACGTTTTCTGGAGGTCGCCTGTTTGGACTTGGAAGCGTTGGCGGAGAAACGCTGGATAAACTCCTGCAGCTCCTTGATCTTCTCTTCCTTCTTCCGGTTGGCCTCTTTCATCTGCTTCACCATCAGCTGGCTGGACTCATACCAGAAATCGTAGTTACCGGCATACAGCTGAATCTTGCCGTAGTCGATATCCGCGATCTGGGTGCAGACTTTATTTAAGAAATAACGGTCATGGGATACCACGATTACCGTATTTTCAAAATTAATCAGGAACTCCTCCAGCCATGCGATGGCATCGAGATCCAGGTGGTTCGTCGGCTCATCGAGAAGCAGGATATCCGGATTACCGAATAACGCCTGGGCAAGCAGTACCTTAACCTTCTGGGCGCCGTTTAATTCCTTCATGTATTTGTAGTGATACTCCGTCTCGATACCGAGGCCGTTTAATAAGTTGGCCGCGTCAGACTCTGCTTCCCAGCCGTTCATGGAAGCAAATTCGCCTTCCAGCTCAGCTGCTTTGATGCCGTCCTCATCCGTGAAGTCTTCCTTCATATAGATGGCATCTTTTTCTTTCATGATCTCATACAGTCTGGCATTTCCCATAATAACCGTGTCCAGAACCTGGAACTCGTCATATTTAAAATGGTCCTGCTGGAGGAAGGAAAGCCTCTGGCCGGCCGTCATCACGATATCGCCGCTTGTTGGCTCCAGCTGTCCTGATAAAATCTTCAAAAATGTAGATTTTCCGGCTCCGTTGGCACCGATCATGCCGTAGCAGTTGCCCTCTGTAAACTTAATATTTACATCTTCAAACAATGCCTTCTTGCCAATACGTAAGGTTACATTATTCGCACTAATCATTCCCAATAAATTCCTTTCTTCAAATGCCGCTCACTCTGCCAATATTTCAGTGCCGCCCGGCGGCACTCGTGAGCAGGCACCCTCTGCGGGAGTTTCCGCTCACACAAAACAGGGCTCATACGGCCCCGTCTCTCATCTCTCTTATTTTACATGAAAATCCCGAATTTGCAAGCCTTTTATCAAAAAAGCCTGTAAATCCGGTGATTTTCAGCTGGATCTTCATATTCTATTTGGCGGACTCTACTTTCAGCGGGAAATTAGCCTCGCTGCCCGCGTCATAGCTCACTGTTACATACGTCACTTTTACCATGGCGCCGCTGCCGTTGCTGTCATCTGTGGCCTGCCCCAGTACACCTGTATTAAGGCCTTCGCAGTTATCTTTTAAGAAGCCCGTATCTTCCCCTTTTTCATTCCGGATCGTAAAGCTGCTCATGGCCTGATCCGTTACGCTTCCGGTCATGGTCTTCACTTCCATGTCCTCCTGGGCATCCAGCACCAGCACGATCGCTGCATTAGCGGCGTCATCTCCGGAGATCTCACCCTTATAAATGATGGAAACCGGAATTCCCGCCTTCAGCTCATAGGACGTCTCGATCACCACGCCGTTCAGGTTAAATTTCACTTCCGCATCGCCGTTTTTAACGGTCATATCCTCCAGCGTATCCGATACCGATACCACATCACACGTCAATATCTTAAACTCTGCGGTATCGCCCGGCGCCTCCAGCGTCGCGGCCGGCGTTGTCGCCGGTTCCTTCGTCTCCGGTTCCGTCACGGCAGGGGCCGGTGTCGTCTCCGTATTACTGGCTGATTTTCCGCAGGCCGTAAATGCGAGAGCCGCGCAGACCGCCATTATCACAATCAGGGTTCGTTTCATTTGCATCCTCTTCTCTCTGTTATATATGATCTTATTGAGTGCTCATAGTATATCATCCGATTGTGAATATTGCTTTGCTTTTTTCTTAATTTTTGAGAGAACCGTATCCATCGCCGTAACGGCCAAGAAAACTCTGCGTGCGCTCATGATTGGAAGTGAAAACTTCCTCCGGCGTTCCCTCTTCCACGATCAGGCCGTCGGCCATGAAGATGACGCGGTCGGAGATATCTCTCGCAAATGCCATCTCATGAGTCACGATTACCATGGTGATCTGTAAATCGGCCAGAGAACGAATCACTTTCAGCACTTCCCCAGTAAGCTCCGGGTCCAGCGCGGAGGTGGGTTCATCAAAGAACAGAATCTTGGGATTTAAGGCGAGAGCTCTTGCGATGGCAACCCGCTGGCACTGACCGCCCGAGAGCTGGCAGGGGTATGCCTCCGCCTTGTCCTCCAGCCCCATCTTGCGGAGCAGATCGTATGCTTCGCGGATGACCTCATCCGCCTTTCGCTTCTGAACATGAATCGGCGCGTCAATGATGTTTTTCAGCACATTGTAATGGGGAAATAAGTTGAAATTCTGGAAAACGAGTCCGTAATTTCCCTGAATCTCCTTCAATTTTTCTTTTCCGGCATAGACGGCCGTTCCAGCTGGGCCGTTCCATGCCGCCTTCTCTCCCAGGTACAGGAGCTCGCCGCTGTCCATCTTTTCCAGCATTGTTGCACAGCGAAGCAGAGTGGACTTTCCGGACCCCGACGGACCAATGATGGAGACAATCTCGCCTTCTTCCACAGATAAGGAGATATCCTTCAGCACGCCCTGTCCGTCAAATGATTTTTTGACATGGTTCATTTCCAGCAGATACATATGGGTTCTCCTCCTTATTGGTAGTAATCCAGCCGTTTTTCCGCGTATTCCATAATAACGGCTACCAGCAGATTAAATATGTAATAGAACAGTCCGGCCGCCACAAAGGGGATCAGACTCGTCTGGGAAGATGCCAGCGCCTTTGCCACTGCAAACATCTCCAGCACGCTGATGGTAAATGCCAGGGAAGTATCCTTGACCAGTGTGATAACCTCGTTTGTTACCGAAGGGAGAATCCGCTTCATCACCTGAGGAAAAATGATCCGGAAAAACGTCTGTGTCTTCGAATACCCCAGCAGCTTCGCCGCCTCATACTGGCCAACCGGCATGGACTGGATTCCGCTTCGGTATATTTCCGCAAAATATGCCGCATAATTGATGACAAAACCGATGAAGGCCGCCCATAGACGGTAGTTGTTGCCCACTTTAATTTTAAACAGATAATACGGACCGAAATAGACCACCATCAGCTGCAGCATCAGAGGCGTTCCCCTCATGACTGAAATATAAAATTTTACAATGGTTCTGATTACAGGATTTTTCGACATCCTGCCAAAGGATATGAAAAGTCCCAGAGGAAGTGAAAAAATAAGCGTCACAAAAAAGATCTGGATGCTGATCCACATGCCTCCTGTCAGCTGTGAAAAAATCTTTGTTAAAGTCATGGTATTCCCCTCTTATCTTCTCCATGGTTTCAAACAGGGGCCAGGCCCAAAAAAGGGTAAGCCCCTGCTGTCTGTCTCTATTTACCGATCGTTGTAATATCCTTATCGAACCATTTTTCGGAAATCTTCGCCAGGGTGCCGTCTGCTGCCAGCGCTTCCAGCTGTGCCTGCACCTGATCCTTTAAGGCGTCATTCCCCTTCTTGAAGCCGACTGCATAATTTTCCGCGGCAAGCGTTTCATCCAATACAATAAAATCAACCTGTCTCTGCTCGATCTGGAAACGCGCTACTACCTCGTCCATGGCAATCGCGTCAACCGCGCCCATCTGTAAATCCATAAAAGCCGTATTATAATCCGGCGTAGTCTGAAGTGTTCCAAACGTACCGGTCAGGTCCGGGTCATCTTTTAACGCCGCTTCCGCAGAAGACTCTGCCTGAACCTCCACTACCTTTCCCGCTAAATCTGCCAGTGTCTTAATGCCGGACTCAGCCGTCACCACAAATACCTGCTGGTTCGCCATATAAGCTTCCGTCCATGTATAATCGTCCTCACGGCCCGTCATGGTAAATCCGTTCCAGATACAGTCAATATTGCCGGATTCCAGTTCCATGTCCTTAGCCGCCCAGTCAACCGGCTGCGGAACGAATTCCATTCCGAGACGTTTGGCAACCTCTTCTGCCACCTCCAGATCAAAACCGGTATACTCACCGTCATCGCCCACATATCCCATAGGCGGAAATTCCTGATCAAATCCTACCGTAAACGTACCGCCCGCGGCTCCCGCCTCAGAAGCCTCTGTCTCCGGCGCCTTCGTATCTGCATCGGTATCTGCAGCAGCCTCCGCTGCCGTTGTCTCCGCCTCTTTCGCCATAGTTCCAGCGGTCTCCGCCGCCGTATTGCCCGCTGCCTGTCCGGAACATCCGGACACCACCGCCATCATTCCCAGGGCTGCCGCCATTAAGATTGCTCTCTTCTTCATAATTGTTGTTTCCTCCTCTGCATTTTCATGTGCTACCATGGTAGCATACTAAAGTATTTCTGTAAAGCAGAATTTTTATCTTTTGCTCTTATTTGCAGAGTGTCCGGCATACAGCTAAAAGTCCGGGCCGGCCCAACGCGTCTTTCTTTGGCGCGTTCGGCTGACCCGGACTTTTGGTGTCTCTTTTTTATGCATTTGCCCTTTCATCCAGATACTCCAGAATCTCCTGTGCGTTCGTATCTGGTTTTACTTTCTCGAAGACCGTTTCAATCACACCGTTCTCATCGATCACGAAGGTGCTTCTGACCACGCCCATGGATACTTTTCCATAAAGCTTTTTCTCCTGCCAGACGTCATACGCCTTTATGGCCTCCAGCTCCGGATCGGAAACCAGAATGAAGGGAAGTTCGTGTTTTTGGGCAAAGTTACTGTGGCTCTTTACACTGTCTTTGCTCACTCCAATGACTTCCACGCCTCTCTGCTGATATCCCGCATACGCGCCGGCGAAGGCACACGCCTCACGGGTACAGCCCGGTGTGTTGTCCTTCGGATAAAAATAGAGAACGACCTTCTTCCCCAGAAAGGAGGAAAGTGTTACGGGATTGCCGTCCTTATCGTTTAATGTAAAGTCTGGTGCTTTTGTTCCTGCCTGCAGCATAATTTAGTACCTCCAAATTTAAAATAGTGATGATTCTTTTTATTCGCCAGGCCATGGCGGCAGATGGAACGCCCGGGTTCCCGCCTGCCGGCTATAAAAATTCTTTCAGCTCCTTAAGCGACCGGATCTCCCGGCTGACAGTGACACCGGCGGTGTTAAGGGCCCCCTGCGGATTAAACCAGCAGGTATCAATTCCCGCCGTATTTCCGCCTTTTATATCTGAATTTAAGGAGTCTCCCACGATCAGGGTTCCTTTCCTCTCCGCTCCCGGCATCGCCTCAAAGCAGTGGTCAAAATACTCTTTCTGCGGCTTCTGGTACCCGACCTCCTCGGAAATAAAGGAGTTCTTAAAATACTGGTCCAGACCGGAATCCGCCATCCGCATCTTCTGAGTCTCTGTAAAACCGTTTGTCACCACATACAGATCATACCGGTCCTGTAAATACGTAAGCACCTCCACGGCTTCCGGCATGACGATGGCGGTATGATTCAGGATTTCTCTGTATCTGTGCTCAGTCTGTATCCCGTCAGCACTGATGCCATGGGCCTCAAACACGGCGCCGAATCTGGTATCCGTGATATGGTCTTTCGTAATGAGACCTTTCTCATAGGCATCCCATAAGCCGCGGTTCACCCTGCGGTACGTTCCGATTAAATCCGCCGTCCGGCATCCCCCGCTTTCTTCATACTCTTTGAACACACTGGCAAGCCCGCGTTCCTCCGCAGAGTCAAAATCGAGAAGCGTTCCGTCCACGTCGAAAAGGATGGTCGTATATTGTTTCATGAAAGTTTCCCCCTCCGGCCTTATTCTCCATCCCGATACACGATTTTCCCGTCACAGATTGTATATTTTACTTTTCCATACAGTCTGCTTCCGGTAAACGGTGAATTAGAAGATTTTGATGCAAATTCCCCTACGGTCCACTCTTCCTCCGGATCAAAGAGCACCAGGTCCGCCGCCTTTCCTTCTTCCACAGAACCGGAATCCAGATGATAGAGCTTCGCCGGATTAAGGCTCATCTTCTCCATCAGCTGAAGCAGGCTTAAATGGCCCGGCCGAACCAGATTTGTAATTGCCAGTCCCAGCGCCGTCTCAAGCCCGATGATCCCGCTGGGCGCCTGCTGAAGCGGTCTGGCCTTCTCTTCCTCACTGTGCGGGGCGTGGTCCGTGGCAACCATATCAATGCTGCCATTTTTCAGGCCCTCTATAATAGCCTGGCGGTCCCGTTCCGTCCGGAGAGGCGGGTTCATCTTCGCCAGAGTCCCATGCTCCAGAACAGCTTTTTCCGTCAGTGTAAAATGGTGCGGCGTAACTTCCGCGTATACATGCGCTCCCAGCTCCTTCGCCAGCTTCACCATCCGCACCGCGCCCTCGGAGCTGATATGCTGAATATCCACCTCGGCCCCTGTGTGCAGGGCGATCATGCAGTCGCGGGCCACCAGAGAATCCTCCGCCAGTGCTGGCGAGCCATAGATCCCCAGCTCGTCCGAGACAGCCCCGTGATTGATTCCATTATTGACAATAAACGCCGGATCTTCCTCATGGAAGCTTAACGGCAGTTCCAGACGCGCTGCTTCCTCCATGGCTGTCTTTAAAAGCTTTTCATCCATAATCGGTATCCCGTCGTCGGTGAAGCCCGCAGCGCCATGGGCTTTCAGCGCCTCCATGTCGGTCAGTTCCTTCCCGGCGAGTCCAACCGTCACCGCGGCGGCCTGAAGCACATGAATCCCGGTCTTTTTCCCCTCCTCGAGAACGTACCGGAGCGTCTCCACATTATCCACCGGCGGCTTCGTATTCGCCATACAGACAACCGTCGTAAAACCGCCTTTTGCCGCAGCGGCAGCGCCGGTATGAATATCTTCTTTATACGTAAGTCCCGGATCCCGGAAATGGACGTGTACATCCACAAGTCCCGGCGCCGCAACAAGTCCCCGGCCGTCGATGACCGTATCAAATTTATCCTCCGGCTCCGCGCACTCTCCAACGCGAAGAATGGTTCCGTCCGAAACAGCGATGTCCCCAATCCTGTCGAGTCCATTTCCCGGACTCACAATCCGGACATTTTTTATCAGCATCCTCATGCCGTACCTCCTTATCATGAGCACTCCGCCCAGCCATTTACCGGCTTCACAGACTGCCCTGTTTCTCTTCTTTTTTCGAAAACACCTTAAAAATCCCCTGCGGCAGTTCAAACACAAACACAATCCCCAGGACGATGGCCACTGCCACCTTAAGAGCCATAAAGCCAGTCTGAGACGCCTTGTCCAGCTCATTTGTCACAATATAATAGGCGGTCCAGTATACCCCGGCTCCCGGTACCAGCGGAAATATGCCGGAAA
Organism: Hungatella sp. SL.1.14; assembly: GCF_024460495.1. Classification (NCBI taxonomy): domain Bacteria; kingdom Bacillati; phylum Bacillota; class Clostridia; order Lachnospirales; family Lachnospiraceae; genus Hungatella; species Hungatella sp. SL.1.14. Next base: position 121,311 of record NZ_JANFYJ010000012.1, on the reverse strand, counting down.
TCAGAAATATGGTAACCGGGCACCGCTCCCTGACCGCAAACAGCCGCGACAGCAGGATCACTACGATTGTGGCAAGCAGCGCCGCAGTCGGTGCAGTACAGCTCTGAATCAAAATGGAGTAAACACCCCAGCCGGCTCCGCCGATCAGACCGCAGTATGGATAATACCTTGTGGGAACCCCGAACAGAAGGGAAAACGAAACCGTCCCTCCAATGGCAGCCACCACTGAAATCAACAGTGTCACAGCATCACACCTCCCGTCAGTTGATGGAACACGCTGAACACGAGTCCAACCCCCATGGCAATACAGAAAAATACCAGCAGAGCGTCCAGCATCCGCACAGAACCGGAGATATAGTCGCCATCCGCAATATCCCTGATGGCATTGGTAAATGCGACTCCCGGTATCAGAGGCATAATAGAACCAATAATCATAAAATTTAAATGCTGCCCTATGGAAAACAGATACATCACAGAGCAGAGAAAGGTTACCAGTGCTCCGCCTCCGATATTTCCAACGATTTTCGATAAATGAGGACCGCTGATGTACAGCACATAGAAATACAGAAGCACACCGGATACAAACGCCGCCGCACTGTCTGTTAAATTACCTCCGAACAGCATGCAGAAGCAAGCGCTTCCCACACCGGAAGCCAGGATCTGCATGGTCTTCGTCTTTCCCGGCATAACGCGGATCTCATCAAGCCGTTCCCTCACTTCACCGATGGTATACCGTCCTTCCACGATCTCCCTGGACAGCTGGTTCACCGCAGCCACCCGGTTTAAATGGACCCCGCTAACCGGGATATGCTGAACCTTGGCGAAGATCTCCTCCCGCGTGCTGCCGGAGGTAATGAATATTCCATTGCTCAGTACAAATGCATTCTCCGACTCAATTCCGTAATAGCGGCATATTCTGTCTACCGTCTCCTCCACCCGGAAAATCTCGGCTCCATTTTCCAGCAGAATATGGCCCGCCTGCATCGCGGCATCTAAGATTTCCCGCTGTTCCTCCCCGTTTAACTCACACGAAACGCTCATCTTCCTCCGTAAAGACCTCCCCATCCCCAGTAATCTCCTGTATTCTGTCTCTGTAACCGGCCGAGCAGTCCAGCGCTCTCATCTTCCCTATCACAGAATAATCTCCCCAGCAGTGCATGGGAAATACATGTTTTACATCGACTTTATTCAAAAACTCGTCCATTCCCAGATAAAAGTCGTCTTCCTGCCTCGGATCCAGCGGCAAAAATGCCACATCCATATGCATACCCGCCATTTTATCAATCTGTGCGCTGTATTTTTTTGCCATGGAATCGTTCCAGTTATCCGGCTCGCCTTCCCATCTCCAGTTATTTAAATCTCCCGCATGATAGATCGTTCTGCCTTCCGCCTCAATCAGAAACGCCACACCTTCATCCGTTGATTTATAAGTATGTATGGTTAACATTCCGCCATTTTCCAGCCTGTATTCCGCCGTCTCTCCTGGCTTCATGGAATCCGTGACCGGTAATGCCTCTTCCGGCAGGCGCTTCCTCCAGATATCACCAGACAGGACAAACCGAACGTTTTCATGTTTCTTTATCAACTCAAATATCACCGGTGAATAGTGGTCCCCGTGCCTGTGGCTTGCCAATACCAGAAGCGGCTTTTCCCGCTTCAGCCCGGGAATCACTCCCTCTGTATAATCAAACAGCAGATAAACCGACTCCAGTTCCACTAAAAAAGAGCTGTGGTGGATATAAGTAATCTTCATATGACGCCTCCTTTCCCGATATCCCTATTCTGTTATAACGGAAGGCGTTTGTCAACTTTTTTCTTCTGTAAAAACAGGGGACTGCCGCCAGAAATCTATCCTGTATAATCAGAAAGGGCGGAGACACTCGTCTCCGCCCAAATAAAATACCTTTTTACTGCAACAGTTTATGTCAGTTCTGATTAGTTAGCTGCTGTTGTAGCTTCTTCTGTTACTGTTTCTGCGTCTTCAAGAGATGCTTCTTCAACTTCTTCGGAAGACTCTTCTGCGGAAGCATCCTCAGATTCTACTGCTTCTGTTGTTTCTGCGTCAGCAGACTCTGCATCTGTAGTTTCATCTGCAGCTTCTTCTGTTGTTACTGCTTCTGTAGTTGCTTCTGTTGTAACTTCAGCTTCTGTTGCTGCAGTTGTCTCAGCAGTTGTGCCGCTGCCACATGCAGAGATAGATGCCATAGTTAATACTGCGATGCCTGTAAGTACGAGTTTCTTTGCTGTCAATTTCATAATTGTTCTCCTCCTTGCGACTACATAGGTGTCTTTTTGTTATGTCTTAGAATTATGTCATGACCTTCGGTTGTCCTATGCCCTCAAGTCGAGAGTCAGTTTATCACTCCAAACGTTTAAAGTCAATGTTCTTTCTGTGATTTTTTTCTTAATTAAAAGTCACCCGATTTCTTAAAATTTATTACAATTGACAAAAGTGGTTCTAAACTGAAAACTATGAAAATATACTCTTGTAACCATACTGTACTTTTTTAGGTGTCCGTTATGTCATGTGATTATGCACTATTATTCGCCGTTATATCGCAGTGTTTTTTGTATATTTTTTTGCTATTTTCCTTTGTTTTTGTGTTTTTACCACGTTTATGGTGGTTTCCACCCCAATTTCCATTATTTACCGCTGGCAGTAGCTTTCAATCGCCCGGCTCATAAATTCGGCTGTATGTTCTCCGAACTGATCGATATTTTCTTTAAAACGTCCGTCCTCCACGTACATTTTCCCCAGTCCCTCCAGGATTTCCAGGGTGCATTCGTAGTAGTTTTCGGTAATATGGTTCCTCCATCGTTCCACCAGTCCGGCCGCGCGGCTGCCATCCGGCGCTTCACCCGCCTGGACGCACTCCGCAAATTCCCGGAAAATATCACTCATCTCTCCATTTAAATCCTTCCATTTTTCCTCACTGTAACCGGAAGTCTTCTTTTCGCTTTCGCGGTATGCTTGGGTATCACCCCAGCGTTTCTTCGCTTCATTGGCGTACTTTTTCTTTGCTTCTTCTATCTCGTGCATATCAAATTCCTGAAAACTCATGGTATTTTCTCCTCTCATCATACTGTCCACCAGTCCGGTAAGCCGGCGCAGCCGCTCGATCTTCAGCAAAAGCAGCGACTTATGGACCGCAAGCGCTTCCTGGCGGTCATAGTCAGGCTTCGACAACATGTCCTTGATTTCCTTCAGAGGAAAATCCAGTTCCCGGTACAGCAAAATCTGCTGCAGCACTGCCAGCGCCTCTTCGTCGTAATAACGGTATCCCGCTTCCGTCGTGTCGGTTGGTTTGAGCAGTCCTATCTCATCGTAATAATGGAGTGTGCGCACACTGATATTCGTTAATTTTGCTGTCTCGCTTACTGTCAGTCTCATAGTTATCACCGCCTTCTTTTTTACTATAATGTATGACGCAGCGTGAGAGTCAAGAGTTTTATTTGTTATGATAAAATAAATATCTACTAAAATTTACAATAGTGCTGATTTCCCATTTGCGCTTTGTTTTCTCTATAGATTATAGCAAAAGATAGTTTTACATGGCACCACATATCGTAATATCCGCTCAATTGGATATACTGCAATCAGATGGTCCGATACTCCTTCGGCGACATCCCCATCACCTTCTTAAACACCTTGGAAAAATACTTCTCATCCCGGAACCCCACTTTATACGCAATCTCATACGTCTTAAAGTAATTCTGTTCCAGATAGCAGCATGCCCTTTCGATGCGCACCCGATTGAGATAATCGATAAATCCGCACTGGAGGCTTTTCTGGAACAGCGTCGAGAGATAGCCTCCGGTTATTCCCAGGATTTCCGCGGTGCCGCTTAGCGTTATATTTTCCATGTAATGCTCAGCAATGTACTCTTTTGCCCGCTTTACCAGCTGATTGGTTCCGTTCTCTTCTTCCTGGACACACGGCTCTTCCAGTCCCATGCCGTCATCTACCAGCCGGTTTAAGCACTTTAAAATATCCGCGGCCCGCGCCGGTTTTAATAAATATTCCTTTGCCCCGAAACGCAGCGCCTGCTGTGCGTATTTAAATTCATCGTATCCGCTTAAGATTACTACGATGGGATGCAGACCCGCCCGCTGCGCCTCCTTCATGACATCGAGGCCATTTTTCAGCGGCATCTGGACATCCAGAAGCAGAATATCCGGCTGATACTTTAAGAGCAGATCGATCGCCTCCTGGCCATTTTCAGCCTCATATATCTTGTCAAACCGGTCCGTATGGAGCCGGATATATTTCGCCACACCACGGCGGATTACCTCTTCGTCATCTGCGACTAACAGTTTTACCGACACTTCTGTTCCTCCTCGTTATAAGCGCTTAAAGACCGTATTTTGGTCTCTTACGTGCGATACATGCCATCTCCGCTCAGCGCGCCCCGCTTTATCGGGCATCGTGAAATCGTTCCCGAACTTAGTGGAGCGGCTTCTCAAAAGGAATACATAGAATTACTGTGGTACCCTTTCCCACATCACTTTGAATCTCCAGTTCGAAATCTCCATGATACCTAAGTTCCAGACGCTCTTTAATATTTTTAATTGCATACCGCCCGATTCTCTGACGGGCGTACTGAGCCGGTTCCTCCTCCCAGATATCGTCGATCTGGTCCTGGCGCATGCCGATCCCCGTATCCTTTATCTCGAACCGGATCTTTCCCTTATCCAGGCTTCCGGTTACCGTCAGATAGCAGGGTATACTGACATTTTCAAACCCGTGAACAATGGCATTTTCCACAAATGGCTGCAGGATCAGCTTGGGGATATATGCCGGCTTCACCTCGTCCGCCACATTGATTTCATAGTGAAGACGCCTGGAAAAACGCATTTTCTGTATCTGTAAGTACCTGGATACCAGTTCAATCTCCTGGGCTACCGTGACTTCCTTCTTCCCCTGGCTTAAAACGAGGCGGAACAGCTGTGACAGGGCCAGAATGCTTTCCGCAATCTCGTCGTTATCCGCTTCCGTGGCCTGCCAGTATAAGGAATCCAGCGTATTATACAGAAAATGCGGGTTAATCTGAGCCTGAAGTGCAGCCAGCTCGCTCTCTTTTTCCTGAAGAGTAATGACGTAATTTTCGTCAATCAGTGACTTGATATCTTCCACCATTTTGTTAAAGCATTCCGCAACCTCTCCGACTTCATCCCTCGTTTCCACCTCCACCCGCTGGTCAAAATCGCCGGTCGAGAATTTGACGATGGCTTCGCTGACCCGTTTTAACGGCCTGGTCACAATATTGGAAATGATGAGGAGCAGGGGAAGGAGCCCAAGCAAAACTCCAATCATCAGGGTAATCGGCATATAGGCGATATCCGTCAGCTGCATCTGCCTGCTGTACCGGGGCACCACCTTGACAATAATGCTGGAATTCTTCTCTTTCTGACTGCAAACCACTTGATAGTCTCCAAATGTAAAGTTATGTTTGCGTTCCCGATAGTCCTCTTTTATAAAATCGTCTGATTTTAAGTATTCGGCCACCTGTGTCGGAATGCTGCCGCTTCTCGAGAGCTCGCCGCCAAATTTATCCAGAATCAGCACGCCTTCCCTGTCGCTGTGAAGAATCCCCTCTCCCAGCTTTTGAAAGACCTCCTGACTGACACCGATGACAATATACCCCAGCGTCTTCTTCTGAGTCAGGTCAAAGATTCCTCTATATAAGACTACCTTATCAGAACGGTTGGTATTATAAGTTTCTTTATCGTATTTACTTACACTCCGCCATAAGATCCCGTTGTCGCTGGCCAGCGTATCCCGGTAGACCGCCGTCTTCTTAACAGTCTCCAGATCCGGCACATAGGCGCTGGCATCCATACACCGCAGATAAGGGCGCACCCCGTTTTCCGGGTAAATGCCAATGGTTTTAATATGGCCTTTCAGCGCTACCATGTCCTGTACGATCTGCATGGGAGCCGCCTCCAGCCAGAGTTTTGCATTCTTGTTCAGCTCTTCCGCATTTTTCGCTGTCAGCAGGGCATGCACCTCGTCGTTAATGCAGAAATAGGTGGAGAAATCCTTAATATCGGACTGGAGAACAAAAATACTTTCTGCCAGAGCATTGACACTGCTCCTGTCATTTTCCAGTCTGCTCTCCAGGTCTTTATTATAGTTGTAAAAAAGAAGCACGGCGCATATGAGAATCAACACCGGCGTGATAATCAAATACCCATAAAAAATCAGTTTCATTTTTACACTTAATTGATTTACCCACTGTTTTATCTTCTTCATAGCCGTACTTCCTTATAATCATTCTGATCCGGGTGTTCCACCGGTTAAACTATCCGCCCTTTTTCTGGGCGCGCCTAACCCTTTACCGCTCCCATAGCCACACCTTTCGTAATATGTTTATTCAGTAGGATATATACAATCACCGCCGGCGCCGCTGTCAGAGCCATAACCGCAAACTGCACGGCGTAATTGGATGAATACTGGCCGGTAAACTCCAGAACCGAGAACGGAAGCGTCTTCCATTTCGGTGAACTTAAGTAGGTGCTGGCCATCATAAATTCATTCCAGTTGTTCAGAAACGTCATGATCGACACCGTGGCGATGGACGATTTCATCATGGGCGTGATAATCTGGAAAACGATCCGGTAGATCCCGCATCCGTCCATGACCGCCGCCTCCTCCAGCTCAACCGGAATGGATTCCATAAAGCTGGACATCAAAAACAGGCCCTGGGGAAGTGAAAATGCCACGTACGGGATCAGCAGCGCCCAGATGGTATCGGTCAGACCCAGCTGATTGAATATCTTATAATTGGGAAGCAGCGTCGCATGAATGGGAATCATCATCCCCATGAGCAGAAGCGTCTTCACAAGGCCCCTTAATTTCCAGTTCATTCTGCGGCATGCGAAGCCTGCCATAATCGATACGAGAAGCACCAGGATGACCGCCAGTCCGTTTATCCGGATACTGTTTTTTAAGTATAACAGAAAATGACCATCTATAAAAGCTTTAACATAATTCCCCCACTGGATCTTCTTCGGGATTACGAGAAGTCCGCTGGTAAACATCTCATTGCTGCTTGCCAGGGAAAAATCTGCCAGCCAGATTAAGGGGAAGATCTGAACGACCGCCACAAGAATCAGCACCGCCCAAAGAAGTGGTTTTTTCCAGGAAAACGTTCTTATATCCGTTTGATTCATGATTTCGCCCTCCTTCTGCTCAACCCGTGTTTCCTTCCCGCTTCTTCATCGCGGTCTGCGAAAACGGTGTTCAGTAATACGGTAACCACCAGGCAGATGATGATGAAAATGACGCCGATGGCATTGCCGTAGCCATACTTGAACGCTTTAAACGCCTGCTGATATAAGTAGTTCGCCGCAAACTGCGTGCTGTTGCCGGGTCCGCCGTTGGTAAGCAGGTACACGGTTTCCATCTGTTTTAATGCGGATATGACCGCCATGGTCACATTTACCTGAATCACCGGCTTCATCAGCGGAAGGGTGATCCGCAGAAATGTGGTTTTCTGGTTGGCCCCGTCAATTGCCGCCGCCTCATACAGGGTAGGGTCTATATTTTTGATTCCCGTGTAGTAAATTAACATTCCCCAGCCGAATCCATGCCAGATCAGCACGATCAGTACCGACCAGATGGCCCTGCCCTGGCTGAGCCAGTTGATTCCGCCTTCTCCGCCGAACAGCTTGATAATATTGTTTAACAGGCCGAAATCGGGATTATAGATAAATTTCCACAGGTATGCGATAACCGCTACGGAGATAACATTGGGCACAAAGTACACGCAGCGGAAAAAACCTTCTCCCCGCCCTCCCAGCTTATCCAGCACTGCCGCCACGATCAGCGCCAGCGGATGCTGAATGCAGATGAAGCCGATGGCTAAGAGGAGCGAATTCTTGAGGGAGGTCCAGAAAACCTGATCCTTCATCAGTCTGTGATAATTCTCCAGTCCAATATAATTGTAGGAACCCATTCCGGAGTAGTCTGTAAATCCGTAATAAACACTGAGGCAAATGGGAGCCAGAATCGCAAACACGAACAGCAGCAGGCCCGGAAGGACAAGGCTTAGAATGACCAGTTTGTTGCTGTATAATTTTTTCATAAACTTCCCCTTTCTGAAAGTTACGGCCGCCGGTTTATTCTCCGGCGGCCGTAATCAGCTTACACTTTTTCTCTGTTCATTATTTGCATGCTTCACCGATTTTAGAAAGGAACTCATCCACCGTGATTGTGCCGTTGGAAACACTCTGGATTTCACTTTCAATGCTGGTCTTGAATGCGGATGGGCCGCAGTCATTGACCGGTGTCCCGGATACCCTGGAGGCCCCGTTTACTGCTTCTACGAACTGCATCTGAAGCTTCGTCTCTTTCCCGCTCATGTAGCTGGTCTGATCCTGCGCCGACATGCCTACGCCATTCTCCCAGCCATACTTGGATAACTTATCCGGCTGATACATATAGTTTAAGAATTTGATCGCCTCTTCTTTTACCTCAGATTTCGCAGACACCGCATAACCGCCGCCGTTCCACGCCGCAATATCCGTAGCCGCGCCTTTTCCTCCGGCAATCGTTGGCATGGTGAAAACTCTGATATTGGTTCTGACCTCTTCCGGAATGTCTTCGTTCATGGCCATGGAGGCCTCCCAGCTTCCCATGTAGAACATGGCTGCCTGCCCGTTGGTAAATAAGTTCATGGCCGTTCCGTAATCCTGGGAATCGTAACCATTCTGGAACAGGCCGGCATCCGCCGTCTCTTTTAAAATCTCTGTCGCCTGTTTGAATGCCGGGTCCGTGAAATCCCCTGTGCTCACAGCGTTGCTGACAATGCCCGTATAGTCTCCGGTCAGTTTAAAGAGGATATCAGACAGGTAGATTGCCATCGGCCAGCCGTCTCCGCCATCCATGGCCAGCGGTGTAATCCCCGCACCGCTGATTTTCTGAGCCAGGTCTAATAATTCATCATACGCAGCGGGTACTTCCCAGCCGTTGTCCTTGAACATTTTCTCATTATAATAGAAGCCGGCCACGTCTGTGTTTCTGGGAAGGCCATACAGCTTGCCATCTTTCTTAAAGCCTTCCAGGGAACCGGAGATAAAACCATAATCTGCATAGTCTGCCTCATTTAACTCAGCAAGCACTCCCGCATCCAGCACCTCGTCTAAGAAGGATGGCTGTCCCCAGATACTGACGACGTCCGGCATGCCCTCCATGGAGTATGCCTTGAACTTCGTCTTATACGCTTCCTCGTCCAGAGCTTCCACTTCAATTTTCACATTCGTATTTTCCTTCATATAGTCATCGATAATCATCTGTTCCACCAGACCCTGACCATTTTTTCTGTCCGGCAGGTTCGAGAATACTTTTAATGTAATGGTGCCGTTGTCATTTTTTGCCGTTGTCTCCGATTTGGAACCACAGCCTGTTAAAGACGATGCCAGCATGGCCGCCGCCAGTACCACCGATACTAATTTATGCTTCATGATTGAAACCTCCCTGTTTTGTCTTATATTCAACTCTCTGCGCGCGCTTTTTATTTGATAGTTAAATTCTACCATCGATTATATGGAAAAAACAGAGACTAAATTTCTAAAAGGGTGCAATATTTTCATATTCATTTGGCTGGACGGGTGGGTGAACCCTTTCTGAAACAACGTGCTTCTTTCTGAACAAAAAAAGGCGATGGTACAGGATCCTCCTGCCTCATCGCTTTTCCATTGTCAGATCATAACTTTCACCGATCATTCTCTTTATATCCTGATCCGGAACCGTACCATCCAGTAAAATCGTATTCCAATACTTCTTATTAAGATGGTACCCCGGAAGTACGCCCGGAAATGCATTTCTCCAGAATTCCGCCCATTCCGGATCACATTTCACATTCACGCAGGTATTTCCCTCACGCGTATAGATCCACGCGAATACTTTCTTATTCTTTCTATGCCGAATCACCGCCCACTCCGTGTCATGAAACGGATAGTCTTCATAGACGTCCGGATAGGTCAGGCAGTATTTTATTAAGTCCTGTTTTGTCTTCATCGTCATAGCATATCCCCCTGATTATATCACACAGATACTTTTCCTTATTTATTATACTGCATTCTCCCCTACGTTACAACGTTTTCACCTTATTGTAACAGCCGTTTTTATTAATTGATCAATATTCATCATAGCTTATTACCGGTAAAGAATTTTTAAATGTTCCCTTTTTTAGTTGACACCCATCCTGTTATCTTTTAAATTAGAAGTATAGAAAACGACATGTCTCTTTTGAAAGGAACCGGATATGAGAAACCTGGTATTAAACACTTTTCTGACACTCATTGGGACTGTTGCAGCGCTTACATTATCCAGCTGTCAACAGACTGAACAAACAGCCGCTCAGAATGAGACCGTTGTCTTTCAGCTGACTCCCTCCACCGCAGGCGTTGGCGAATTTCTCAGGCAGTTTAAAGGTTACGAGACCACATACGACCAGGATATCTGTTATAATATAACACCAAAGGATATTACAGACCGCTATGATTTTTGCATATTTAAGTATGATACATCCTGCGGCAGTTTTTTGTCGTATGATAAGGAAGTATATCCGCTTGGCATATGGTTTGGGGGATACGGCGTGACATCATTTGCTGTCTCCGACTTAAATCAGGATGGATATTTTGAACTGTTCTTCACTTATTCCTGGGGCTCCGGTGCGCATCGCTCCCTCGTCGGATACTTTGATTCTGCCACAAAGGAAACCGTTCTCCCTGATTTCATTTACTGGGGAAATGATATGGTATTAAATACAGACAGCAACGGGGTTTTAGGGATTTACCATGCAGACTGCGATATTGAATCCTTTGTAGACATTGAAATGGAGGCGAAAAACAGGTTAGCCTCTATTGTATGGGAATCTCAGGAAATATCTGTTGTGGAAGAGACTGAATAGCAAAACCCCCCGTTGAGAACAACGGGGGATTTTCTTTATACTGCAGCCACAGCCACCAATATACCCATATCTGTCAAGGCCGGAACCTGCTGTACACCTTCCCCGGCTGTATTCCGCCTCTGTAACTCGCCATCTCACTAACCGTCACCAGCTGAAATCCCATAGCTTTCAATTTGGGGATAATAACCTCTGCCGCATCAGCCGTAGGACCGTATATGTCATGCATCAGTATGATATCGCCGTCTTTTACATGGCCGATTACCGCATCAATCGTTTTCTGCTTATTCTTGGTTTTCCAATCCAGAGTATCGATAGACCAAAGCACTGCAGACATTCCCATAGATCCTACGGTCTTCATCGACACATCATTCTTTGCGCCGCCCGGCGGCCGCATGAGCACCGGTGATACGCCTCCCGCCATGCGGATATGATCATTGGTCTGCTCTAACTGGGACTGAATCCCGGCGGCGTTCAGCTTCGTAATTGCTTTATGCTCATACGTATGATTGGCCACTTCACAGCCCAGTGCGGTCATCCTCGCTACCGCCGCCGTATTGGCTTTTCCCTTCACCCGGTTTCCCACCATAAAGAAGGTGGCACGTCCACCGTTTGCCTCCAGACTGTCCAGAATCCGGTTGGTAACGGGTGCGTGGGGTCCATCGTCAAAGGTCAGTGCAACCATAGGCCGGTTTGGATCAATACCGGTTTTCTCCGCTTTTTCGCCGGGAATGGCTGCACCTTTTGTAATGACTGTCATGCGCATTCCTGTGATTTTAAGCCCGCTTCCCTCCTGGCCTGCTGTGCCCTCATCGTTTCTAACCCAGGAAGACCATGTCCCATTCTGCTGAATGGAGTAGCAGACATCGTACAGATCTTTCAGTCCTCCGGTCAGCTGCATACGTAGCGCGGCAGCCGGCGCTTCTCCCTCCGTATGCCCCGCCATCACAGCTCCAGCCGTCCATTCCGTCCAGCCGGAACCGCTCACCTCCACCTGGTATTCCAGGCCGCCGGTGACGTTCTGGGGCTGATTAATTAAAACAGCCTGAAAACCTGTCATATAAGTACCTTCCGGTGCAGTGTACGGTGTATCATCTGCCTGCTTATCACTCCAGGCAGTGGGATAATTGAATGCCTGATAGCTTATTTTTACAGGCTCCTCCGCCCGGGCGCTGATTGCCTGCACGGGAGCCTGGATCGTACCTGCAAAGACCAGAAATACCAGTGCCAATGCTTTTATTTTCCTATGTAATCGTTTCATCCTGTTACCTCTTATCTCTTTTCTCTTATCTTTATCTGTCTTTTCTTTATCTGTCTTTTCTTTATCTGTCTTTCCCTCTTAACCTCTAACTATAATCTTTAGACGAGCCACAAAAAAGAAAAGTTTCAACCATGTAAAACTTTATGAAATATTTTATTCCTCCGGTATTATATCACCTATTCCGAGTAAGCTTAAAAGGGATCTGCTGGAAGACAGCCCGCCAGAATAAACGCATTTTTTCGTAAGAGTCAAAATAACAGTGAGAAAAAATCGAAACAGAAGTAAGTAAAGATCAAAACAGCAGTAAGCAAAGATCAGAACATCAGTAAGCAAAGATCAGAACATCAGTAAGTAAAGATCAGAACATCACAAAAAAGAGACTCCCCCAAAAAGAAAAGTCTCCTGTCATTGCTCTCTTGCCCGATCTGCTGCATGTGCCCAGTCACTATATGTTAAAACTTCCTGCCGCATTTGGGGCAGTACTCAAAATCTTCTTCCGTCTCATACCCGCAGGCTTCACAATGCTTCCGGTTCCAGCCGGATGTTCTGCGGCCTGCCTGTACAAGTGTTAAATCTGTCTCGGTTATATCGGCCTGTTCACCGTGTCCCAGCCGTTTTCCAACCTCCGGGTCCAGCTCATAAACAGTGCTGCAGCATGACATCTGTACGTAATAATGGCGGTTCCATTTTATAATGGGAATGAAAAAAAGGCTGAAATAGGAGTATGTCATAAAAACCTGATACCGTCCGTAACCGCCGCATTGCGCACAGATAACGGTCTTCGCATAATCCAGCATTTTCTTCCCCTGACTGATTCCAAAAACGAAAAACATAGTAAATCTCCTTCACGAGTAAATTTATAGATTTCAGTATACCATATTTTTTATATTCTGCTAATAATCTTTACAGAAATCCGCCTTGAACTTTTACAGACAAACCATTTATAATAAGCGTAAACTATCACAGTCTGCCATTTGCAGGCCGCAAGAGGAGGAAATATATCTTGAAAAAAATGATACTGGTAACCTCACCGCCGGCATGCGGAAAAACCTACATCTCGAAACAACTGGCAAAAAATCTGAAACACGTCGTCTACTTGGACAAAGATACCCTGATCGTCCTGTCAAACCGTATTTTCGATGTGGCGGGCGAGGAGCGCAACAGAAGTTCCGATTTTTTTGAATCCAATATCCGGAATTTTGAATACGAGGCTATTATCAATATTGCCATGGAGGCATTGGATTATGATGATATCGTCCTGATTAACGCACCATTTACCCGTGAAATACGCAGCCCGGAATACATGGACCAGTTCCGGAAACGGCTGGCAGCCAAAAATGCCCGGCTGGAAATCATCTGGGTTGTAACAGATCCCGAGATCTGCCACCAGCGCATGATCCGGCGCAACTCCAGCCGCGACACCTGGAAATTGGAAAACTGGGATCAGTATATCAGCGGCGTGGATTTTTCCATTCCTTCAGCCATCGACCGGCCGGACAGTTCTGAGGATGACCTCCTGTTATTCTATAACTCCACCGATCAGGAGTACCAGGAATCCATGAAACGAATTGTTGGAATTCTGGAAGAAGACTGCTGAGTGAAAGGAAAGATACAAAAGCCGGCCAGACCGGCCGTATACAGAATCTTCCTTACTGGATATTCCTGTACACAGCAGTCTGGCCGGCATTTTATGATCGAGATCCGATTACGCTGCGGCGGATCAATAAAATCCCGATGGATTTTCAGACAAATTAATCATAATGTTCTTCATCTGAGTATAGTGCTCCAGAATAACCTTATGGGTCTCGCGGCCGATTCCCGACTTCTTGTATCCGCCGAATGGCGCGCCGGCCGGGATGGCGTTATACGTGTTCACCCACATACGGCCTGTTTCGATTGCACGGCAGACACGGACAGCCCGGTTGATATCGCGGGTCCACACGGCACCGCCCAGTCCGTACTCACTCTCATTGGCCATACGGATGACCTCCTCCTCATCCTTAAATTTCATCACAACTGCTACCGGTCCGAAGATCTCTTCCTGCGCAACCCGCATGTCGTTCGTCACATCTACCAGCAGTGTCGGCTTTAAGAAGCATCCCTTTGCCAGTTCTCCCTCCGTGATTCGTTCACCGCCGCAGGCTACTCTTGCTCCCTCCTTCTTTCCAATCTCTATGTAATCCAGAATCTTATTTAAATGTGCCTCGTAAATCTGAGATCCCATCATCGTGTCCGCTTCCCAGGGAAGCCCCACTTTTACACTGTTAAACTTCGCAACCGCCTCTTCCACAAACCGGTCATAGATATCTTCATGCACAAACACACGGGAACCGGCGCAGCATACCTGACCCTGATTGAAAAGAATTCCCAGCTGAAGGCCATCCATCGCCATATCCCATTTGCAGTCCGGGAAGAAAATATTGGCCGATTTGCCGCCCAGTTCCAGGGTGGATGGAATTAATTTTTCCGAAGCCGCACAGCCCACCTGGCAGCCTACTTCGGAAGAACCTGTAAATGCCAGCTTCCGGAAGCCTGGATGCTCCAGCATATACTGGCCTGACTTCGATCCTCTGCCTGTCACAATATTAAAAACACCTGGAGGCAAAATTCCGTCGATCAGCTTCGCCAGCTCCAATACGCTTAAAGAGGTATAGCTGGAAGGCTTAAATACCGTACAGCAGCCTGCTGCCAGCACAGGTGCAAGCTTCCATGCCGCCATTAAAAACGGGAAATTCCACGGTACAATCTGGCCCACGACGCCAATCGGTTCCCTTAAAATCAGGCTCAGCGTATTCTCATCCAGCATGGCCGCCTCACCCTCTTCCGTCCTCACCGCTCCGGCAAAATAACGGAAATGGTCGGCCGCATACGGAATATCAATCGCCATGGTCTCCCGGATCGGTTTTCCATTGTCCAAAGTCTCCAAAAGCGCCAGTTTTTCCTTATTCTGATCGATCACATCCGCAATCTTTAACAGCGCATCTGCCCTCTCCGCAGGCGTCGTCTTTTTCCAGCTCTCCCACGCAGCCCAAGCGGCGTCCACCGCAGCGTCCACATCCTCTCTCGCAGCTTCCGCACATGTAGACAGATATTCCCCATTAGCCGGACAGTAGGATTTGAATGTACCGCCATCGGAAGCGTCGACCCACTGGCCGTTGATGTACAGGTTATAGCTCTCTCTTGCTACATTTTCCATATCATGTCTCCTTCCTGATAAAAATTTTGGTGCAGGGCATTCTCCGCAACCCTGCCGCACTCTTTTGTTCTATTTTCAGTATAGCAGTTCGCAAAAATAATAGCAACAATAGATATTTTATTCACAATTAATTCTATTATTTTTGTATATATTATACATTTTCTGACAAATTTATGTTTTGATCGTTAATTAACTATCAAAATCTTTTTTAGATTAAAGGTACTTCTGCATAACCCAAATGGCAGAATCTCATTCCAGATAAATAAAAAAGCGGGAGAACTGCCAAGACCCAAGGGCCTGTCAATTCTCCCACCGTTTTCCTGTTAACTATCTTTCTGTACTTACTTCTGAGCGACCATAAAAGGTGAGCAGGTATAATCCGCAGATTCCTACCAGCGCATATACAATTCTGGATATCCAGGACATGCTGCCGAAAAGGAATGACACCAGATTAAAATTGAAGAATCCTACCAGACCCCAGTTTACCGCGCCGATAATGGCAATGGTAAGGGCCGTATAGTCCAATGCTTTGTTACCCATGGCACTACCTCCTTGTTGTGAGCACCCGGCGGCTTTTTCTCCGCCTGTGTGCGATAACTGCCTCCTCTCAGAGACGGGAAGAAGTTCCTTTCCCTTTGAAGTGGCTTTCTTTTTTTATTATGGGGAAGTTTTTGGGATTTTATACACTTTGTACTAAATTAACAGACAATCTTTCGCTGTCTTACCTCACATCATCTGCCCAGATGGTCAATCCGCTCCTTTATCTCATCCTCACGCCGGTTAAATAAAAGCCGCTCGTTGTACTGATAGTATCTCCCGCACTCGTATTCCTGAAGGAATTTTATGCTGTAATAATTCGTATTCAGTTCAGTGATAAACACTGCCATCTCCTGGCTGTCGCCAAAGGTTATCTCCATAAAGTCAAAGGCGTGTTCCAGCATGGCTCCGCTTTCATCAAACTGTGTCTCATATACTTCCCGCTCACGGCCGAAGTAAGACTTTACCGTCTCCCACGCTGCCTCCGGATCCGGAGCTTCCGCAAAATGGATTTCTTTTTCATACTGCTCCAGGAGATGTTCCACATCGCGATGCAGATAATCGCTCTGACGATTTAAGAGTCCGGCCTGCCGCTTCTTTTCCCACGCCTGTTTAAATTCCTTCCTCACAGTGCAAAGGCGCGCTTCCATATCTCCGGACAGACTTCCGTCATGCAGCTTCTTTAACTCCGCCATCAGAATTTCCAGTTTTTCCGCGTCTCTTACCACCTGCTTAAATCCGCCGTTCAGCTTCGAGAGAAGGAGGCCGATCACATTCAGCTTCTCATCAAACTGGGCTCGCTTTAACTTATTAGAGAGAGTTTCCCGTACGGAACCGGATAGAATCTCATCGATCTGATAATCGTCCTGATATTTATAATAGAGTTCCAGATAATTGGCAAAATCCCTGGCAATCTTGGGAAACTGAAGGTACTGTCCAATTACCTCGCGATCCGTTTTTTTGCCCAGCTTCTCATACACCTCAATGAGGCGTGACAAGTCTTCCCAGCCTCGCGGCGTGGCGAACAGGCGGCCATCCACCGTTGTTTCAATCCGGCAGAACGACTCCGGTCTCGCGTTCAGATAGGAAATGATGGCAGGATGGATTGACTGTTCATACGCATACTGCTTCCATACCTCATAGTCCGGCTCTACGTGAATCATTTTAATTCGATCCAGCGTCACCACATCAAAATCTCTTACAGATTTGTTATACTCCGGCGGATTGCCTGCTGCCGCTATGATCCAGCCCTCCGGAATCTGATGGTTTCCAAATGTCTTGCACTGTAAAAACTGCAGCATTGCAGGCGCAAGCGTCTCTGAAACGCAGTTGATCTCATCGATGAACAGAATTCCCTCCGAAAGGCCGGTCTGTTCAATCTTATTATAAATGGACGCTACAATCTCACTCATGGTGTACTCCGTCACGCTGTACGGCGTCCCGCCGTACTCTTTCTTTACGATAAACGGCAGTCCGATCGCGCTCTGGCGGGTATGATGGGTGATGGTATAGGCTACCAGTCCAATTCCGCATTCCCGTGAGATCTGCTCCATAATCTGCGTCTTTCCAACCCCCGGCGGCCCGATTAACAGAACCGGACGCTGGCGGACAGACGGGATTTCATAGGCGCCGTACTCGTCCTTCAGCAGATACGCTTCAATGGTATCCTTTATTTCTTCCTTTGCTCGTTTGATATTCATAATTTGTAAATCTCCTCCTCTGTCAGGATTATTTTCATCGCCCACGCCGGAACGGACACATCTTCATACTGTCCTTCCACGAAGATAAACGCCGTGTCGTAGGCCGGCATCCGGACAGGGTATATTCCCTTTCCGTCAGTAAAGTATAAAAGCCCTTTAAGCTTCTTAAATTTCCCCTGATTCATCAGTCCATTGACGTATTCAAAGGCCGGCCTGAAATCAGTCCCACCCAGACCGGAAATGGTAAATTTCTCCATATAGGCCTTCATCTCGTCCTGGCTGGTAATTGTCTCATCGGACCGTATCATCTCGTCACACTGAATGATGTGAACGTTGATTTTCCGAAAATAACTCTCGGATTCGCACAGCACGGAATACGTCTCCTCCAGAAAGCGCCGCACCAGATCCCCGGAACAGGACATGGAAGTGTCCACCACAATCACAAAATCTTCGATCCTGTGAACTTCTTTTGATTCCAGCGGTTCAATCAGAGGCATATTGCCATAAAGCTCCATTCCATACGTGTAAAACACGTAGTCGAAGGAATCCTGATCCACCTCGTTCTCTTCCCGGAGCACGGAAAATCTGCGCAGAAACTGCTTGTAATCATACCGCTCCCGGTTTTCAACCCGCACGGCCTCCAACAGACTTCTGGAGTCCTCCGCGTCCTTCTCACCGAAGGATTCCATCTCCGTCTGCATCTTCTCTCTGTTATTCTGCCATATATTTTGACGTTCCTGACGAATCCTGGGCTCTTCTTCCTCATCCCAGCGTTCATGGTTATCCACGTAAAATTCTGCGGCTATACGCTCGTATTCGTCACCGCTTAAATTCATTTCCTGAAGCGCCTTATAAATGCCTTCCGCCGTCAATACCCTGAGCTTTTCCTTAAGCTTCGCATACACTTCCCTCCGGCAGACCGACTGGTGGCGGTACACATTCTTTACGTAAAACTCATCAATGATGGATTCTATGGCGATGTCACAGGCCAGATTCCAGTACGGAACCGCCCGTTTTCCCCGTGTATCCAGATGGCTCAGCAGGCAGTGGAATACCATGTGAAGAAAAGCCCGGTTAATCAGCACTCTTCCCCGTTTATACATACTCATCAAATGCTCCGGCTGATAATAGATAAGAAATCCATCCGTCGCCACGCCGCGCCCCCCACGGTCAGCCTCAAATCCAAGGCTGCTTAAGGCCACGTCCAGATAACGAAAGTTCAAATACAGCTCATTTCTGGAATTTGTCAGTATATCATGGCAAATCTGCACCTCCTCCAGTTCGCAGAGCTGCTGCTGCCGCAAAGGATCGATCATACGGCTTCACCTGCCTTTCTCAGTTTCTCCTAATAGTCTACAATGAAAATGTTCTCTTTTTTACCGGAAAGCGCCGATGGCGCAAATCCATCAGACCGCTCAGGGCTTCCGTCTCGCCCTTCCTGCCGGCCAGTTCGATCATCTCATCCAGCGTTTCCTTCCGTTCCCCATAACGGTCTGCCAGCCAGAAAAACGTCTCTGTGTCTCCCTCTGACAGCGCCCATTCCGCGGCTCCTCCCATATGTTCCTTCAAATATTCCTCGTACGCCCCGCGATGCTGTTCCATCAATTCGGCGGGATACCTAAGCCGCCCCATGACAAGCGCACAGACGACCCGCTCCGGCTCCTGGACTTTTATATGGGGAAACAGCGCGTCGTATTTGGAAAACCGGAAATCGGTCTGCTCAAAACAGTAACGGTACATGTGGCCGCAGCCGTGCATTTCCCTCATGATGATGCGGGCTGGTGTATTTTCCACGGATTCTTCAAACATCTCCGGAAATACCAGCTTTGCCTGGAGAACCGGATCCTTTGCGGGTGCTTCCGATTCCACATAATAGTTGACATAAAGTTCCTGTCTCAGTTCCGAAATCATTTCTTTCAAACAGGAACGGCGGTGCAGAACTATGTGAATATCCATGTGTCTGATACTGGTGCATCCTGTAAACAGACCGGAGCCCACATCTTCGATCGCACTCCAGCACCGGATGGTACCAAGTTCAAAGCAGTTATAGAATGCGTAGTTGCCGATTTTTTTAATCGTGCGCGGAAGAATGATTTCTTTTAAGTGACCGCAGCATGCCACAGGCGGAAGCTCTTCTGCTTCCACAGTGCCGGTTTCTGTCCCCGCTTCCATCCCATGCTTTGCTTTTCCTTCAGCATCGGCCAGCAGAATCGTTCCTGCCGCCTTTAACATTTCCCGCCGTCCCCAGCCCTCGGAAAAAGCGTACGCTGCCAGCTCTGTTACCGGTTTTCCGTCTATCGTCTCAGGAATCTCGACCAGACCATCGTAGCTTCTGCAGCCCAGTATCACGATTGTTTCGTTCTTAATCTGATATAAAAACATGAAAAAGACGTCCTGCCTTTCTGTTATACGTATCTGGAGTTATAAATAGTACGATTGACTGTATAACAGATGAATATAACAGAAACAGCCGGGAATTGCAATGGATAAATTTTCACTTGACAAACCAAAAAGAAAGGTATAACCTAAGAATCATAAAAGTAAAACAAACTGCACCGACGGAACCAGTACCCATCTTAAGTGCGTGACAGAGAGAAACGGCATACCTGCTGAAAGCCGTTTTCCGTACAGTATGGCGAACACCACTCCCGAGCACCGGCAAACCAATGGCGGCGTATCTTCTGCGTTAAGGAAGCAGTGTCTCACGTTTGGACACGAGCGAAAAATCAAGGTGGAACCGTGCATCCGATATTCATGCACCCTTGGACAGGATTATTCTGTTCAGGGGTGTTTTTTGTTAAATTAAATAAGGAGGATCATCATGAAAGTAACGTTAAAAAATGGAGAAGTGAAAGAATTTGACAGCCCGCTGTCCGTGTACGAGATCGCGGCATCGTTAAGCGCCGGTCTGGCAAAAAAGGCGTGCGCCGCGGAGATCGATGGAACCCCGGCGGATCTTCGCACCGTTGTCGCCAGCGACTGCGCGCTCACGATTTTGACTTTTGATGACGAAGGCGGCAGGGCAGCCTTCCATCATACCACATCCCACATACTGGCGCAGGCTGTTAAACGGCTGTTCCCGGAGACAAAGCTTGCTATCGGGCCGTCGATCGCAGACGGATTTTACTATGACTTCGACCGCCCGGAACCATTTTCTCCGGAAGACTTAGAGGCTCTGGAGACGGAGATGAAGAAGATCGCAAAGGAAGATTTGAAGCTGGAATATTTTACACTTCCGCGAAAGGAAGCCATCGCCCTTATGCAGGAAAAGGATGAATCCTATAAGGTCGAACTCATCGAAGATCTTCCGGAAGAAGAAACCATCAGCTTTTACCGTCAGGGTGAGTATACCGATCTCTGTGCGGGACCGCATTTAATGACAACAGGGCCTGTGAAGGCACTTAAGCTGACCTCCATCGCCGGTGCCTACTGGCGCGGTGACGAGCACAATAAGATGCTGACCAGAATCTATGGAACCTCGTTTCCAAAGGCTTCCGATCTGGAGGCCTATCTGACCAGAATCGAAGAGGCGAAAAAACGTGACCACCGGAAACTGGGAAAAGAACTGGGTCTGTTTACCATCATGGATGAAGGCCCGGGATTTCCATTCTTCCTTCCAAAGGGCATGGTACTGAAAAATGCTCTGACAAACTTCTGGCGTGAAATCCACGAGCGCGAGGGATATGTGGAAATCGCTACTCCCATCATGTTAAACCGCTCTCTGTGGGAGACCTCCGGACACTGGGATCACTATAAAGAAAACATGTACACGACGACCATTGATGATACGGAATTCGCCATCAAACCCATGAACTGCCCCGGAAGTATGCTGGTTTACAAATCCCAGCCCCGCTCCTACCGCGATCTGCCGCTGCGCATGGGAGAACTCGGTCTGGTACACCGCCACGAAAAATCCGGCGCGCTCCACGGCCTCATGCGGGTTCGCTGTTTTACGCAGGACGATGCCCATATTTATATGACGCCGGAACAGATTACCGATGAAATCAAGGGGGTGGTCCGTCTCATTGATGAAGTCTACAACATGTTCGGCTTCAAGTACCACGTGGAACTCTCCACCCGCCCGGAAGACAGCATGGGCAGCGACGAGGACTGGGAGATGGCGACAAACAGCTTAAGAGAAGCGCTGGATGAGATGGGATATGACTATATTATAAACGAAGGAGACGGCGCTTTTTACGGACCGAAGATCGACTTCCACTTAGAGGATTCCTTAGGCCGTACCTGGCAGTGCGGTACCATTCAGCTTGATTTCCAGCTTCCGCTGCGGTTTGAAGCGGAATATACGGGTGCGGATGGCGAGAAACACCGTCCGATTATGATTCACAGAGTGCTGCTGGGTTCCATTGAGCGTTTCATCGGTATTCTGATCGAACATTATGCAGGAAAATTCCCGGCATGGCTGGCTCCCGTTCAGGTAAAGGTACTCCCGATCTCCGACAAGAACGCGGCGTATGCAAAAGATGTATACAATACCTTAAAGAAGAACCACATTCGCTGTGAGATCGATGAGCGCCCGGAAAAGATCGGCTACAAAATTCGTGAGGCCCAGCTTGAAAAAGTTCCGTATATGCTGGTTGCAGGCGCGAAAGAGGAGGAAAATCATACGGTAGCAGTCCGCTACCGTGACTCCGGTGAGAATGTCACCATGTCAGTGGAAGACTTTGCAGAAATGCTGAAGAAAGAAATAGAAGAGCGGAAATAACCGGGAAACAGGGAGGCTGGGGCATATAACGCCCTCCTCCCTGTTCTTTTATTCACTCAATGCAGGATCATAATACGCGCCTGTGTCGTCCAGTTCATACCCATCCGGCGTGACTGTATTGGTCAGCATTGCTCCATCCGGCCCGGCATAGTACCAGCAGAACCAGCCTTTCAGCCATTGGTTTGCAGCCATGATACCATCTTCTCCAAAATAATAACGCTTTCCCTTATCCATCAGCCAGGCACTGCTTAAAAAGCTGCCATCACCCTTTTTATATTTCCAATGGTCGTTTTCCTGTATCCAGCCACCGTCTATGGTACCGTCTCCTCTGTCGTTCATAACATAAAAGGTTCCCATATTCACAGCTGCTCCGCTGGGCACCACGACGATCAGCTGAGCCTTTCCGGCATTTTTCGCATGGTAACGGATCGTATTGAGGCCTTCCTCATTCAGCACAATTTCTGCTGTTATGACGTTCATATCGGTGGTCCTTATGGCGGCGCGGCGCACCCAGCCGCTTTCCGATTTTGTGAGGATCATTTCTCCGTCAGTTCCCGCCATCACAGTCGTTCCATCATACAGGAAGGCTCCCGCCTCCTCTGAGCTGATCTCAAAGTATTCTCCCGATGTCTCAAAACCGTACGCATTTACCGGCGCCATAGCCAGGGCTGCCGTAATCAGCAGTGCCGCAAGGCATTTTCCTTTTCTCATCATAACATCCCTCCTGAACAGATAAAAATGGTTACATGGATTACATTTCTTTAATTATACCACTATTCAGGAGTTATTGAAGATGAATACAGAAAATAATTACTTTTTTACCTTATTTATTTCAAACATATCTGCCAGCAGCAGCCAGTTTGCCCGGAAGAAGTTCATAATCTGCCAGTAACCGGCTCCGGAAAGGCCGTATTCTTTTATTAAATCAAATTTTGCCTTCAGGCTTCGAACATCTTCAAACCACACTTCGTGCTGGATTCCATACTGCCAGTAACGGAAATACGGCGTCATTGCCGTCTCATCAAACTGGATAGGCACACCGTGATCAATGGCAGTTTCTATGGCCTGAAGGTTATTGATTGTCTCCGCCTTTGTTACGCCCTGCTCGTAGGGAAGAGACCAGTCATAACCGTAATTGGGGATTCCCAGGCTGATCTTTTCCGCCGGTATTTCCGTCAGGGCGTACTCTGCCACACGTCTGACCATATTGATCGGAGCTACGGCCATGGGTGGGCCATAGGTGTACCCCCATTCATACGTCATCAGCAAGACCCGGTTGGCCGCCTCTCCCAACAGTCGGTAATCGATCCCTTCATAGAGCAGCCCCCTCTGATCTCTGGCCGTCTTAGGAGCCAGCGCAACGCTTACCTGATATCCGAACAGATTCATCACCTGTCTCACAAGCTTGACAAATTCCGCATACTCCACCCGGTCCTCGGCCAGTACGTATTCAAAATCAATATCCACTCCGCCGTAGCCTTTCTGTGTCATGGTTCGCCCCAGTTCCCATATGAGAGTCTTCTGCACATCGGGACTGCGCACCAGCGTCGTCACCAGATTATTGTTGAATCTCCCATCCTCTCCCAGAGGCGTCAGTGTCAGGACAGGCCGCACTCCGGCTGCCGCAGCCGCAGTTACCATCCAGCTGTCATCAGCCAACGGGGGAACTAAGTCCCCCTCCGTCGTAAATCCATAGGAAAAGACAGATAGATCCGTCAGATAAGGGAGCGTCCAGTCCAAAGTCTCCGGGTTAATAAACGGATATGCGTACCCATTTACGTGCAGAGGGCTCTTTTCTTTTCCGTTTCTTTCATTATCCAGTAAAAGCGCCTGACCCACGGCCAGGCGATATGGATATACAATCTGATTGTCCCACAGAAGCGTACTCACGGGAATCCCGGCTTCCGCGGCTATGGAATCTACATTATCTCCGCTTTTTACAACATATATCTGCATGTCAGCATCCTTCTATCTGTATTACTACAATATATGCCTCTGGCCTCAAAAGCTGCCGAATCACAGACGATTTCCTGTCTGTGTTCCGGCAGCTTTCCCGCTGTCTTTCTTACTTATGCCACTTTGTTCTGTAAACGCTTCCCTCTGCAGAACTCCTGTACGCCGCCCTAATAATCTGAAGCGTATGTTCGGAATCCTCCAGCGTTGACAGCGGCTCTCCCGTCCCGTCCATATAGGCCAGAAACGCCTGTGCCTGATTGACAAATGTTTGATCGTACGATTCCACAGCACAAAGCCTTTCTCCGTTCACATAGAGCGCATCCGTTAAATGCATCTCTCCATCGGTTCCCAGAATCCGGATTCCGTTTAACTGCTCTGCAGCCTCGGACGCCCAGCTCTCCGTAATGACACAGAGCGATCCATCCATCATCTGCATATTGAGCTGAGCGGTGTCCTCACCCTCCAAAGCCTGAAGCCGCAGATTAGCGGTAAACGCCTGAAGCCTGGCAGGCACACCCAGAAGATAGAGCATCTGGTAAATCAGGTGGTGTCCGCTGTCGATCAATGCACCTCCGCCGGACAACGCCTTCTGCCTCCTCCAGTTCTCTGTTCCGGAGATGTCCAGAAGCTGTGCGGAAAAGAAAGAGGACTGGAGTATTGTTCCCAGCGCCTTTTCATCAAGCAGTTTTTTCATCTGTGCAAGGGGCTTCCGGTACATGAAATTATGTCCTGGAAAAAGTCTGACCCGGTTCTGCTCAACAGCACGCCTGACACGCTGATACTGCTCAGTTTCCCCTACCACCGGCTTTTCCACCAGCATGGAGACTCCGGCAGCCGCGGCCTTTAATATTTCCTGATAGTGGCAGGCAGTCACACTGCAGAGAATCACAGCATCCAGATCCCCTTTTTCCAGCATTTTATCCATACTGTCATATGGGGTTATCCGGTGTTCCTCACAGATCGCATGCAGCTTTTCCATATTGGAAAATGTACACATGCCTGCGATCTCCGCTTCCTTCTGCGCCTCAAACGCAGCCAAATGTTTCATCGCAATAAACCCGGTACCTACAATCCCTATTCGTTTTCCCATCTATAGTTACTCCCCTGTTTCCAAATTTAACAGCATTCCATCATAACCAGGAATCTCCCTTTTCCACTCCCTTCCGTTCCGTTCCCTGACAAAACAAGACCTGACTTCCGGCGTCTGATTTACAACCGCCATAACCGGTCCGTTCTTAGTCTCAAGTACTCTGACAATCAGATCGGGCGCCTCCAGCACGGAAACCAGAGCGTAGCCTTCTGCTTTAAACTGCTTTTTTATGTATTCAGCAGCAATGCAGCTCCCCGCATCTTTTACAGCCGCTCCCAAAAAGGTTCCGGTCCAGAGAATGTTCCCTTTTCCGTACTGCACCTCAGCAATGGCCGGTGTTTCATCCTCAAACCAGCCGGTAACCGTTCCCCTGCTTATCTTCATCGTCTGTCTGTAATACATCCCTTCACAAAGAACAGCGCCATCTCTATTCCAGATCGGAACCAGTCCGTCTTCGGCTCCCAAAGATATCATCTCAGCCCCAAACGCTTTTTTTAGCATCGGACATGGACAGTTAAAACTGTCTGAGTTCACCCCTTCCATGCGTATTTTGCCCATCTCAGAATAAAGACCTGCAGCTGCCTCAAGAACCACACGGCCGCCCTTACCGGCAAAATCCAGGATTTCTCTCTGTTCCTCATCGGAAAGTGACAGCGCCATCGGAACGTACAGAACCCGCAGGCCCTCATCCCACGCCGAGGCCATATAATCGCCATGGACAAACCTCACTGGTATGCCTGCCTCGATACTGGTTTGATAAACGCCGTAAATACTGTGCGCATATTTTTCTTCCTGTGCCCCTGCCGCGAAAAGAAACAGATCGGCATTTCTTGAAAGATAAATACCATTGACTGCCGGAACCGGCCTGCTTTTATCCAGTTGATACTCTTTAAAAAGCCTGGCACAGCGCCCTGCCTCCTCACTTCTTTCCGTATTTTCTCCGTCAAAGCCTGTCAGACCAAATCCGGGAGACTCCATTCCTGCCGGCTCCGGAGCATACTGCCAGTACACCACGCCCTTTCCTCCCGCCGCAACAGTATTCCAGTTCCAGATACGGATATCTTCTTTATTGGGAACCTTATGTGCCAGAAATCCGGGCACACCGGCACCGCCCTGAAGTTCTGCCTGATAGAATTCCTTTTCTCTGGACGCTGCACAGATAATTTCCGACTGGAGCATATGAGAGAGATCGTAATCGCGTTTCGTCTCTCCCATCAGCCATTTCGGAAAACTGGATAACCCGAACACATCTACCTCACGTGCGAGCAGAAATTCATCGGAAAGTTCAATTCCAAGCGCTCCGGTGCTGGATGCCCCCATGTAATCCGCGCTGGCGCTGTGGGTCTGAATCAGCTTCCCCGGCGCGCCGCGTCTCGCTGCATCTACCCGCCGTCTCAGCCATTCCGCCAGATTATATAACCAGAATCGTCTCCAGTCCATCATATCAGCATACGTCCCGAACCGAGGCGGGGGCACAATCTCTTCCCAGTCCGTATACCGGCGGAACCACGCCTCATTCAATTGCTCCAGCGACCCGTATCTGACCTTCAGCCACTCCCGAAACGCCCGTCTGGACCCCCTGCAGGCACATAGAAGCTCCTTCTTATAATCAAACATCGGCTCCAGGTGCGGTTCGTTCCACACATCAATGATTATCACACTGTTGTTATCACGGTAATGCTCTGCTGTGCGGAAAATAAAATTACATACCAGATCCGAAACTTCCGGATTATCCATGCAGAGTCCCGGCCAGCCTGCTGTTGGAAGGTTAGCCGGCCCCCCCATAGTGATTTTCTTTCCCTCTACCGTCTCGTAGAGGCAGTCCGGATACGCCTCATACAGCCAGTACGGCGCACCTTCCGGTATCACGTTGATTATCACATTCATGCCATTTTTTTCTGCAAGTTCTGTCAGCCGGTCCAGATCATCAAAGATAAAATGATTCTGCTCCCGCTCGATATCATTCCAAACCGCCCAAAGCTTTACCACATTAAATCCAAGCTGCTTCATATTTATAAAATCGCGTTCCCAACACGTCCTGTCCGGGAATGGCGGTCTGTAATACTGTGCTCCAAAATACACGTTCTGTACCTCCGTTCATTCTTTATGTTAACAATTGATATTCCATGCTCAGCCCTTAACCGCCCCGGCAGTCAAACCGCTGACGAGATACTTCTGAAGGAAAAAGCCTGCAATGATAATAGGCACCATAACAATCGTGGCCGCCGCGCTGGACTGTCCCCAGTCTACCGAAATCGCCCCTACGAATCTGGAGACCCCGACAGTAAGCGTATAGGTGTGAAGATTTGTGTACTGCATGGAGAACAGCAGTTCATTCCACGAATACTGCATGACCAGCAAAAGTGCGGACCCGATCGCCGGTGAGAGAAGAGGAAATACAATTTTCCAGAATACCTGCATTCTCGTACAGCCATCCAGTTTTCCCGCCTCAAATAAGTCACCTGGAATATCCCGGATAAATCCAAGTACCAGCCAGGCTACAAACGGGGCGTTTACCGACACATGAGCCAGTATGGGACCTACATAGGTTCCCAGAAGATGCACCTTGTCAAGGATAATATAGAGCGGAATCATAATGGTAATCGTCGGTACCAGTTTGGAAAACAGCAGGAATGTGGAAATCCGGTTTCCCCAGTTGGATTTCATGATAGCAAGCCCATAGGCCGCAAGGCTTCCCAGCACGATGCTGATAATGGTCGTCGACATGGCAATAATAAAGGAATTACCGAAATACGACAGAAAATTACCCTGTTTAACGATCTTCACATAGTGCTGAAGAGTCGGAGTAAAGAAAAACTGAGGAGGCATTTTCCGTATCAGAAGCGTCGGTTTAAAGGAATTACTCACAATCATATAGATCGGAAAGACTACCGTAAGCACCACAATCAGGCCGAACAGTGCTTTCCCGCATACAATCATTGATTTCTTCATTACTGCAGTCCCTCCTTGTGTGCTTTTGCATTATAACGGATAAAGACAATACCAAATACCAGAAATGAAAGGATCATGCTGGCATTGGATATGGTCATTGCATACCCCATGTCAAAGGTATCGAATCCAAGCTTATACGCATAAAGGCTGAGCGACATGGTGGAGTTATTAGGGCCGCCGCCGGTCAGGGCGTAGATGATATCAAAAACCTTGATGGCGTCCACTCCGTTAAACAGAAGGATGACCATATAAACCGGAATCAGCCCCGGAAGAGAGATATGGAAAAATTTCTGTATAAATCCGGCTCCATCCATTTCCGCTGCCTCGTAATACTCCCCCGGTATGCTGAGAAGACCGGAACTGAGCACCACAATAACAAAGGGAATAACCTGCCAGCAGTGAGCAATGACTGCGCAGAGCATGGCCGTGGACGTTCCCGCAAGACCCGGGAACTGTTTGGAGGTGATTCCAAACAGTCCCAGAACCCAGTAGACGAGTCCGCCATTCATATTGAACATGTATTTCCAGATCAGGCCTATGATGATGGGAGAGACCAGGAGCGGCATGGTACAGATCGGCCGGAGAATACTTTTTAACCGCCCCGTAAGACTCTGAAGCCATACTGCAATCACAGTCCCAAGAATCAAATCCCCGGCAATGGCGGCAGCTGTGAAATACAGCGTATTCCCTGCTGCCTTTAAAAAAACTTTGTCCTGAAACAGCCTGATATAATTGCTGATGCTTATGAAATCCTCTTTAAGGTCAATACTGCCCATATGATAATTGTAAAAGCTCATGAACACGCCGTATAAAAGAGGAATGAACATCACCACAAACACAACCAGGATACTGGGCAGAAGCAGGAGGACGGGCAGTAAATCCCCTTGTTCCAGTAAGTTTCTTTTCCGTTTCATTGTTATGTTACCTCCCATCCTCTTCTCATTATCTGTCAAATTGATAATCTTTGCACGTCTCGTTGTAAGACTTAATTAATGCAGCCGAATCCGTGTCCGGATCAGTGGCAATCTCTGATAAAACCGCCTGTAATCCCGTCAGCATAGTGGAGGAATCCCCTGCCGTAGGCAGAATTCTGGCGTGAGCAAGAGCTTCTGTAACCGCAGGCAGATACGGAATTTTCTCCAGAACCTCCTGGTCTTCAGCCAGCTTTGGCAAAGCCGAGATGGATCCGTTTGCCAGAGACGCTGACTTTTCCTGTTCCGGGCTTGTCAGCCATACGGCCGCCTGAAATGCTTCATCCGGATTCTCACTGTTAGCCGCCACAGACCAGCCCCAGAAATTAGCGGTTCCTACATAATCCTTGTCTCCAACACTGGGCATACCTGCAAATTTAACGGTTTCTGCCACTGCCGACTGTTCCGGATCCAGGTATGCGGAACAATTACCGGAAAGGCTGATACTGACAGGAGCCACCCCATCCTTCATCGCCTGTCCCACATCATCCACATGCCAGGTCGACGCGCCATCCATTGCGTACTTACAGAGTTCCTGCCAGATGGCAATCGCCTGTACAGCCTCATCACTCCCTAAATCAGCCTTGCCATCCTTTATAAACTCACCGCCGCAGGAATAGAGTATGGCACCGAACAAATCGACCGCCGCCTGTCCCTGCATGGCCGGAATCGCGATACCGGTCCCCTCATTTTCCTTAAACCATCTGGCGCATGCAATCAATTCGTCAAACGTTTTCGGAACTTCTCCGCCATACCGCTGCATGGCAGCCTCATCATACGCCAGTATGGAGGTCTGTGTAAAAGTCGGAAGAGACATGATGTTTCCATCAACTGTCATAGTGTCTAAAAGGCTCTGGTTATACATACTTAAATCTATTTGATATTTTTCGATGTAATCATTTAAAGGAAGAAGCCAGCCATTTGACGTGTAATCCGGGCACCACACTTCGGCTACATAGATCAGATCATAATCCCCGCCTCCGCTCTTCTGCATACTGAGCGTTTCCTTTTCCTTCAGCTTATCGTACGCCACATCGTCAATCACGATTTCAGAAGCCGTATACCCCTTTACCAGCTCCTTCTGATCGTCGGACTGGCCGCCCGACCATCTGGTCGCTACCAGTTCCACACCGGACACCTCCTGTGTCGTCTCTTTCCCGCTCTGCGCAGACTCCGCCTGTACTGCGGCTGTCCCTTTTGTTTCCGTTCCGCCTCCGCAGGCCGTAAGACTCAGTGCTAAAACTACCGTCATACCCAAACTTAATACCTTCTTCATATCTGTTACTCCCTTCCTTGCACTGTTTGTGCTATTTGTTTTTAAAATAGTTGATAAACACAGGCAGACCCAGTTCTTTCAGTGCAGCCAGCCATGCTTTCTTCTCCTCTTCTGCCGCGTCGGGCCGTTTTCCCAGTCCCTGTACAATGGCCGCCTGTACTGCCTTGGAGGCTCCCATACTGTGGTACGGCATAATTTCAAATGCTTCAATCCCCGGTTGACAGCGGTAGAACTCAGCCAGTTCACCGAAAAAGTTCTCTGTATCGTTTACCCCGGAGATTAACGGTATCCGAATTACAACCCGGCATTTATTTTCGAGAAGCAGCTCCAGATTCCGATAGATTTCATCCGCCCTTACACCGGTTAAACGGGGATATGCCTCTTTTTCCCCCTTTAAATCAAACAGGAATAAGTCCGTCAGGGGAATCACGGCATTCAGCTGTTCTACGGCACAGAAGCCTGAAGTCTCCAGACAGGTATGTATGCATTCTTTCCTGGCCATCAGCAGCAGTTCTTTTAAAAAGTATGGCTGGAACAACGGTTCTCCCCCGGAAATGGTTACACCTCCATGCCCCGTTTTCTCATAAAAAGGTCTGTCCTTTTTTACTTCTGCCATCACATCCACGGCCGTTACGCTTCTGCCGATCGTTTCCAGCGCCCCGTAACAGCAGACCTCCGTACATGCTCCGCATCGGCTGCATGCCTCCCGGTCAAACTGATGTTTTCCCATCACCATCCGGTGCGCTTTCCGGGGACAGACCTCTGCACATGCTCCGCATCCCGAACATCTGCTTTCCTTATACGAGATGGTATCACTTATGTCGTAGGATTCCGGGTTATGGCACCAGATACACCGAAGCGGACAGCCCTTTAAGAATACGGTCGTACGGATTCCCGGCCCGTCATCCAGGCAGAAATGCTGTAAATCAAAGATTTTTCCAATTTTTTTATCAGTAGCTGGCCCGTTCATAGATCTCCTTCTGAACATCCTTTTCCAGCATGACAAACCTGGCCGAAAATCCGCCGACCCTCACAATCAAATCACCGTACTCCTCAGGCCGTTTCATTGCATTCTCCAAATCGTCCTTTCCGATCACCGTAATCATCGCCTGACTGCCGCCTCTGTCGAAATAATCTTTCATGGCAGCAATTACCTTATCCTCAGATCGTTCCAGAAGCTCTTTTGTAAAACGGAAATTCTGTACCATCCCGGCATGGTTTATATGTGAAGGTTTCAGCAGGCTGTTAATCATGGAGGTCAATCCCTTTGTCTCGACCACAGATTCCGGATTATTGGCGTTGGCCGTTGCGCATCCGGACTTTCTGCCGTTTGGCATCGCTCCCACCCATCTTGCCAGTGTGGTATTCTGTGCATTGTTTATGTAAACCGGCAAATAACTCCTGAGACCAACCCGTTCCGCCTGGGCCTTTGCTGTCTCATTGAAAAAATCCTGTAAATCTACAAACATTGCATCTGCTTCCTCATGATCTACACCATATTTCGGAGCTTCCAGCATCATTTTTCTGGCAGCCGGGTAACTCTCAAAGTTATCAGCAAGCGCCTCCATCATCTCTTCCGCTGACATCCGTTTTTCGTCAAAGATCAGTTTCTTAACTGCACATAAACTGTCTGCCGCATCAACCGCTCCGTAAAACTCCAGAGTTCCAGCCAGATATTCACAGCCCCCTTCAAAAAGTGCCTTTCCCTTATCCACGCAGCCATCGTAAAGGACGGAGGCCATCAGAAACGGATGCCTGGCTCCTGTAATCTCATATTCATACGCTTCAAACTCAGCCTGCGCCTCTATATAATATTTTGCATGCTCCTTATAGAAATGGTAAAACTCTTCAAAACTGCTGCACGCGGAGAGCTTCGGTGTTTTGGGACCGATCGCCCAGCCCCCTACCGGATCCCAGCCTCCGTTTACTGCCAGTTCCATAATTTTCGCAGCATTAAGGGATCCACTGGGAGTTGCCACACTGTAGTGCTCAAACTCATATTCTCCGCATCCGAGCATGATATAGTGTTCCGCCATCTCCCTCGGCACACCATATGTACTCATGACTCCCGGTACGATCACATCATCATTATAGAGAAGCGGGTATGTCCTTCCCTCCTTAATACACTCAATCGCTGCCTTCATGACACATTCCGGTGTATCTTTATGAAACCGGAGTGTAAATTGCGGAAGAACTTCCTTTACAGTTCTGCACGCTTCAATGGCCAAAAGGCTATAACGGTCTCCCGTCTCCGGATTACGCCGGCCATATCCGCCTACAATTACGCGTCCATCCGTTTCACAGTCCAGATGATCAATCAGCTGAAAGAAATTCTGTGTAATTTTAAGTGCTTCCTCTTCCGTCAGGATGCCATGGTCAATATCATGGCAGTAGAGATCACCAAAAAACACATCACATCTGCCGATATCAATGATTGGCGTCATAAGACAGTACATCCACACCAGCTGGACTGCCTCCAGATAAGATTCCGGTTTCCGATGCTGATTAAAGTAAAGTGCATCTTTAAGCTTAAGCAGCTCCTCTTTCCGCTTTCCCTCTGCGCTTTCTGCCATATCACCAGCCTGCTTCTCATAGTAGTGCAGCATCTCCTTCAGCAGTTCAAACATCTGAACAGATGCTTCCAGAAACTGAAGCTGTTCCTCCTCAAGTCCGTTTCTCTTCATTGATGCAGAAAGTTCCTCCATCATACCCGGGATCCCCTTGAGTACCAGCTTATCAAAGTCGAGATAGCAGCCCGCCATTCTGAGAATCGGACAGGCCGGCATGGGAAGCTTATCCCACTGATCAGATATCAAGGCCTTTTTTAAATGATCCGGCATGTGTTCCATCACATAACGGTCCGTATTTTCCTTTTTCCAGAATACCAGCATATTGTTCAAATCTTCACGGTATTTCAGGCTTCCGGCGCCATTCTCCAATTCCTTCACCACTTCGTCCTCGTGAATATAGAATCCGAACCCTCCGGTCTGATGCTGAATCCCAAATCCCACCGGGCCGAACTCATGGCGTCCAGCCAGGACGTCCTGATCCTCAATCGGATGGAGAATGGCCGGATACAGGGCTTTCATGCATTCTGCTTCAATCTTGTATTTATTCCCCCTCCACTGTTTTACAATCCTGCGGTATGCCTTTGTAAACGCAATCTCCACTTCCAGATTTGATCTGGGGTGGGCCACCTTAAAATGATTCATAGCTGCCTCCTTAAATTGTAATAAATTATCCACTTTTTTCCATCATCTGCGTTTTGGGCGCACTTGACAGAGTGTGCATTTTTCACTGGTATTCTCAATAATAAACGCACTTTTTATAGATTTTTTATTTAATCTTCTTGTTTTTGAGTAATTTTGATAGCATAAATGTACCATAAAAAAAGAGCGCTGTCTTGTCTTGCCTTTCCCTATTTATTGTGCTATATTGACATATATGGAAACCATTTTTGGTAAAAGAATAAAGAGTCCGGCGATCCGGACTCTCGCGCCGGAGCGCGGTTGCTTCAGCAACCATACTTCCTTAGCGCGGAGTGCGCCTCCTGCCCGGAGGGCTTTTATGTAATAGGAGCACTTTCCTACTACATAAAAAAAGCCCTGCACATACTGCCGGGGCTCATATACATTCGACGCATTATGAAATTGATCACATCATAAAAAACTCATACTGAAAATCCATCAGGCACGAAAGGGGCCCCGCGATGAAAATTGAATTCTACAGAGAACAGGACTGGCTTTTCTCGGGTGAAGACGGCATCTGCACGAAAATCGCATTTCAGGATGCCGACACCCGTTCACACAACCACAATTATTATGAATTCTTCCTGGTAGGCGCAGGAAGCGCCACCCATCATATTAACGATAAGAAAAAGATTGTGAATACAGGAGCCCTGGTCTTCATCCGGCCAAAGGACGTACACAGCTTCCAGAACCCGTCTTCCGATTTCTGTTTTTACAACCTGCTCGTTTCCAGAGGCACTATGGATTCATGCTTTTCCTTTCTCGGCACCGGCTGCAATGCTGAACAGCTGATGGAAAACGAGATGCCTCCCTTCCGTCAGCTTCTTCCGGCGGAGTTAAACAATTTGCTTCCGTCCTTTGAACAGCTGTCTATCGCTCATGAACTGAACCTCGTCCGGTTCAATACCCTTTTGAGGGCCGCTGCCGTCAATCTTCTCACCAGCTATTTTCTTTCCTATAACCTGAAACTGTCCCATGACATTCCCACGTGGCTGGGGCTTCTTGCACTGGAAATGCAGAAACAGCAAAATTATCAGGAAGGCTTAAACGCCCTCTACCGCATCTCTCAGAAGAGTCCTGAATACTTATGCCGCGTCTTTAAAAAGCACCTGAATAAGACGCCGACTGAATTTATCAATGACATCCGCATCGCCAATGCAAAACTTGCTCTTGAATATACCAACCGGTCCATTTTACAGATCTGTGAAGAGGTGGGGTTTGACAACACCAGCCACTTCTACCATCTGTTTAAAAAGGACACCGGATTATCGCCCAAAGCATTCAGGGAGTTGTCCAGCGGAAGCCAGTACTAAATTTATTGGCATCTGCACAATACAGTACTGGTATACCGGCACATGGGCCATACTCCCCGACCGCCGTCAGGCATTATTTCCCGCTTTTTTTCTTATGCTTTGCCATAAACTCGTTTCCCGCCAGCCGGATCCCCATTTCCAGCCACATTTTCTTATCGGCCGGTGTCAGGCATTCCCCGATTTCCCTCGGGTCCATATCGGCAAAATTAAAATCACAGGACTGTTCCGAACGCTCCATTAAATAATCAGCGGTAACGCCAAAGTAATCGGCAATCCGGCAGAGCAGCTCCGATGAGATATCTGGAATCGGCTGTGATTCTATCTTACTGACGGTCTGCTGGCTGACGCCAAGTAAATCTCCCAGTAATGCCTGGGGAATTTTTTTCTGTCTCCTCAAACTATAGATTCTGTTTTTTCCCATTGTATCAATCCTTTTTCTTTTTATTGTAGCGGAAAGACTCCTGCTATATTACTTATATAATTTGTACTTTTAACTATATCTATGTGTTTTGTTGCTGATTCTTCAGAAAAAAGTAATGTGAATTTTATTCTGCCCGTTGTATAATAATGGAAAAGGAGGTTTTGACATGCAGAGTATATTAGTTTGTGATGATGATAAACAGATTGTGGAAGCGATTGATATCTATCTGACCGGAGAAGGTTTTACCGTAATAAAAGCATATGACGGCTACGAGGCGCTGGATCTGCTGGAGAATAATCAGGTAGATTTAATGATCGTGGATGTGATGATGCCGGGTCTGGATGGTATCAGGACCACGTTAAAGGTTCGGGAGACCAGCAGCATTCCCATTATCATCCTGTCCGCAAAGTCAGAAGACACCGACAAGATCCTGGGGCTCAATATCGGTGCGGATGACTACATTACAAAGCCGTTTAATCCTCTGGAGCTGGTAGCAAGAGTAAAATCCCAGCTGCGCCGTTATACCCAGCTCGGTAATATGAACCAGCAGACAGCCGGTCAGGTATATAAATGCGGAGGTCTGGCAATTAATGATGATAATAAAGAAGTCACGGTTGATGGAGAACTCATCAAGCTGACTCCCATTGAATATAACATTCTTCTCCTTCTCGTCAAGAATGCCGGAAAGGTGTTCTCCATTGACGAGATCTATGAACAGATCTGGAATGAAGAAGCGATCGGCGCGGATAATACCGTAGCCGTCCATATCCGCCATATCCGCGAGAAGATTGAGATTAACCCGCGGGAGCCGCGGTATTTAAAAGTGGTCTGGGGAGTCGGCTACAAGATTGAGAAGCAATAGGAGAGCGTATGAAAAGAAAAAAGGAACATGCAGTCCTGCTGCACATTCTTTTTGTCATCCTCGTGGTAACGGGAATCAGCATCATGTACAACAATCCCCACTACGGAGAAGGCATCAGCTGGCTTACCAATGAGACGTACGAGGATACACCGGAGTTCATCCGTCAGTTCAAGACGGACATCGACGATATCTTTAACTATATCAAATACAAAGAGGTATTTGAATCGAACGGGAAGCTGGCCTATGACAAGCCTGTCGTCCGTGTGACCACCGGTCCCGGGGAAGTACAGGAATATACCGTCGACGAGATGGTACGGATGGCCAAGTCCATGGGCTATTACCTGAATGAAAAGTTTAAGGTGGACGGCCGTTACACACCGGAAGACGGAGAACAGGACATCCGGGTGGACTGGCGCTCTTACGACCCGGACCATCAGGATTCCGAGCCCGGGGAATCTTATACCACCATGGCGGACCTGGCAAAAGAAGTGCTTGCCCATGTAGGGAATTACTATGCATTTCACTATAAGTTTATCCAGAACCCCAGCAATTTAAAATTCAGGGTATCTTTTAAGGGTGATTCTGAGGCCCCCAGGCTGTACAGCAATACGGTCATTGATAATCCCGATGAACTGAAAGCGCTGGGCCGTTATGTCTATGTAACCGGCGAATCCCTGTATATCGATACCAATTTAAATACGACGCTGAAAACCATATCGGCCCAGCTGGAAAAGTCTAATCCATACAACAACAGCAATTACTACATGATTGTGGCTGTAAACACGGCGTATCCCGTTCAGGATTCCTATTCTGAGGCGGCCAGATCCTATGACCATATGCGTCTGCTGTTTATCATCGGCCTTGTATCTTTGGCCATTGGTATCCTGGGTTGTGCCGCAAGCCTGTACTTCCTTATTAGTATGACAGGCCATATGGCTTCCTGTCAGGATGCGGTTACACTGGGAAGAATCGACAGGATCGCCACGGAAACCTGTCTGATCCTGTTTGTGGCCGCCGCCATGTGTGCCCTGTTTCTGGGAGAACACGTCGTCTACAAGGTCATCCACCTGTTTTTGTCGGAAGAACGCTGGTATTACGGGGAACTGGCCGCACGCCTGCTGATTCTCTATACCATCGGCATGATCGCAGCATTCAGCATGATCCGCCGTTATAAGGCGGGAACCATCTGGACAGGCAGTCTGACAAAGCGGATCTGCGTGAACGTCAGTCTTTATATTAAAAATCATCGTTTCACAACCCGGCTTGCATTGGGTTATATCTGCTATTTTGTATTTAACTGTGTGATGCTTGTGGCGGGTGCATTCGTATATTTTACCTATGACAGCATGGAATCCCGGATTTTAACAGGCCTTCTTGCTCTCGCACTGCTCTGCATGGACCTATGGGTTTTCCATCAGCTGTACAAGAACGCCTGGGAGACCGATCAGATTAATGAAGCGCTTTTAAAGATTTCCCACGGTGACACCAAATATAAAATCAACGCGGAGGCGTTTGACGGAAAAGAACGGGAACTGGCTGAGAACATCAACCATATCAGCCGCGGCTTAGAGACCGCACTGCAGGAAAAGGTAAGCAGCGAACGCCTGAAGGCTGACCTCATTACCAACGTATCTCATGATATCAAAACACCGCTTACCTCCATTATTAACTATGTAGATTTAATTAAACGGGAACATCTTCAGGACGCAAAGATTCAGGGTTACTTAGACGTTCTCGAGCAGAAATCCCAGCGGCTTAAGACACTGACGGAAGACCTGGTCGAGGCCTCCAAAGCCAGCTCCGGCAATTTAAAGATTGAGCTGACCAATATCGACTTTGTCGAGCTTATCTATCAAACCAACGGCGAATTCGAAGAAAAATTCCTGATACGCCATCTGGAACTGGTCTCCAGTTTTCCGGAAGAAACGGTCATCATCCAGGCCGACGGACGCCATCTGTGGCGCGTCCTGGAAAATCTTTATAACAATGCGTTTAAATATGCGATGGAACACAGCCGCGTTTACGTTGATGTCACCGCGGAAGACAGTCAGGTACTCTTTACCATAAAGAATGTATCAGAGAATCCGCTGAATATCAAAGGAGATGAACTGACGGAACGTTTCGTCCGCGGCGACGTGGCACGAACCACGGAAGGAAGCGGACTGGGCCTGTCCATCGCCAAGAGCCTTACGGAACTTCTCGGCGGAACGTTCACCATCTATATTGATGGAGATTTATTTAAAGTGCAGTTATCCTTTCCGCGTCAGAACGGAAAAGGAACTTCCTGACACGGAAACTCTCATTCCACAGAAATAAAAAAACAGGGATATTTTCTGGCATCCGCCTTTCAAAAGGCTGCCAGTCATATTCCTGTTTTTTATTTTCCAGATCTTCCCAAAATGCTTCTTTATTTAGGCGTGATCAGATGGACCCGGCTCCATTTTCCCGTCAGATACCGCATAAACGAAATGGCATAATTCGCCGCCCAGCCCATGGGAACCGCGTACCATACCGCCTGTACGCCAATCACCGGCGCAAATACTGCCGCTACAATCACGCGGATTGCAAGATTTACAAGATTGGCAATGGTAAAGACCACCACGTCTCCCGCCCCACGCAGCAGACCGTCTGTGGTCGCTTTTAAGCCGATAAACACGAAGAAGAAGGAGATAAACCGCACATATGCCATACCGGTCTGGAAAGCGGTCTCAGCGCTTCCCTCGTTTAGGAATCCGCGTATGAAAAGATCCCCCCACAGCTGCATGATTATGCAGATAACCACTGCAAAAAATCCGACCATGGCATAGCAGTAGCGATACCCCTGCTTCACCCGGTCCGGACGGCCGGCTCCGATGTTCTGTGCGGTAAAGGTCGACATGGCATTGCCGATGGCCAGCATGGGTACGATACAGATCGACTCGATCCTGGTGCCTGCGGCAAATCCGGCCATGACCGCAGAACCGAAGACATTTACCACCGACTGTACCAAAAGCATCCCGATATGGACGATAGACTGCTGAAGCGTGGAAGGGATCGCCACCCGCATCATATTGACCATCATTGTCATGTCGTAAAAATGAAATGCCTCCGTCACCTCATACGTTTTCAGGCGCTTCAGCAATATGGTGAAGGAGATCACCGCCGACAGCCCCTGAGCCATCAGCGTCGCCACCGCAACGCCTGCAACTCCCTGATGGAACCGGATTACGAAGAGCAAATCCAGCACAATATTCAGAAGAGACGAAAAGATCAGGAGATAGAGCGGTGTTCTGGAATCCCCCAGTGACTGAAAAATAGCCGCCTGTACATTATACATGAACAGAAACGGCAGCCCCACGAAGTAGATGCTTAAATATACAGAGGCATCCGCAAATACATTTTCCGGAGTATTCATCCACGTCAGGATCGACTCATTAAACAGAAATCCCAGTGTGCCGAGAAGAACGCTCAGTGTCAGGAAATTGATCAGTGTCGTGGAGATCGCCGTCTTCATATTCCCCAGCTGCTTCGCTCCCAGAAACTGGGATACGACCACCGAGCTTCCGATCCCACCTCCGATGGCAATGGCAATGAAGACATTGGTAATGGAATAGGAAGCGCCGACAGATGCCAGCGCCTCCTCACTTACGAACCGGCCTACCACTACCGAATCCATAATATTATAAAACTGCTGAAATAAATTCCCCAGAATCATCGGCAGTGAGAACAGAAGCAACGCCCTGCCCGGTGAATCGGTTATCATGTTTACTGCTTTTCTGTCTTTTTTCATACCCTTATTTTAAACCATTCCTATCCGAATATACGCCATCCGCAGATAAAGTTATTTCTCCACCAGCTGCTTAATGCACGTTCCACAACACGTCCGTTACTGGAGGACGCATCCACTACCTTTCCTCCGCCGGCCACGATTCCCACATGACCGCTTACGACGATAATATCACCTGCCTGAAGGCTGTTGAAATTCGTAATCTTCGTGTATTTTCCCACGCTTCGCCAGCCGGCCGAGGTCAGGTAACTCTGCCGTACGCCTGCCTGGTTCAGACAGTAGTAGACGAAACCGGAACAGTCAAACGCATTCGGCCCTTTTGCACCGTAGACATACGGACACCCCAGTTTGGATCTGGCAATGGACAGCAGTCCGCTGACACCGGAGCCGCCCTTTACCGTTCCGCCTTTGGAGCCGCCGCTGCCTCCGGATGAACCGCCTGAACCCGCCTTCTTTACGTTGCTTCCCGTCAGCTTATTCATGGTCTGACGGCCCACGGAGCCATCCGCGGTAAGTCCGTTGCTGCTCTGGAAAGACTTCACCGCTTTTTCCGTCACCTCACCGTAATATCCGGTAATATTGGCGGAAGATAAATAACCATATTTATTTAGCAGCTGCTGAATCCGGGTAACCGTCTCCCCCTGTTCCCCCAGCATCAGACCGTTGGCCTGTGCCTCTGCACTGTTCAGCGCCACACGGGTCGATGGCCCGAGATAGCCATCCACCACAAGGTCATTCCTTGCCTGGAACTGCTTGACCGCAGCCGCCGTATCATCCCCATACGCCCCATCCGGCGTGGTTGTTAAGTACCCCAGCTCCTTCAGACGCGTCTGGCATGCCAGAACCACATCGCTCTTCTCTCCATAGGAAAGAAAATTCGGTTTGATCTCATCGCTGTACAGGAGATTGATCGTCTGCCGTCCCACCTTGCCGTCGACATTCAAGCCATTGACCTCCTGAAGCTTAATTACCGCGGCCTCCGTATCATCTCCGAAATGTCCGGTCACCAGATCCCCGGTTGCCAGGTATCCCAGCTCATAAAGGCGGTTCTGAATTCGTTTGATGTCATCGCCGTCGACATCCTTTGAAACCGCATAGTATTTGGCGGAAGGAGTCATAATTGCATTCAGCGTCTCCGGGCCCACAATTCCGTCCTGCGCCAGATGATTCTGTCTTTGAAATGTCTTGACCGCAGACTCTGTCATCGTTCCAAAATACTGGGTCGGCTCATCATTATCCATAAATCCCAGATCCATCAGCCGCTGCTGCAGGCTTGCCACAATGGGATGTTCCACGCCATTTCGAAGATATTCCGGAACGGGATTCTCGTCCAGAACCGGAAGGTCCGGCAGTACCGGCACCGGCTCTTCTCCAATTGTCAGGATCTTTACCGGCTGGGGGCTTTTCTCAGTCTCCAGTTCGATCGAGAGGGCAGAGGGCTCCGGTGCCGTTGTCTCCTGCTCCGCACCATTCTTTTTTCCGCAGCCTCCCAGAACCGCTGCGACCGCCGCAGCCAGGAGTACTTTATGTATGAAAGATGTGTACCATCGTGCTTTTTTATTCATAAACGGGATTCCTTTCCTTTTGTCGAATCAGGTCTATTTTAGCACATTTACAGGGGAAAAGGGAAGGAAATTTATCTCATACGGGAATTTTCCACCGCTTGAGCGTTACATTTAATTTACCACTCCATTGCACAGTCAAAACCAATATGATATACTAAATAGAGTTAGATTTTGCTAACTCAGAAACCGAAAGGAGGTTTTATTATGGGTACATCTTTATTATGGGCAGCCGGTGGAACCGGATTTACATTTTTAATGACCACGCTGGGCGCGTCCGTAGTTTTTTTCTTTCGCAAAGAAGTCAATGCCTCCGTTCAGAGAATCTTTCTGGGATTCGCTGCCGGAGTCATGATAGCGGCTTCCGTATGGTCCCTGCTGATTCCAGCAATTGAGGAGGCGTCTCTGAATGGAGGCATCGGCTGGATTCCTGCTGCGGGAGGCTTTTTACTGGGTGTGTTCTTCCTGATCGCCCTCGATACATATCTCCCCCACCTTCATCCGGACTGCAGCAATCCGGGCTGTAACGAGGCGGAGGGCGTCTCTTCCAGCTGGAAGCGGACTACCCTGTTAGTCATGGCGGTTACGCTGCACAACATACCGGAAGGCATGGCGGTTGGCCTGTCCTTTGCACTGGCTGCACAGCACGGCAATGATCCGGCGCTCTATACCGCAGCCATGGCTCTCGCCATCGGTATTGGTATTCAGAATTTCCCGGAAGGTGCGGCAATCTCCCTTCCGCTGCGTCAGGAAGGTCTCTCTACCGGAAAAGCATTCTTCCGCGGCAG
The DNA here is from genome assembly GCF_024460495.1 of Hungatella sp. SL.1.14. Lineage (NCBI taxonomy): Bacteria > Bacillati > Bacillota > Clostridia > Lachnospirales > Lachnospiraceae > Hungatella > Hungatella sp. SL.1.14. The sequence continues at coordinate 78,776 of NZ_JANFYJ010000012.1, read as the reverse complement.
TATGTCGGGTATTGTAGAACCAGTCTTTGGTATCCTCACCGTACTGGTGGCGGGCGCCATAGAACCTCTGATGCCCTGGCTGCTCTCCTTCGCGGCAGGCGCCATGCTGTATGTCGTGGTGGAGGAACTGATTCCCGAAGCTCATTTAGGTGAACACTCTAACGCCGGGACACTGGGTGTTATGGGGGGATTCGTGATTATGATGATTTTGGATGTGGCACTTGGATAACTGCATCACGATCAATTTATATTTGACATCAGTAAAGGAGGGAAATCGTGAAAAAACTAACTGCTTCACATTACAACGACGCCATGGCGTATGCCCTTCTGGAACCGGAATTCAACCTCTTCCTCATCGGAGATTTAGAAAACTACGGCCTGGAGTCGGAAAACGTCTCCGTATACACGGCTGACACCTGGACAGGGGGTACGCTCCCCTACTTTATTCTGGATTACAGGAGTAATTTCCTGTTCTACAGCCATACCACAGATTACAATAAGGCTGAAGTAGCCGAATTTCTCTCCGAATTCCAGATGCGGAATCTGAGTGGAAAACGGGAACTGCTTGAACCCCTCATGCCGTTTTTAAAAGGTCTTGAGCTGGTCCCTACGTATCTGGCAAGACTTAACCAGACAGCCATTCCCGACGACCCTGCCTTTCCTGCAAGGCGCCTTCTCCCGGATGATATTGACGCGATCTACGCACTGCTAAAGCAGATAGACGAGTTTTTCACCATGCGGAGTAAGACGGAAGAGGAAAATCGGGAAGATATTCTGAATTCCATGACAAATGAAGGACGGATGTACGGTGTCTTTGAAAATGGAACGCTTGCCGCCGTAGCCGGGACCTCGGCCGAAAATTCCATGTCAGCTATGGTCGTCAGCGTCGCGACTCTGCCCGAATACAGAGGCCGCGGATACGCCACCCGGCTGGTAACCCGTTTGTGTCAGGACTGCCTTGCCGACGGCATGAAATTTCTCTGTCTCTTCTATGATAATCCGGAAGCCGGCGTCATTTACCGCAAGATTGGGTTTAAGGAGCTGGGGCAGTATGCTATGGTGAGAAGTATTGAAAAATAATCTGAATGCATAAAACCAGGAATCCGGCTTATTGAACTTTTCTGCAAAAAAGAAAGCTTCTGCAAAAGCACTCCCCGTCAAACATCTCGTTTGCGCCGGTGCCTTTGCAAAAGCTTTCTTTTCATCCGCTCTATTACTGTGTGTTTCAATTCTTAAATCTCATACTTATGTTTCAGCCTCAGCCTCGCCAGCGACCTCGCCAGCGACGCCTCAAAATGCGAATGTTCCTGGATGCTCTTACTCTGTCTGAGCTGCTCCTCGGCCCTCTCTCTGGCCTCCTCGGCACGCCTTTCATCAATATCCTCAGGACGTTCCGCAGTATCCACCAGAAGGGTGACACGGTTATTGATAATCTGTACAAAGCCGTTGCCCACCACGCCGTTAATCCATTCGCCGCTTTCATTCATCAGTCTCATCTCGCCGATCGCAACTGCAATTACCATGTCCTCATGGTGCGGCAGAACCTCTTTTTCTCCGTCTAACAGGGGGATGATGAGCTTCTGGCACGGTCCCTTAAAGAACACCTTGTCAGTTGCAATGATCTGCAGAAAAAATGTATTTGCGCTCACAGGCCCTCACCTCTATCTGCCTTCCTCGGCTCCTAATGTCTTTGCCTTCTCGATTACCTCGTCGATCGTTCCCACGTTAAAGAACGCCGCCTCCGGATACTGGTCCATCTCGCCTTCTACGATAGCCTTAAAGCCACGCACCGTCTCCTTCAAAGGAACGTACTTTCCGGCTACGCCGGTGAAATTCTCCGCCACGGAGAATGGCTGGGATAAGAATTTCTGGATCTTTCTGGCGCGGTTTACCGTGGTCTTATCCTCATCGCCCAGCTCCTCCATTCCGAGGATCGCGATGATGTCCTGAAGCTCTCTGTATTTCTGAAGGGTCTCCTGAACCATTCTGGCAACCTCATAGTGTTCCTCACCTACCACATCCGGTTCCAGAATACGAGAGTTGGATTCCAGCGGATCAACCGCCGGATAAATACCCTGTTCCACGATCTTTCTCGACAGAACCGTCGTCGCATCCAGATGGGCAAAGGTGGTCGCCGGAGCCGGATCCGTCAAGTCATCGGCCGGCACGTAAACCGCCTGAACCGAAGTAACAGAACCGTTCTTGGTGGAAGTAATCCTCTCCTGTAACTCGCCCATCTCCGTCGCCAGTGTCGGCTGATAGCCAACAGCGGACGGCATACGTCCGAGCAGCGCGGACACCTCGGAACCGGCCTGAACGAAACGGAAGATATTGTCGATAAACAGCAGCACGTTTTTATGCTCCTGGTCACGGAAGTATTCCGCCATGGTAAGCCCCGTCTCCGCTACACGCATACGGGCTCCCGGCGGCTCATTCATCTGACCGAATACCAGGGCCGTTTTCTCAATAACACCGGACTCTCCCATCTCGGTCCATAAGTCATTTCCTTCACGGGAACGCTCTCCAACACCGGTAAAGATGGAATATCCGCCATGCTCTGTGGCAATGTTATGAATCAGCTCCTGAATGAGGACCGTCTTGCCTACACCGGCGCCTCCAAACAGACCGATCTTTCCGCCCTTCGCATAGGGGGCCAGAAGGTCGATAACCTTGATTCCCGTCTCCAGGATCTCCGCTACCGGGCTCTGTTCCTCAAATGACGGCGGATCCCTGTGGATGACCCATTTCTCGCCTTCCTTTAACGGTTCGCCGTTGTCAATTGTCTCACCCAGGACGTTAAAAAGGCGTCCCAGTGTCTGCTCGCCGACAGGAACCCTGATTCCCGAACCGGTGGCCGTTACTTCCATATCTCTGCAGAGTCCTTCGCTGGAAGCAAGCATAATGCAGCGCACGGTATTATTTCCCAGATGCTGGGAAACTTCCATTACGCAGCGTTTTCCGTCATTATCTACCTCAAGGGCGTCCTTTATGCACGGCAGCTCCACGCCTTCCTCAAACTCCACGTCTACAACAGGCCCTAAAACCTGCACAATTTTTCCTTTATTCATAATCTGTTTCTCACAGCTCGTGAGGACTCCTCCTCTCTGTTATTTTTTCTTCTTCTTTTTTTGGGCCTTGGCTCCGCTGATTACCTCAGTGATCTCCTGGGTAATGGCAGCCTGGCGGACCCGGTTATAGGTAATTGCCAGTTCATCCAGCATATCCTGCGCACTCTTCGTGGCAGCCTGCATGGCCATCATTCTGGAATTCTGCTCGCTGGAGTAGGATTCCACCAGACCGCCATAGATAAATCCGGCTATATAGTTTGGTACGATGGCATCGATCACCGCCTTGGGCGATGGCTTCATCGTGATTTCCTCTAAATGGATGTCGATCGGTATGCCCTGGGGCACGCTGAAATTAGACTTCGGAAGCGGTAAAAGCTGCGTAATCTCGGCCTCCATCTTCATTGCATTGACCATTCTGGTATAAATCATGTATACCTCATCCAGTTTCCCGGACAGGAAATAATCCACGATTTTCTCCTCAATGATCCTCGCCCGGCTCATATTCGGGTTTTGCACCGTATACCGGAAATCCTGCTCTACCGGAATCCCCTTTCTCACAAAATACTGCTGGCCCAGCTCACCGACCACGAACAGCATGGGATTGCCGCCCTTGTCGATCTGTTCCTGCACCAGCTTGAATACGTTGTGATTGTATGCGCCCGCAAGGCCTTTGTCCGCGGTTACCACGATATATCCGATCTTCCTGTCTTCCGGCCTAATCTGCGGCCTCGTATCGAAATACGGGTCCTCTATCTCCGGTGTATGCCTGACAATTCGGGAAATGGTCCTCTGGAGCGCATAGAAATAGGGTTCTGTATCGGTTAAGTTTTTTCTGGCCTTTTTAAGCTTTGACGAGGAAATCGTATACATCGCATTCGTAATCTTCATCGTACTCTTGATACTGTTCATCCTGCTTTGTATCTCTCTCGCATTTGCCATATCTTACACCTGCTTCTGTTTATTTGTTTCAATTCACATTTCGAGTTTGCAGATCAACTCAAAATGATGCCATTGTGTTCTGTTTAAATTCTTTCACACCGTCTACAATGCTCTGCTTCAGCTCGTCGGAAAGAACTTTCTTCTCTTCGATCTCCTTCACGATTTCCGGATACTTCTGCTCAAAGAATGTCAGCATTTCCTTCTGGAAGCCCTTGATCTTTGACACTTCCACATCGAGAAGAAGCCGGTTATTAGCGGCTACCAGGCTGATGACCTGATCATGTAAGCTCATCGGATGGCAGAGCGGCTGTTTTAACATCTCCGTCAGTCCCTTGCCGTACTGGATCATCTCCTTTGTCGCCGGATCGAGGTCCGAACTGAACTGGGTAAATACTTCCATCTCACGGCACTGCGCCAGGTCGATACGAAGGCTTCCTGCCGCCTTCTTCATAGCCTTTGTCTGAGCCGCGCCGCCGACACGGGATACGGAAAGTCCCACATTGACCGCAGGTCTCATACCGGAGAAGAATAAATCGCTCTCCAGGAATATCTGTCCGTCCGTGATGGAGATAACGTTTGTCGGGATATATGCCGAAACATCTCCGGCCTGTGTCTCAATAATCGGCAGCGCCGTAATAGAACCGCCGCCCTTTTCCTCACTCAGCCTGCTGGATCTCTCCAGAAGCCTGGAATGCAGATAGAACACGTCGCCGGGATACGCCTCACGTCCCGGAGAACGCTCCAGAAGCAGAGACAGCGCACGGTAAGCAACCGCATGTTTCGACAAATCGTCATAAACAATCAGCACATCTTTTCCCTGATACATAAAATATTCTGCCAGAGCCGTTCCGGAATAGGGTGCGATATACTGAAGCGGCGCCGGTTCACTGGCCGTTGAGGACAGAACGATGGTATAATCCATAGCGCCATACTGGCTTAATGTGTTTACCATCTTTGCAACGGTGGAAGCCTTCTGGCCCACTGCCACGTAGATACAGATTGTGTCTTTGCCCTTCTGATTTAAAATGGCATCGATGGCAATCGAGGTTTTACCGGTCTGACGGTCACCGATGATCAGCTCACGCTGGCCGCGGCCAATGGGGAACATGGAGTCAATGGCTAAGATTCCAGTCTCCATGGGGACCGAAACGCTCTTTCTGTCAATAATACCCGGCGCCTCATTCTCGATCGGGCGGTAATCATCGGACTTAATCTCGCCTTTTCCGTCAATGGGGGCGCCCAATGCGTTGACAACCCTTCCTATATAAGCGTCGCCAACCGGGATACCGGCACGTTTCTTCGTTCTCGTAACCTTACATCCCTCTTTAATCTCTTTATCTGAACCAAACAGGATGCAGCCGATGTCATCCCGTCTGATATCCTGTACCATACCTTTTACACCGTTATCAAAGATAACGATCTCGCCGTACATGGCGTGGTCAATTCCATAAATCGTCGCGATTCCGTCACCGATTCCGATGACTGTGCCGACCTCCTGGTCTCTTGCATGTACGTCATAATCTTCAATCTCGCTTCTTAAGATGGAAATAATCTCATCTGAATTGATTGAACCCACGCTTCTCACCTCCGCATCAATATTTGCTCTAACTGTTTCATACGTCCTTTTATACTCCAGTCTGTCTCCACATCGCCGGTGCGGATCACAAATCCGCCGCCCAGACTGGAATCCTTAACAAGGCGGAGTTCCACATCCTGTTTCTGGTATTTCTTCATCAGCATCTGCTTAATTTTCTTAAGCTGCTCTGCGTCCGGCTCCGTCACGTAATACAACGTCGCTCGCAGACTGCCTTCCTGTTCGCATGCATAGGCATGGTACGCCTCGAAGACGTCTTCGATTAAGTCCATGTCCTGATGTCCACAGAGCACCTTAAGAAAATTCCTCAGCTCTGCCGGAAATACCCGGTCAATGACGCGGTTTTTTTCGCTTTTTTTCACCACAGGGCTCACGAGGGCTTCCTTCAGCTGGGGTACCTCGAGGAACAGCGCTTCCGCATCTGCCACCATTTCCTTCGGAACCTTCCGCTCGTAAAGCACCTGTCCGTAATTATTTGCTGCCTGCGTCATGAGAATCACCTGCTTCTGCTATATACTGGTCGTAGAGTGCCTGGTTCTTCCTGTCATTCATCTCGCCCTGCACAACCTTTGCAGCGGCCGCAAGTACCAGACCTGCAATCTGCGCTTCTGCTTCCCTCATTGCCTTTTCCTGGTCCGCATTCGCTGTCTTGTGGGCATTTTCAATGATTCTGTCAGCCTGTTCTCCGGCTTCTTTTATCATGCGTTCCTGTACGGTCTTCGCCTCTGCCTTTGCCTCTTCCACAAGCCTCTTTCCTTCTTCCGCCGATGCCGCCAGTTTCTCTTCATACTGACTTTTAAGCTCAGAAGCCTGAGACTCGGATTCCCTGGCATTTGTGATGCTTTGATCCACCATAGCCTGGCGCTTATTCATAATATCCATCACCGGTTTAATCAGGAAATGCTTGAGCAGAAGATACAGGACGATGACATTGACGATGTTCCACACAAGGTTAAAATCCAAACGTAACATCGAAATCGCCTGCCTTTCTATCTATATTCTTAACGTTTTGTCTGTCAGGCATTATTTTAAGAATAAGATGATTAACAGAGCAATAACGAAACCGTAAATAGCAGTTGCCTCGGCAAGAGCACAACCAAGTAATAAGGACTTGCTGATCTTTCCTTCTGCCTCAGGCTGTCTTGCGATTGCGTCTACTGCCTTTGAAGTTGCCAGACCAATACCTACACCTGCGCCTACACCTGTTAAAACTGCGATACCTGCACCAATAGCTGTTAACATAATAATTATCTCCTTTTCTCTTTTTAATTGTTTTGATTACTCCAACACTTTGGTTACTCCACTGCTTCTTTGATAAAGAGGGCAGTTAAGAATACGAATACATACGCCTGAATGAGTCCGTCAAAGATGTCAAAATACATGCTGAACGGAATCGGTATGATTGGCGCTACGAGCTGCTTAATCAGCTCCATGACTACAAATGAACCAAGCACGTTGCCAAAAAGCCGCATACATAAAGACAGCGGTTTGATAAAAATTTCCAGAATATTGATCGGAGCGATAATCGCTACCGGTTCTGCAAAGCTTTTTACCCATCCCTTAAGTCCCTTCTTATGGAAGCCCGCGTATTCAATCAATACGATGCTCATAAGGGCAAGTGCCGCAGTCGCATTCAAGTCCTTGGTTGGCGGTTTAAAGCCGATTAAGCCGATCAGATTCGCAACGCCGATATAGATGGCAACGGATATCAGATACGGAATATATCTTCGCCCTTCTTCTCCAACCAGATCATCAAAGAATTTGTAAATGCCGCCGATTGCCACTTCCAGCGCCAGCTGCTTCTTTCCGGGATTCTCCACCTTTAAATTTCTCACCAGGCAGATGGAAAGTATGGTCAGCGCCGCCATGATAATCCACGATACCACTACGGATTCAGCGATAGGAATTCCACCAAATACCGGAATGGTAAATACCGTTTCGCAGTTAAGTTCTTCCATTAACCTCTCTGCCAAATCCTCCGTAATGCTCACTTCCTTTCATTAAGACTTTCTAATACCATTATAATACTTGTACTCATATTTGTACATTAAGTATACCGTGTATCATACTTGCATCTGCAACAATTGTCAACTTTTCCGCCGCTTCTTAACAAATCGTTAATGAGACTAATTGTTTGAACATTTGGAACAATTTTCCCGGAGTTATTTCTGAAATTCTTATTAAATTTTTAAGGAAATTATGAAGGAATTATGAACATTATTAATTTGAACCCCATTTTTCTTAATTTTATACCAAAAATCATTTCAGTATTTTGTGAAATTTGACCGTGTTTTTTTTGTGTTTTTTATTTCCATCGTCATTACTACCTAAACGTTAAGTTAATATTCTGCAAATGATAGATAAAAAGGCTATCCCCATGGGACAGCCTTTTATTTTGACCATCAAAACTTACAAATGGCTCATCTATGTTTTTTATAATATTTTCGAAAAACTCTTCTTATTAAATAGCTTATTCTCCCGCCTTAAAGTTATAAATTGGTTTTATCACCTGTAAAATTTTTACCGTGGAATCGATGTAGTTCACAATATCATCCATGGCCTCATTGTACGTTCCTTTTACCGTTTTCATCTGTTACCTCTATGCCCTCTTTCCTGTTACCACCTTGCTTTTTTTACCGATTTTAACGCCCGATGCTTTATACTGGCTGCATCCGGCGCAGCATCCCTTTTTATCTGCATAAAGCCCTCTGGCGCATATGCCAAAGCCCATATAGTAAAGACATACTTCTTCTTTGACCTGTCTCATTGTCATCCCTCCTGAACTAAAAAAAGAGCCTCCCGGCTCTTCCAACATCTTTCCTATTCCTGTCATTGTCTCTTTCTCTGATCCTGTCGCTAAAATCCGCTTATTACAAGCGGCAGGATGTCAAATACTTCCTGTAACCCCTGTGCATTGCCTGAATTCCTGTATCGTCCGTCCCGGACGCTTCACATTCCTCCGGCTACACATCAGGCAGTTCGTTCACCTCTCATTGGCGGACGATCAGGATGGACCAGTTTAAGACTCAGCCGGCTGGCTGTTGGTTGAAACCGTATGATATCATCTGTATGCAGCTGTATGATATTTTGTGACTGTATGATCTGTGTTTGTATAAAGAATGAATAGCCGCGTTTCATCGCAGGTCCTCCTCTCTCTTTTCTTTCGATTACAGTATTCCTCACCATTATGGCGTTTCCATTACTCTATCATGGAAGGTTATGGAATGCAAGGGTATGACTGGAAGTGTAAGGATTATGTAAGGATTCATAAAGATACCGCTATAATTGGAATGAGGACTTTCACGCGCTTGCGGTTTATGGTATGATAGAGACAACGCAAAAACTAATAATAAGGAGGTTTCCCATGGGAGAAATGATTTCTTCATTCGACGGAACAAAGCTTTACTTTAACAGAGAAATGCCGGAACAGGCAAGAGCTGCTGCCGTCATTGTGCATGGACTCTGCGAACACCAGGGGCGGTATGATTATCTCGCAGATCTTTTCCATCAGGCAGGCATCGGTACATACAGATTCGACCACAGGGGGCATGGCCGTTCCGAGGGTGAACGCACGTATTATGATGATTTTAATGAACTTCTGGATGATACCAACGTAGTCGTGGATATGGCGATTGCAGATAATCCGGACCTGCCAGTCTTCTTAATTGGTCACAGCATGGGGGGATTCACAGTAGCATTATACGGGGCTAAATATCCGGATAAGAAGCTGCGGGGTCTCATAACCAGCGGCGCTCTGACAAAAGACAACGGCGGACTGATTACCGGTGTTCCAAAAGACTTGGATCCCCACACCCTTCTTCCCAATGAGCTGGGAGCAGGTGTCTGCTCTGTAGCCGAGGTTGTAGACTGGTATGGAAAGGATCCCTATAATACTAAAACCTTCACAACGGGTCTTTGCTACGCGCTCTGCGGGGGACTCGACTGGTTTAGTGGAGCTATCCGGGACTTTACCTATCCGGTGCTTATGCTTCACGGAGAAAAAGACGGACTTGTAAGCGTAAAAGATACTTACGATTTCTTTGCGGAAGCGCCGTCCAAAGATAAACAGATGAAAATATACGGCGGTCTTTTCCACGAAATCTTTAATGAATACTGCCGCGATGAAGTGATTGGAGATGCGATCCGGTGGATCGAACAGAGAATATAAATTCGTACAGGGCGGCTAAAACAGCCGCCCTGTCTGTTAGTGAACTCCATTTCCCCATTTGCGATACCATTCCTGTACACGGCTGCAGTCTATTCCTATCATTCCGGCTGCATCTTCCGCTGAGAACCCCCTGTCATACATATTTTTAGCTGTAATTACAGACCGATTTTCATCTCCCCGAATGATACCCATGGCCTCACCCGTTTTAATTCCTTCTGACAATCCTTCTGACAGCCCCTCCATTCTGCCATCCTCAATCATTCCACGAATCGCTTCACACATATTGATCTTCCCGCCTTTCTCCCTGTACCGCTCTTTTACTTCTTCCAGCTCCCTGGATTCCGTCAATGCACTGATTACATCATACGCGTCTTCCGCAAGTTCCTTAAACCGTTCTTCATTCTGAAAGGTAAACCTTTTTGCAGCATTCTTATCCGCTGCCTTTTGGATAAATCCAAATACCTCTCTCAAATCCGTCCGGAACCTCTCTGTCTTTTCAAAATGCCTGACTTCTAAAATATGTATCCGGTAATTATTAAGCATTCCCCTTATTTCTTCCGGAATTCCGGTTAAATCCAGCATCTCATATAACGAACCGGCCCCCCGCCATGGTTCTGTACCATAATACAGAACGATGGTAAAAACCGCTTTCAGCCGATCCTCTTTTCTGATTCCTCCAAGAAATTCTTTAGAAGAAAGCTTTTTTAGCCTTCGATTTTGTCTTTGAAGCGTTCGAAGCTGTTCATCATATCCTGCCGCATCTTCCAGCATAATCCGCACCGGCATTCCATAATGAATCAGATTCTGATGTTCCAGGCCAACGATTATAAAGTTCATTCCAAAGATTATCTTCCTAACGGCATCCCGGTATTTTTGAATGGTCACCCACTCCTTAAACCGCCCAAGCAGTCCGTTTATCACAGGATTACCACTCACTATATCTTCTGCTTTAACAATCTGCCGGCCATTAAATATATATGCATTAATCAGGTCTGCATACCGGTACTCATCCTCGAAATACTGTGCCAGCGCAACATCACACTTTCCCATGTTTTACCTCCTGTTCCTGCTACAGTTCACCGGATCAGAGAAAAACCTTTTATTACGCTGTCGAAGACGCTACAAATACAGCCCCACGGCCTTCGGGAGCATTTCTTCTCTGTCATTAAAGCATATAAGGGATCTACTGGCTGAACTGCCCGAACTGGCCTGGTTATGGCCTTGAATACTAGATTTTTGACTTTTATTTTTAACTCAAACTCTTTTTATACCTCAACAAAAAGTATATTTTATCCATTTATAGAGTATCACAATTCAGTCTCTTTTTCAAGCATATTTTTACATATCAGTCAATTAAAAAAGAGTCCCTTCTGCTCTGACTCCGTTCAAAAGAGTAAGCCCACCAGGCGCCGGCTGTCTGACTTCTTACAAAAAGGCCACAGAAAACAGCGCCGCCCTCTGGCGGCTGCTGTATCCTGCGGCCCTTCTATTCATGTATTCAATGGCGTTTTACAAAACACCCTTCCTTCATGATCACCTTCATATTCTCCACGCAGATGTTCCTGATATTTTCCAGTGGATTCCCGTCAAGAACCAGTAAATCAGCACTCTTGCCTTCCTCCAGTGTACCGGTTACGTCATCAACCTTCAGCATCTCAGCGCCTACTTTGGTAGCGGCAACGATGGTATCCATTTCGCTGATGCCTGCACACTCCACGAAGGAGTACATCTCACCCATTGCGGTATAACCGTATGGCGTCAGACTGGAGCAGAAGGAATCAGAACCAATGGTAAGACCAATGCCTTTCTCTTTTGCTCTTCTTAAGTTAGCGTAAACACGGTTTAATTCTTTTTCCACGACATCGCTGCCCTCGAATTGATCATGGATTTCCGGTACGTATGTCGGCGGATATGTCTTAAACCATTCGTGTAAGAACTGGATCGTCGGGCAGAAGTAGATACCTTTTTCCGCCATGATATCAAGACACTCGTCATTTAAAGCCTGGCCGTGGATAATCAGATGAACACCGGCCTTTGCGCAGTCTAATGCACCGCCAAAGCCTTCACAGTGAGCCCACACCGGGATTCCCACCATATTGCATTCGTCTACGACCGCCTGGATCTCTTCCATGCAGTAATGCTGATCCAGCTTCTGGTCCCAGCGCCAGATTCCGCCGCCGGTTGCCCAGATTTTAATTGCATCAGGGTTATCACGCAGTCTTCTTCTCACTGCTTTTCTTAAATCCCACGGCCCGTCGATTCTCTCTGCCCACGGATGGCCCAAATCATTATGCTCTTTTAACAGTTTATGGGAATCTCCATGGCCTGCTGTACGGCAGAATCCAAGACCGGTACCGACAACACGGGGACCTTCCATGATTCCGGCTTCTACCATATCGCGGATTGCAAGGCCGTTGCGTCCGATCTCGCCAACCGTGGTAAGGCCTGTTTCCAGACATTCGTGCGCCTGCTGAACAGCTACAACAGCCTTCTGCTCAACACTTTCCAGTACCCAGTCACTGTCGTCATCCGTTAAGTTTCCGGAGAAATGCAGATGAGTATCGATTAAGCCGGGCATTATTGTCTTTCCTGAAATATCGACGATTTCATACTCCGGTCCAACTTCTTTTCCCGCTCCCGCATAGGCAACTTTTCCGTCCCTGACCAGAACCAGGGAATCCTTAACTGGCTCCGCACCGGTACCGTCGATCAGCAGTCCGCCGACAAATGCGGTATCTTTTAATTCTTTCTTCATGGTAAAACCTCCTTTAAGTGTTTGATATATTATTTTTTCTGAGAAAACATTTTTAAAATGAGACCAACGATCAGCCAGCCCGCCACGATCAGCCACTCTACCGGCTTTAAGGCCGCCGGGCTCATCGGAATAACCATCAATGCGATAATAATGGAACCAGCCAGACAGGCGGCTCCGATTCCCAGCCTGCCGCCAGGTACTTTATACGGTCTCGGAAGGTCCGGTTCCGTCGTCCTCATGCGAAGACAGGCAAAACTTACCATGGTACAGGAGAAAATAAATGCCAGTGCGGATACATTGGTCAGAGGAACCAGCATTTTCTTTCCCAGAAACGGTCCGACGATGGTCAGACAGGCCAGAAGCGTATTTGCCATTTTGGGAGCACCGCTTTTGGGATCGATTTCAGCAAATTTCTCAGGAAGCTGGCCTTTTCTCCCCATTGCCAGCATGATTCGGCTGGTGGCTCCATAAAAGGAGTTCATCGGTCCCATCGGCCCTAAGGTTGCGATAACCAGCATAATGACATACAGGATCATATTGATGTCTCTTAAGCAGGCCAGAGCCGGAACGGAATTCTTTACAAAATCGGACCACGGAATAATGGTTCCGAAGGAATAGATACAGATCATGTAGAAACCGCCGGCAGCCAATAACGCCATACTGATCACCTTGCCGAATTTATTCCAGTCAAGGCCCTCCGCCGCTTCCTCTGCCTGCTGCGGAATCGTATCAAATCCAGCATAGAAGAACGGTGTCATAACAAGAACGGATACGATTCCGGCAAACATATTGGTCGCACTTGTCGAAGATCCCGCTCCTTCCACCTGTCCGAACGCAGGTAATATGTTGTGCGGGCCGCCCTTTACAAAGGAAATGGCCATAGCCAGAAGCATGCCTCCCAGCAGCGCCTTCGTCAAAAACGCCTGCAGCTTGGCAGCGGAACTTGCACCTTTAAAATTCAGGAAAATCACGTAGCATGCAAAGCCCAGCGCGATGATGGTCGGGAACAGATAGACATCAGCACCCATAATGGTATAGAGCTTTACAGACCGAAGAAACGGCAGCATGTCGCCAAACATGTCAGAAACAAGCGTCGAGATTGCGATTGCCTCCCACGGACACAGGATACCGTTTCCAAGTGCCAGAAACCAGCCCGTTATGTAAGAAACATTTTTGCCAAAGGTTCTGTCGACATACTCGACGATTCCTCCCGATATCGGTATCGCTGCCGTCAGCTCCCCGAATACCGCGCCAATCGGAAGCAGAAATAAAGCGCCGATAAAAAATGCAATCATTGCAGCGACAGGACCGCCGCCGATAATCATCCAGTCACCAACCAAAAGCACCCAGCCCGTCCCGATGATCGCGCCGAAACCGATTGTGAAATAGTTCCAGATGGATAAGGTTTTCTGCATACCCGGCCCTTCCGGAGCTGTCTGTTTGGAACCAGCCATAGAATTAATTCCCCCTTTTATTTGGTATATGTGTCACTTGACAAAAGCCATTTTAACTCTTATGATTTTATAGTCAATTGTCTGTGCACAAAAGACATTTTTCATGTCAGAAACGGCACCTGTTTCGTTAATTTTGATCTGTTCGCCCGGCGAATTGGTTCAGAGAGGAGAAGCTTTATGTATAAAGTTGCAATATGTGATGACAATCCGGCAGACTTACAATTAATAACTGATTATCTGACAGAACCAGAATTTCGTTATCCGCTGGAACTGTTCTCCTTCCATGACGGCGTAGAGCTGGCTCATGCGTATCAAAAGGAAGGTCAGTTTGATTTAATCATCCTCGATATGATGATGGACCGGTTAAACGGGATCGAAACAGCGCTAAAAATACGAAAAGTGGATCAAAACGTTGCCATTCTCATCGTAACGGCAACTGTAGAATACGCCATTGAAGGCTATAAGATCAACGCGGCCCGCTACATTGTAAAACCGGTATCAAAACGGGAATTTCAAAAGATTACCAGGAATATTTTTGCCTTCATTGATAAAAAGAGAGGGGCTTATTACCGTTTTCCCAGCAAAAGCGGAACTACCGTCATCTCCATGGAAGATATCTTCTATTTTGAGTCGGACATCCGTTCCATCCACATCTCTTCCAGACAGGGTGACTATACCTTTACCGGACGGATCAGCGCTGTGGAAGAGCAGACGGAAGGCCATGGATTTCTCAGGGTCCATAAGAGTTTCATTGTAAATCTAAAGCACGTTCACAATATTTTTAAGGATTCCGTAACATTAGATAATGGAGAAGTGATTCCCTTAAGCCGTCACCGCCACAGGGAAGTAAATCAGAAATTTTTAGATTATATGGAGGAGCAGATCATATGACGGTCTATTACCAGCTGGTGCTGGACACGATTCTTTCCTGTGCCGAAACACTGATTCTGTTTCAGATGTACCGCGCTTTTTTAAGGCGTAACTCCCGCCCCAACAAATACTATTATCTGGGGCTTTTTTCATATTTCGTTTTTCAGCTTGTCACGTACGCCGGCCGCTGGCCCCTGTTTTCGGCCTGGATCTACTATCTGCTGTTTACGCTTTTGCTGGCATGCCTCTTTTTCGCGGATACACTTCAGATTAAAATTCTCGTGACATACCTCTTTGTCACCCTGCATTATTCGTGTAAACTGGCCTGCTCCACATTTTTTATGGCATTAAAGCACGCGGATCTGCCGTCGGTCCCCTCCCACCTCATTCAAAGCCCGCTGTCACAGATCGCTGCCTGCATCGTTTTTATTCTGTTTACCTGGCTGTTCATCTATTTCCGCAGCATGCGCCGCCACAATAAATACAACCTGTATTCCGCCATCACCTACTTAGCGCCGGCCGGAATTCTCTTTATCGTCATTCATCAGTTCTATCTGCGGACCGCCGGTCAGACCGCTCCGTTTTATCTGTCGGAGTCCGGAATATTGATGTGTACCTCCTTTGCACTGTTCTATCTGATTGATAAGACCGAGATGATCGACGAAGCCAGTGAGCGGAGTCTGATGGCCTCCAAGCTGCTGGAACATCAGAAAGATTATTATAAGAGCGTGGAGAAGTCTCAGCATGAAGTGGCAGCCATGCGGCACGATCTGAAAAACCATCTGCACTGCATCGCTTCCTTTATCGAACTGGAACAGTACCATGATGCACTTCATTATATCGAAGAGATTTACGCGAATTCCAGGCACCTGTCTTCTACCGTTAACATCGGCAACAATCTGATCAGCATTCTGCTGAATGACGCGAAAGAGAGGGCCTCTCAGAATAACATACGCATGACGGTAAACGTTATGGTACCCCCGGATTTACCGATTGACAATGTAGATTTATGCGTGATTCTGGGTAATTTACTGGACAACGCGCGGGAAGCATGCTGCCGTATGGAAGGCAATGAGGAAGACCGTTTTATTGAGGTGGAAATTGTATTCAGGAAGTCTTTTCTTATTATTAAAGTAACCAATTCCTTTAACGGTCAGTACATTCTGAAGGAAAACCGGTACGAAAGCGTCAAAAAGGACCAGCATTTCTGCGGTATCGGCCTCTCCAACGTGCGCACCACGGTAGAAAAGTACGATGGAGAAATGAAGGTCACCCCCAATGAAAAGGAATTTGTGGTTACAGTGATGTTAATGCTGCTGGGAAACTGAAAGGCCGGACCGCCGCAATCCCTTCTTCACCTGAAATACAGAATAAAAAACCAGGAAAGAGAAAACAATCCGAGTTTCAGCAAGATTGTTTTTTCTTTCCTGGTTTTTTATTTTTCCATCATCCCACAGTCTGTCCTTCTTCCATATCTTCTATTAAAGAAAGAACATTTTCCAGAGAGCAGAACCTGTCATAATCAAAGCAAAGGCATAGCTGATCACCATACAGACCTGAAGCACCCGCGGAGTCTTTAAGCCGGCATTTACATCCCTGCGGAAAATCAGGCGGCAGACGAAGAATCCGCCGAATGGTGTGGCGACTGCCGTCGCAATATTGGCAATAAAGATCAGCTGGGTGGGGGAACCGCCGTAGCTGTAACAGATGACTGCCGCAAAAGCGATGCAGAGAAGACAGCCCCAGCGGATAAACTTTGTCTCCAGTCCCACTGGTTTATCAATACCCGCTGCCAGCAGTACCATCCCACGCTGCGTATTGCCAAGCAGTGATGAAAATCCCGCCGCCAGCAGTGCAATACCCATAACGACCGGCGCCGCTTTTCCTAAAAACGGAATGAGAAGGTCGCCCAGCTGAGCCGGTGCCTTTATAGCCGTTCCCGTTGGATGCAGCACAATCGCGCCAACCAGTACAATGGCTCCTGATATCAGGATAACGGCAGCAACATGGGCAATAGCATCCGCAAGCATGATTCCGTTAAATAAATCTTCTTTTTTCCACTTCTTTTCAACGCCGAGATACGTTCCGTAAATACCGGCGGTGATGGCTGCATTGGTACTTATGTACGCCAGTGCTGTCGTGAGGCTGCCTTCCGTAACCGTCCAGTGAGTCAGCCCTTTTCCAAGTTCTCCCCACGCCGGCCCGCCTGTGGCAGCCAGTGTGGCATAAAAACAGACAATCATTCCAAGGATACACAGAGTAATCAGCTTTTCCACCTTGGAATAAACCCCTTTCGTGAAATAGCATACCAGGATAATCGCAATCATAATAAGGGATCCCAGCTTCCAGTTCATTCCGAAGATCAGATTCATACCGGCTCCCGATCCTGTTATATTTCCCATTGTAAAGAACAGGCACGCGAAAAATGTAGCCATGCCGACAATGACCGCCGCCCCTTTTCCATAGTAATGGCGGATGGCATGAATCACCGGCATTCCCGTAAGCATGGAGATCCTGTATGTCGTCAGCATGAATGTAATGCCCATAAATGCAATGGGAACGACAAGCCATATCATTGAGTATCCATAGTTGGATCCCAACATCGCAGATGTGGTGATATTTCCGGGCCCGATTACAACCCCCGCCAGAATGATACCCGGACCAATACGTTTTAACAGTTCCAGAAATGATGCTTTTTTGACTTTTGTCTGGTCAAATGCTTCCCCCATATCTTCACCTCTCCTGCAAAAGGCGGCACCGGCTGCTTCCGGCGCCGCCTTTCACAATCCTTTCACTTCTCTGAAATTCTCTGTTTTTTGTTACTGATTACTGAAACTGGCTCATGTCCACCTTTTCCATGCCGCTGTTCTTAAGCCCCAGTGCGATCCAGTCTTTTTCCTCCTGGTTCAGCGGAAGCACCGGTTTGCGCATTAAACCGCTGGAGAATATACCTCGCTGTACAAGAGCTTCCTTCAGCCGCGCATGGGCCTCGCCGGATGGCTGACCGCCGCCGTAAATAGCCTGTGAAATATGATAGATCCGGTCGGACCAGTCCTGAGCCTCCTTTAATGTGTGCTTATCCGGATTAGCAAATACCTCGCGGGCCGGGCAGATGATCTCCGGCACGCAGCCTGCAAATCCGATTAAAGCACCATCCATGCCCGGGAACCAACTGACACACAGCGTCTCATCGTGGCATGTAATTAAAGAAATATCCGGGCATTCCTGACGAAGAAGGCGGACGTCGTGTTCATAGATGGAGGTAACGCGTGTTCCCATCTTGATGCATTTTACATGATCGATTTCCCTGCACATCTTAATCAGTGTCTCTACCGGATAAAATGCCTTGCTGGTAGCCGGATAGAGGTGGATGATGATATCGATATCCGCGCCTTCCGCCACATCCTTCACATACTCAAACGGTGCATCCGCATGCATGCCAAAGCGCAGCCACATGTGAGGAGGCATTAACAGGATTCCGTCAGCTCCTGCTTCCTTTGCTTCTTTTGCCATCTCAATGGATTCTATAGTATTTTCACAGTTGACACCGGAGATGATGGTCATAATATCACCGCATTCCTCACTGCAGATCTCAACCACACGCTTCCGCTCCGCACGGGACAGACCTGTAATCTCGCCTGTGTGGCCGTTGCATACCAGCCCCTGGATTCCCTGATTATAGAAAGTCTTCATCCAGCGAAGGTAAGCACGGAACTCCGGTTCATTGATTGTATAGTCGTCATTTAAAGGTACGGATACCGCCGGGAAGATTGTTTTAAAATTTTTTACTTTTGCCATAATTTTATTCTCCTTTTTATTCAATAAGCTTTCTCTGTTTTCTTCATTCTGATTTTCATCTGACATAACTGCCTGCCCTGAACCTGCTTCACCATCGCGCGCTGGTGTTTCGGCTCCGTTTATGCAATCGTTTGTATGTCTGTAGCTCCTTTATACCATACTGCAGGGCGACGGTCAATAGATACGGGCTCACCTGCAATTTATTGCATATGACCTACAAAAATTTGCACAAAGTATAGTTTAATATGTTTCAATCCAATATTTTTGTATATATTTACCCGTTTTTTCAATAAAACAGGCTGATATGTATCAGCACATCTGTTCCCAAATGTTTCTCCTGTAATTCTTTAGCATTTTGCTTGTATTTCGCTTTCATCTGTATTATATTGGTATTATAGGCAAACGATTGTATATGATTTTAAAAAACAAGGAAAAGGATTTGATATTATGGCTACATTAAAAGATGTTGCAAGACTGGCCTGTGTTGACGTAAGCACCGTTTCCCGGGCGCTTAACAATACTTCCTATGTTCATCCGGACACGAAAGCCCGGATCTTCGCGGCCGTAAAGGAATTAAGCTATCAGCCCAACGTTCTGGCCCAGGGGCTGCGGCAGGGCAAGCGCCATACGATCGGGGTCGTAGTACCCCGCCTTCATCTGACGCTGTTTGCCGATATTACCCAGAGCATTGAATCAGAATCCCGAAAACTTGGATATGCAACGCTCATCTGTCACACAGAGGATGATCCGCTGATTGAAAAAGAGTGTCTGAACCGTCTGCGCAATGGTTTCGTGGATGGCATTATCATAGCCGGTACAGGACGCAATGGCCACCTGCTGCGGGATATCCACGCCGGAGGCATCGCAGTGACCCAGATTGTCCGAAAACAGGAAAACAGCATCAGCAGCGTCATCGCCGATTACGATGCCTGCGGCTACGATACTGTCAAATATCTCTATTCCAAAGGCTGTCGGGAAATTGGCCTGATTAACGGCACCACAAGCCTCGCCCCGTACCGGGAACGTTATAACGGCTATCACCGGGCCATGGAAGAGCTTGAACTTACAGAAACCTGTGCCACCTCTCCCATGCCGGGCAACAACTTTGAATACGGGTATCAGTGTACCGAAGATCTTTTGAACCAGAATCCGCATCTGGACGCCATCATGGCAGCCGTGGATATTCAGGGGATGGCCGCGATCCGCGCCCTAAAAGACAGAAAAATCCGCGTTCCGGAGCAGATCCGGCTGGTAAGCTTAACCGGTCACTCCATTGGCGGACTCTTAGAGACAACCATGACATCACTGGAAATTCCCGCCCACGAAATGGGAGAAAAAGCGACACATATGGTCATCGATGAAATCGAAGCGCCTTCCGACAGCAAACCGAGCGTACAGCACCTGGTGTTTTCTGCATCGCTGGTGGAAAGGGAAAGCAGCTGATCCTATATCGTAAAAATAATCCCGTGACACAAACGAGAATCCTGCTGAAAGAATTCTCCGCCTGCGGCGGGCCGCTTCATTGAGGTAATTCCCTGCCGCTTCCGGCAGTTATCTGTAAAACGAAATAAAAGCCCCAACCCCGCAACTCTCTGTCTGCAAAATCGGAACTTTTTCGTGCGCCTTCAGGGACTCGAACCCTGGACAAATAGATTAAGAGTCACTAACTCATATTGAAATTAAAGAAAGGGAGGTTAAATATGGCAAGTTTTAAGAAGAGAACAAAGAGGTTAAATATTAATATTCCTGAATCGTTGTATGACAGTTTAGATAAAGAATCCGTCA
Organism: Hungatella sp. SL.1.14; assembly: GCF_024460495.1. Classification (NCBI taxonomy): domain Bacteria; kingdom Bacillati; phylum Bacillota; class Clostridia; order Lachnospirales; family Lachnospiraceae; genus Hungatella; species Hungatella sp. SL.1.14. Next base: position 58,345 of record NZ_JANFYJ010000012.1, on the reverse strand, counting down.
CTTCAGGAATAACAAAGTCTATGATTGTAGCGTCTTTACTCTTTGCTCATTATCGTGATACAGTAGGCACTTGTCAGGGGAAAGAGGAAGATTTTTAAAGGCTGTAGGCAGAGCCGAAAGCCTTTGAAAATACTCTCTGACCTTGACAAGTTCAAAGTGTCATAATGTGAGAAAGCGACGGAGAGGGGCGGTTTTCCCCTTTCCGTCGCTTGATTACATGAGGACACTCGACAGGCCAGTGCGCTAGAGCGGTAGTCAGTTTATTTATACTGTTTTTTTGATTCGATTTCTTTTATTAAATTTTCCTTTTCTTGTATATCATTTTTTGCAAATATTATTTCTTCTGGTTCGTATTCACTGTTTAACATTGGTTTGATTTCCATATACGTACCATCTTTTCTGTTATTATCAAATGCAATATCATCTATATATTCCATAATATCATCAGGTTGACATTTTAAAAATTCACATATTTTATCAATTATGTCTGATTTTATAACATCACCTTTTGATAGCTTTGCAAGTGTTCCTGATGACATGATTTTAAGTAATTCTGTTTTTTTCATACCACGTCTATTTAATAAGTCAAATAATTTATAATATCTAATCATATTGTTTTCTCCTTTTTTTTAATTATATAGTACAAAAAAATTAGTGTCAATATATAAATATTTACGTTTGTAAATTTTTTATTGACATTTATTTGTGTTCGTGATATTATATTTATAATCTTAAATTAATATTTACGAAAGCGAATTTATTTATTGAGAGAAAGAGGTTGATACTATGAAATACTTAGATAATAGATATGTAAAAGTGCTTAGTTATAAAGATTTCGATATCTGCATTCTTAAGATAAGCTGTCCGAAAAAAGGAGACCGCATAGATTATGCAATTGATGATGAGCGGTTTTCAGGACATTATTTTAGTCTGCTTAATGATGCTGTTAAAGCAATAGATTTGCAATACTAATAATTTAGTGAGGTGTATGATGATTGATTTTAATGAAAAGGAATTTTACAGCTATGTTGACAGATTAAGTAATAGTGAATTGTTGAAAGAAACTATTTCGCTTCGTGATATGTTAGGTGTCCGTTATCTGACTAATTCACCGCTTGTTGATATTCTCGGGGATATGGAAGGAATTTATCTTAATGAATCTTTTGTAAGGTTTGCGTGTGCGGTAGATCGTGGATTGATTCCTGACTGTCTGTTTGGTTGATTTGTGGTTATTGTCTGATTGGTTATGTGGTGATAGAGTGCGGCCCTCTGACCGCTTGGCGGCAGGGGGCGCCCTCCACTACGTATCTGTTATTTATTAATCTAAGGGGGTGCTTCTATGACAAAGTTAGATTTTGAGTTACTTAATTACATTCAGACAATTCAGAAGGAACTGGATTACAGAACAATTGTAGAAAACTTGGCAATCGACCTAATTACTCAATGCAGATTTAGCGATGCTATGAAAGTATTAACTCTTATATAAACACTCTTATTTATATAACGTTTAAAAGTTTATTTTGTGATGCAGTAAAAAAAATTATCCACTTCCGTTTCTTCGGTTGTGGGTTTACCCCCGTAATACGGGGGTAGTAAAACCAGAAAGGAAACAAGGAAACTTATGTTTATTGGCGATTGTGAGACATTGGCAAACGGCCTGTATTTATCGGTCGACTGGCTTTCTTTTACCGTTAAAGACGGAATGTCGTATCTTGATGTTGTATCGTATTTTGGTTTGCGTATGGAGGACTTCCAGACTGGCTTAAACGGACGCTATGGTTATAAATCCCGTATTCAGCATACTATATGTCCTATTCATGTTTTATACGACGGTAACGATGATATGGGGGTTCATGTTGATGTCTCTGGCTCTGCTGTCGGTTATTTCCTGAATTCTTATAAAGAAAAGAAAACCTGTGATATGACTCCTTTCGGTGAACTGTCTTATTCTGTTGAATCCTTTGATTCTACGGTTCTTTCTGATCTTTTAAAGGATATCATGGATAAAGGCCAGTTGACACGGCTAGATCTGGCTGTTGATGATTTTGGCTGTTGTTACTATTCCTTAGATGAACTGACTGATATTTTTAATTCCGGTTTGTATGTTTCAAAGTTTAAAAAATGGAAGCTGAATATAGAAAAAGGCAAAGGGAATACGACGGGACATACAATTTATTTAGGCAGTCGTGCCAGTGAAATTATGTTTCGTATATATGATAAAAAGTTAGAACAGAACTCGAAAAAGGATTGTGATTTCGTTAAAAATCCTTGGGTAAGATGGGAAATAGAATTGCATAAGGAGAGGGCTTGTGCGGTTGCTTTGTATCTTATATCCGGAAATAACCTTTCAAATACAGTAATTGGTATTCTGGCTAATTATTTACGGCTGATCGAGCGTGATAATGAGAGGGATTCCCGTTGTTCGACGTCTGATAAATGGAATGATTTTATCTGTGGTATTAGTAAACTTAGCCTGTATCAGACTGTTTCTGAAAAAACACTGGAAGATAAAAAAGAATGGCTTATAAAGCAGGTTGCACCTACAATTTCAGCTATTTATCGTATTGATGGAGATTTAAGTTTTATCTATGATCTGATTGAAAATGGTTCGTCTCGTATATCTGCTGAATTAAGGCATTTAATACAGCGTGCTTTGGAAGGTGCTTTATATGACGCTTAACGATTGTTTAAATGAATTTCTATTACAAAAAAAATTAGATGGTGTTGCCAAAAATACAGTTCACAATTATAAGGCTACGTTATCGCTTTTTATACGCTTTGTAGGCTCTGATTTGCCCTTGGAATCGCTTTCATATAGTTTAGTGTCGGATTATATACTTAAGCTGTTAGACGGCACTACGTCGAAAGGTACGAATTCATCTTATATTCGCAATATTAAAATATTTCTCCGTTGGGCATATACAGAATATGGACTTTCTTTTAATCCGTTAAAAATTAAAGTCCCAAAGTCTCCAAAGAAGAACGTACATATTTATTCTGATACTGAGATACAGTATATATTTTCACTTGTTGAAACATCGGTTTCATGGATTACAGCCCGTAACCGTGCTATCATTGCCTTGATGCTTGATTCTGGTTTAAGACAAGCTGAGGTTTGTTCATTGCTTAAATGTGATGTTGACAGGGAACGTAATGTTATGAAAGTAACTGGTAAAGGCTCTAAGGATAGAATGGTTCCGCTCGGAAATGTTTCAATACAGTTATTAGATGCTTATCTTAATCAGTGTCCTTTCACTGATTCACCTTATGTATTTTTAGATCGTAGGGGAAATGAGTTATCCGGTAATGCTGTTCGTCTGTTTGTTTATCGTTTGGAACGGAAATTGCCATTTAAATTTTCATCACATAAATTAAGACATAACTTTGCTACTAATTTCTGTATTGATAATATGAAAGAAAAGGGAAATACATGTGTCTACGATTTAAGCATTTTAATGGGTCATGAGAGTATAGAAACTACTAAAAAATACGAACATTTTGCACATGAGTTAATCGCTGTAGAGAATAGTATCTCACACCTCGATAATGCTCTTAAAGCCTTATAAAACAAGGTTTATCTGGTCATAACACGAAATAAAAGCCCCAACCCCGCAACTCTCTGTCTGCAAAATCGGAACTTTTTCGTGCGCCTTCAGGGACTCGAACCCTGGACAAATAGATTAAGAGTCTACTGCTCTACCAACTGAGCTAAAGGCGCTTCTCTTCAGTTTTGTGTGCCTGTCTCGGTGACACGTGTGTTATTATATAACTGCGTTTGACAAAAGTCAACCCCTTTTTTACAAAAAATTTACAGCTCTTTCATAATTATTTATTTTTCTTCTTTTTCGGGGAGGAAGTACCGAGAATTTTGTTCACTTCCACGAAGGATTTCTTCCATTGCAGTGCCTTCTTGTTGAGCTCTGTCTTATCGCTTGTCGCCTGGAGAAGTTTTACGGTTACCTTGTCTTTCATTCCCATATGGACCGCTCCTGTCATATCCTGTTAACGTTATTCTATGACAGGAGGGTCCCGGCGTGCCAGTCCTTTTCTTTAATTCTTTTTCTTTATTCGTTTCTTTTTCGCTCTGCCACCAGCTTGAATATGGCATTTCCTATGGAGGAAAACTTCTCCTCATATTCCGTCATAATATTTCCCCCGGCCATATCGGAATGGTGCAGATCATACGTATACTCTCGTATCTCCCAGCCCGCTGCCGGTATGGACTCCAGGGAATAATCAAACAGTCCCCGGTTGTCCGTCTTAAATTCTACGACGCCATCCGATGCCAGAATCTTATCATACACTTCCATAAACGGTTCCGACGTCAGGCGCCTTTTCGCATGGCGGTCCTTGGGCCACGGATCTGAGAAGTTCAGATAAATTTTCTTTACCTCACCCGGGGCGAAAATCTCGGAAAGCTCTCTCGCATCCACACACATAAAGTAGATATTGGAAAGCTCCATCTCCCGGCGTTTCTGGATGCCTCTCAGGAGGACGCTGCAGTACCGCTCAATGCCAACATAATTGATTTCCGGATTTTTGGCGGCCAGCTCCATAATAAACCGGCCCTTTCCCATGCCTACTTCTATCTCTATTGGATTATCATTCCCAAAGACGCCGTTCCAGCGCCCCTTCTTCTCTTCCGGATTGGAAACCACGTAAGGGCTGTTTGCGATCTCTTCCTCCGAGCCTGGAATATGGCGTAATCTCATATCTATCTCCTCCAGTACCTGTTAATTTTTCGTTCTGATTGTACCATACAATACGATCCGAGCGCAAGTACAGGCCCATTTGACAGAAGGATCATTCTTGTTTTGGGTTATTTTTTACTTTTCTCTTACAAATAAAAAACTTCAAAATAATAGGTGCACAATTAGAGATAATCTAGTATAATATCTGTATATTGGTATACGATCGTTTTTTGCAAAGGAGGAAGCATATGGGAACTACAGACAACAACACCTGGACCAGGATCCAGCAAAGTGTCCGGGAGACGGAACGTCTCATCGGCCAGAAGCAGTATAATCTGGCCATGATCAAATCCCGCCAGACACTGGAATTTATGGTAAACTGCCTTGGAGAAAAGGCTTTGATTGTAGATGGGGATCTGGCAGACAGTATTGACCAGCTGTTCGAAGGGCACTGGATATCACAGGCCACGAAAGACCACTATCACAGAATTCGGGTACTCGGCAACAAAGCTGTTCACGACGGAAATGACAGCCCTTACGATGCGAACGAAGCGTTCCAGCTTCTTTCCCAGGAAGCTACAGCCTTTGCAGATATCTATAGCGGCAGACGCCGCAGTACCACGCCCACCAGGCCGCAGCAGCGCCCGGCCTCAAGATCTTCACAGCCGGCTCAGAGAAGCACCGGCCAGAGGAGCTCGTCTCCCCAGAGAAGCGGCCAGCGAACAGCGCAGAGACCATCTTCGGCGAACCGGAGCAGACGACGCTCAAAGAAAAAAGGATTTGATCCCTACGATCTGTTAAGACCGGCAGTGATCTTCCTGATTATCCTCGTTGTCGTTCTGGCTGCCATGGGGCTCTTTAAGCTGTTTGGCGGTAAGGATGATAAGAAGGAGACAAGCGCTCCGTCCACTTCACCGGAAGTTACCACAGAAGCGACTGCAGCTCCGGAACCGGCTACAGAACCAGAGCCCGCCACGGAAGCGCCTATGATTTATAAGACCACGGCAACACCTAATCTGAATGTCAGAGCCGAACCGTCAACTACCGGCGCTGTGTTAGGAAGGCTTGCCCCTGGTACAGTGGTTGATTTCGTCCAGACTTATGATCAGCAGTGGTCGGTTATTATGTTCGAGGGCAAGCAGGCCTATGTATCCAGCCAGTATCTGGCCGCAGAGGAAGCACCTCAGCCATCAGACGCCGGTACAGAAGCGACAACTGCAGCCCAGTAAGCTCTAAAATACAGAATCACGGTACGATCCATGACTCCGCGGAAAACGAATTATTTACGCGGTGCAGACAGACGTCATATGGCGGCTATGTCTGCACCGCGTTTTTTAATAGTGAAACGTATACTCTCTTCCTTTCTTTTTCTTTCACTGATTGAACCTTCCATGATTACCCAGAAAAGCTGATTTTTGATAATTTTTCATCAAAAAAATGAAATAATATTGAATTTCCATAATTTTTAATGACCTATTTCTAAAATTACTATGGAAAATTTTTAAATTTGTAGTATGATTATAAGTTGAAACTTGTGTATTTGCAGGTTTTATCATAATCAGTCATTCCACTAAGCTCATGAGAGACCTCATTATGCCCGATCATAAGGGATACGCTGAATGGATGTGACAGGAATTGCACGTAAGCGGCCGCAAACGCCCGCCAGGTGCTTATAGGAAAGAGGAGGGCAATATATGGATACTGTGATTGAAAAGATATCCGAGATCGAATCTGCTGCCACCGGGATTATGGAAGATGCCAACGAACGAAAAAAGGCATTTGCCAAAGAAATGGAAGAACGGACGGCAGCTTTTGATGCTCAGCTGGAAGCTGAGACGAATAAACGGATTGAAGAACTACGGGCCAGAATGGAGATCGAGATGAACGAACGTCTCGAGAAACAGCGGAACGATTCCCAGAACGTCCTTCGCGCAATGGAACAACGTTACCAGGAACATCACACAGAATATGTGGAGGAACTATTTAAAAAAATGATAAAGGAGTGATCATATGGGAGGCCTGCTATCCTACAGCGGCATCACCACCAAGGTCCGGGCCATGGAGAGCCATCTGATCACCGACCGCCAGTTTGGCGAGATGTCCACGCTTGAATCTGTATCTGACGCAGTGGAATACTTACGGAGGCTGCCCGCTTACGGCATGATTTTTTCCAATCTGGAGGGAGTCGACTTACACCGGGGTGCCATCGAACAGCGCCTGATACTGTCTCAATACCAGGATTTTGCAAAGCTCTATCGTTTTGCGAATCTCTCGCAGCGCAAATTCCTGGATTTATATTTCATGCACTATGAGATCGATATCCTGAAAAAATGCTTCCGCAATGCTCTGGGCCACCAGAAGCCTGAAATAGACTTATCCGTATTTCAGGAATTTTTTGAGAAGCACTCAAAGCTTGATCTAATAAAGCTGTCTTCATCGGGAAGCGTACAGGAATTTATCTCTAATTTGGACGGGTCGATCTATTACGATTTACTGACCCATTTAGATGATGTGGAACATCCCTCCCTGTTTGATTACGAGATCCATCTGGATCTTCTGTATTTCAAAACCATCTGGAAGGTCAAGGGAAAGTATCTTTCCCGAACAGAACAGAAGCTCCTCACCGACTGCTTCGGCAGCAAACTGGACCTTTTAAATATTCAGTGGATATACCGTTCAAAAAAATACTATAACCTGCAGCCGGCAGACATCTATGCACTGCTCATTCCCATCGAGTTCCATATCAGGAAGGAGCAGATTACAAAACTTGTGGAAGCCGGAACGCTGGATGAGTTCTTCCATGCGCTGCAGACAACCTACTACGGCAGACTGGAAGATATGGATGCCTCGGATCAGACTGAACTGGAAATGCTGGCCGAGGAAGCGCTTAACAAAATTTACAGTGCCACCAGCCGCAAGAATCCGTATTCCATTGCCACACTGAATTCATACCTCTATTTCAAGGAGGAGGAGATTCAGAAGATTATTACCGTCATAGAGAGTATCCGTTACGGCGTCAGCCCGGATGAAATTCTCTCCTATGTGGTAAAGAACCAGTAAAGGGGGTTACTATCCGTGATAGAAAAGATGAAGTTCTTAAGTATCACCGGGCCCAAAGAAGACATCGACCGGGTCATTGACACGTATTTGTCCAAATACGAGATCCATTTGGAAAATGCACTGTCAGAATTAAAGACGGTAAAAGACTTAAGACCATATATTGAGATTAACCCGTACAGGGACACATACCAGCGTGCCGCTGAGCTGGTGGAACTGCTTCCGGCCACAGCGCCGAAGACCACAACCACCGCAGTTTCCATTGAAGAGGCCATCGGCACTATTGAAAAACTGGACGCGACGGTGAAGGAGCTTACGGAAAAAGAAGCCGTGCTCACCGGTGAACGCGATTCCTTACAGGAATCCTTAGACAAGGTAGTTCCCTTTACGGGGCTTAACTACGATTTGAGTTCGATCCTGCATTTTAAATACATTAAATTCAGATTCGGACGCATTTCCCACGAATATTATAAGAAGTTTGAGAGCTACGTCTATGATTCCATCGATACTGTGCTCTACAAATGCCGTGAGGACGAGGAATACGTCTGGGTCGTCTATTTCGTGCCCGAGACCATTTCCAACCAGATTGACGCAATCTACTCCTCCATGCACTTCGAACGTTTCTTCCTTCCGGATGAGTACGAGGGCACGCCGTTAGATGCCATTCACACCCTGGAGGACAAAATCTCCGCGCTGCAGGCGGATATCGACAGCATCCACAGACAGATGGCCGAGGTCCTGGGCAGTCAGCACGATAAGCTTCTGGCCTCCCATGACAAGCTTTCCACTTTCTCCACCAACTTTAACGTCAGGAAGCTGGCGGCGTGCACAAAGCAGAACGTCAACACCTTCTATATCTTGTGCGGCTGGATGAGTGAAAAGGAAGCCAAGGCGTTCCAGAAGGAGATCTCAAACGATGAAAAGACCTTCTGCATCGTGGAGGATGACCACAACAATATCATAAGCAGACCGCCGACAAAGCTTCATAATCCGAAGCTGTTTAAGCCGTTTGAAATGTTTATCCAGATGTACGGCCTTCCGGCCTATAACGAGATCGACCCGACCATACTGATCGGCATCACCTATTCCTTCCTCTTTGGCTTCATGTTCGGAGACGTGGGACAGGGACTCTGTCTCCTTCTCGGAGGCTTTCTGCTTTACCGGTTCAAGAAGATGAATCTGGCGGCTATCATCTCCTGCTGCGGCTTCTTCTCCACCATATTCGGCTTCATGTTCGGCAGCGTGTTCGGCTTCGAGGATATCATCGGCGCTGTATGGCTGCGCCCTATGGAACACATGACGAATCTGCCGTTTATCGGTAAACTGAACACGGTATTTATCGTGGCCGTCTCCATCGGCATGGGGATCATCCTGCTGACCATGGTGCTTAATATCATCAACAGTCTCCGGGATCATGATCCGGAAAAAACATGGTTTGACACCAACGGTGTGGCGGGTCTCGTGTTCTATGCGAGCCTGGTTCTCACAATTGTATTATATATGACGGGCAATCCGGTACCGGCGACCATTCTGTTAGTCATCATGTTTGGGATTCCGCTGCTCATCATGTTTTTCAAGGAACCGCTTACCCATATTCTGGAAAAGAAAGCACAGATCATGCCGACAGGCAAAGGCATGTTTGTGGTTCAGGGATTTTTCGAACTGTTTGAGGTACTGCTCAGCTACTTCTCCAACACGCTTTCCTTCGTCAGAGTAGGCGCTTTCGCAGTGAGCCATGCAGCCATGATGGAGGTTGTTCTCATGCTGTCCGGCGCGGAAGCCGGCAGCCCCAACTGGGCGATCGTCGTACTCGGCAACTTGTTCGTGTGCGGCATGGAGGGCTTAATCGTGGGCATCCAGGTGCTCCGTCTTGAATATTACGAGCTGTTCAGCCGTTTCTACCGAGGAACCGGCCGTGCATTTAAACCATACGGAAAGACAAATTAAATAAAATCGATCAGGAGGTATCTTATTATGTCAACTTTAGTCAAAATAACCTTAGCAGCAGCTTTATTCTTAAGTATCGCAGTTCCTTTCGGCGCATTTGCCATGGGTGAGAAATCCAAAGGCCGTTACAAAAAGGCGCTGGGTGCTAACGCCCTCTTATTCTTCGGCACTCTGATGGTATCCGCAGTCTTTATGTTCTCCGGCAGCGCAGCGGCTGCTGAACCGGCTGCCGCAGCTTCCGGCGTGGCAGGCATGGGATATTTAGCTGCCGCACTTTCCACCGGTCTGGCCTGTATCGGCGGTGGTATCGCCGTATCAGCCGCTGCATCCGCAGCTCTTGGCGCCATCAGCGAAGATGGTTCCATCCTTGGTAAATCACTGATCTTCGTAGGTCTTGCCGAAGGTGTTTGTCTGTACGGTCTGATCATTTCTTTCATGATCTTAGGTAAGTTATAATCGATGAAAATGTATTTAATCAGCGACAACATCGACACCTGGACCGGCATGAGGCTGGCCGGGGTGGAAGGTGCCGTCGTCCATGAAAAGGCTGAGTTAAAACAGGAACTGGATAAAGTCCTGGCCGACAAGGAGATCGGAATTGTTCTACTGACAGAAAAATTCGGACGGGAGTTTCCGGACATCATCGACGATGTAAAGCTGAACCGGAAGCTGCCCCTCATCATAGAAATCCCCGACCGCCATGGTACCGGCCGCAAGCCGAACTTTATCACAGATTATGTAAACGAAGCCATCGGATTAAAACTATAGGAAAGAGGTGGTCATCTTGACAACTGAGGAAAAATTACAGCATTTCCTGGATTTCTGTATGGAAGATGCGAGAAACCGCAGTGCGAAGATGCTCGATGAATATACCGCCGCCCTGGAACAGACCTTTGAAGAGCATCAGGCAGATGCGAGACGGAGAGCCGAACAGCAGGTGGAACTGGAAAGCGAACGAATCGAACATGAGACGAACAAAAAGCTTTCCCTGGAGCAGATTGGCATCAAACGGGAGCTCGGACATAAACAGGAAGAGCTGAAAGACAAAATTTTTGTGGAGCTTAAGGATGTGCTGGAACAGTACATGGAAACTCCCGAATATTCACAGCTTTTGGAGAAGCAGATCCGCCACGCCAGAGAATTTGCCGGAAACGAATTCTTTACGATCTACATTGACCCGGCGGACGAGACGAGACTGAACCGTCTGGCGCTCCACAACAGCGCCGACATCCGCGTGAGTGAGTACTCCTTCGGCGGCGGCACACGGGCCGTCATTCCATCCCGCCATATCCTGATTGACAACTCCTTCCAGACAAAACTGGAGGAGGCAAGACGGGATTTCCGCTTTAACTTAAAGGATCTGGAGGGAGGTATCACCAATGAATAATACTGGCACAATTTCCGGTATCAACGGCCCTGTTATCTATTTAAAGGGCGACCCCGGATTCAAAATGAATGAAATGGTTTACGTCGGCAGGGATAACTTAGTCGGCGAGGTCATCGGTCTCACCTCCGGGCGCACCATCGTCCAGGTATACGAGGAAACCAGCGGATTAAAACCGGGAGAAACGGTTACGGCCTCGGGTTCACCGGTTTCCGTCACACTGGCTCCCGGCATTTTAAACAACATATTCGACGGTATCGAGCGTCCTTTAACCGAGATCGCAAAGACCGGCGGCGCCTATATCGACCGCGGCGTCCATGTGGACTCCCTGGACGGCGAAAAGAAATGGAACACCCACATCACCGTTAAAAAGGGCGACCGTTTATTCCCGGGCTCCATCATCGCAGAGGTTCCCGAGACCCCGGCCATTGTCCACAAGGTCATGATTCCTCCGGACATGGAAGGCTACGTCCTCGATGTTGTTTCCGATGGTTCCTACACGATTCACGATGAAATTCTGACGCTTCAGCTTCCGGATGGTTCGGAGAAGAAGCTTACCATGACACAGAAATGGCCGATTCGAGTACCGAGACCTACCCTTAAGAGATATCCGGCTTCCCGGCCCCTGATCACCGGCCAGCGTATCATCGATACCTTATTCCCGCTGGCAAAGGGCGGCACCGCCTGTATCCCCGGCGGTTTCGGTACCGGCAAGACCATGACCCAGCACCAGATTGCCAAGTGGTCCGACGCCGATATCATCATCTATATCGGATGCGGCGAGCGGGGCAATGAGATGACCCAGGTTCTGGAGGAATTCTCCGAGCTGATCGACCCGCGCTCCGGCAATCCGTTAATGGACCGCACCACGCTGATCGCCAACACCTCCAATATGCCGGTGGCCGCCCGTGAGGCCAGTCTTTACTCCGGCTTAACCCTGGCGGAATACTACCGCGACATGGGCTACAACGTGGCCATCATGGCCGACTCCACCTCGAGATGGGCGGAGGCCTTAAGAGAGCTGTCCGGACGTCTGGAGGAGATGCCTGCCGAGGAAGGATTCCCGGCTTATCTTGCATCCCGCTTATCCGCGTTTTACGAGCGCGCCGGCATGATGCAGAACATGAACGGAACGGAAGGCTCCGTCACCATTATCGGAGCGGTATCCCCGCAGGGCGGCGACTTTTCCGAGCCGGTTACCCAGAACACCAAGCGTTTCGTCCGCTGCTTCTGGGGCCTTGACAGAAACCTGGCAAATGAGCGTCATTTCCCGGCGATCCACTGGCTGAGCAGCTATTCCGAGTATCTGACCGACTTAGCCCCATGGTATGTGGAACATGTGGACAAGAAATTTGTTGATTACAGAAACCGTCTCGTCTTCCTGCTGACACAGGAGAGCAGCCTGATGGAGATCGTCAAGCTGATCGGCGGCGATATGCTTCCCGACGACCAGAAGCTGATCCTGGAGATCGCAAAGGTAATCCGAATCGGTTTCCTGCAGCAGAACGCGTTCCATAAGGACGATACGTGTGTTCCAATGGAAAAGCAGTTTAAAATGATGGATTTAATCCTCTATCTCTATAAAAAGTCACGTTCCCTCGTCTCCATGGGCATGCCGATGTCCGTGCTCAAGGAGGACCCGATTTTCGATAAGATCATCTCCATCAAGTACGATGTACCTAATGACAGACTCGACATGTTTGATGACTACAGGAAGCAGATTGATGCCTTCTATGAATCCGTCATCGAGCGCAACGCATAAGGAGGCGGCATAAAATGGCAATTGAATATTTAGGCTTAAGTGCTATTAACGGCCCCATGGTCGTTTTAGAGGGCGTCCAGGATGCGGCTTTCGATGAGATTGTGGAAATGACTGTAGAGGGACGGGAAAAGAAAATCGGCCGTATCATCGAGGTTTACGAAGACAAGGCGATTATTCAGGTTTTCGAAGGGACGGAAGGCCTGGCTTTAAGAAACGTTCATACCAGACTGACCGGCCGCCCCATGGAGCTGGCGGTGTCTGAGGATATGCTGGGCCGTACCTTCAACGGTGTCGGCGAGCCCATCGACGGACTTGGCGACATCAGCTCCGATATCCGTCTGGACGTCAACGGCAAACCGTTAAATCCGGTTACGAGGGAGTATCCCCGTGACTATATCCGTACCGGTATCTCGGCCATCGACGGCCTTATGACGCTGATCCGCGGCCAGAAGCTGCCGATCTTCTCCGGCAACGGACTTCCCCACGACGATCTGGCGGCCCAGATCGTAAAGCAGGCATCGCTGGGCGACGACGCGCAGTCCAGTGAGAAGTTCGCTGTCGTGTTCGCCGCCATGGGTGTCAAATACGATGTGGCTGACTTCTTCCGCCGTACCTTCGAGGAAAGCGGTGTTTCCGACCACGTGGCCATGTTCATCAACCTGGCCAATGACCCGGTCGTTGAGCGTCTGATCACTCCAAAGGTGGCGCTTACGCTGGCTGAGTATCTGGCATTTGAAAAAGGCATGCATATTCTGGTTATCTTAACGGATATGACCGCTTATGCGGAGGCGCTCCGTGAGGTATCCTCATCCAAGGGTGAAATTCCCTCCCGAAAAGGTTATCCCGGCTACCTCTACAGCGAGCTGGCCGCCATCTATGAGCGCGCCGGCATCGTAAAGGGACGCCACGGCTCCGTGACCCAGATACCGATTCTCACCATGCCCAACGACGATATCACCCACCCGATCCCCGACCTTACGGGATATATTACGGAAGGGCAGATCGTTCTGGACCGGAACTTATACGGCCAGTCCATCTATCCGCCGATCAACGTACTGCCGTCCTTAAGCCGTCTGATGAAGGATGGAATTGGCGAGGGCTTTACGAGAGCAGATCATCAGGGTGTGGCAAACCAGCTGTTCTCCTGTTATGCCAAGGTAGGCGACGCAAGAGCGCTTGCCTCCGTAATTGGTGAAGACGAGCTGTCTCCGATAGACAAAAAATATCTGGTATTCGGCAAGGAATTCGAGCGCCGCTTCGTCGGCCAGGGAAACCATGCCAACCGTAATATCATAGAGACTCTGACCATCGGCTGGGAGCTCTTAGGGCTTCTCCCGAGAGCAGAACTCGACCGTATCGACACCAAGGTACTGGATCAGTACTATAAGCCGACAACCGCAGAAGCTTCCGAAGAATAGGAGGGACGCGTATGGACCCGAATACATTTCCCACAAAGGGTAATTTAATTCTCGCCAAGAGTTCCCTCACGCTGGCCCGCCAGGGATATGAGCTGATGGATAAAAAGCGAAATATCTTAATCAAGGAGCTGATGGGGCTGATCGAGGAGGCCAAGGGGATCCAGTCTGAGATCGACACCACCTTTACAGCGGCCTACAAGGCCCTTCAGAAGGCCAATATTGAGTTAGGCATCAATTACGTGCAGGACATCGCCGCGGCCGTCCCTGTGGACGATACGGTGCGTATCAAGACCCGCAGCATCATGGGCACGGAGATTCCCCTCGTCCAGCACGAGGAACGGCCCTTGAATCTGACGTATGCCTACTACAGCACCAAGGAATCCTTAGACGAGGCCAGATACCACTTTGAAAAGGTGAAGGAGCTTACGGTAAAGCTGTCCATGGTGGAAAATTCCGCATACCGCCTGGCAAACAGCATCAAGCGGACACAGAAGCGCGCCAACGCGCTTAAGAATATCACGATCCCGCGCTACGAGGCGCTGACCAGAAACATCACAAATGCGCTGGAAGAAAAGGACCGCGAGGAATTCACCAGGCTGAAGGTGATTAAGCGAAACAAAACCAGCGCCTGATACACGAAAAAGCATCAGATCCCGTCACAGGGCTCTGATGCTTTTTCAGTTAAAAATCAGCGGTTCGCCGCTTCCTCCTTCTCCATCCGCTTATACGGTGAGATATCGTGGCAGGCCAGAAGGAACGCTTCTCTGTCCCCCCATCGGATCCGCGAAGAATCAGCCAGTGTCCAGACATTCAGCACCGGGTTATAGACTTCCAGTATGCTGCTTTCCTTTCCGGCGCATTCTCTCACAGGACAGTGCTCACACGGCTCATTCCGTTTAAAGAACGCCTCGTAGCAGCACATGCCCAGCCTGGTTTCAGGCGCAATCTGGTACGTTTTCTCATTGATATACCTAAGCTGATACGTCTCCCCGTCGATGACATAGATCCAGGAATTCTGATTATTCAATATGCCCTCCAGATTCTGCATGGATTCCCGTAACTTGTCCTCGGCCCTCTTTTTCAGCAGAAATGTAGACAGCATTTTAGACAGAAACACGAGACAGTCAATCTGCTCCTGTGTCCAGATTCTCCCAGCCTCACACTCATCAAATCCCACAAATCCCTTAAAAGCGCCTTCCGCTGTTATCGAACACTGAAGCATTGAACTGATTCCCTGTTCTGCGAGCATGTACTGCAGTTCCGGTCTCAGCTCTGTAATATCAAGACAGTAGAACACTCCCTCTTCATTAAAATTATCCCGGTAATCTCCCCCCTGGTCTGTATAGGCAACGTTCCGCAGTTTTGCACGCTGCGGCGTTATCCCCTCCCTGCACCATTCAAACGTATTTGTGCAGAAATCATCGCTGTCGGTGCAGTTTTCAAATATATAAACACGGCTGACATGAAACATTCTTCCCGTTATCTCGAGAATAGAATTCATCGCCCGGTCGAAATCTGCCGCATCATACAGTTCCTGAAAGGTCATACTGATTACCCTGGCTACAGTTCCCTGCCCTCTGTGCTCCGTATTCTCCCGCATCTCCTCCGGTCTGTCCGCCTCTTCTTTTAATTCCAAGGCAGCATTCACCGCTGGCCTGCAGTACTGCATCCAGCGGTTCTTCCCCTCAAGCTTTGCCTGGTACAGCGCCGCATCACTGTTCTGAAAGAGGCTCTGGAAATCGCTGCCGTCCTCAGGGCTGTACGCGATACCAATACTGCAGGAAAAAGGAACGTCCTTCATATTATTTTTGAACATGGTCTGAAGGGATGCCATCAGCCGCCCGGCCCGTTCTGTAACCATCTCATGGTTTACTGTTCCGGGCATGAAAACCATAAATTCATCGCCTCCGATCCGCGAGATAATATCACTGTCACGGAAATGGGAGGTTATTCTGGCGGCCAGTTCCGTCAGCACCGCATCGCCAAACATATGCCCGTACCGGTCGTTTACCATCTTGAAATTATCTACGTCGATAATGAGCATGGCCGAGCCTTCCCTGCCCTGGCTAAGCTCCAGAAACCGGTTGATCTTATGTCTGGCCGCCCGTTTATTGTACAGCTTTGTCAGTACATCCCGTTCCGCCCTGTCGATTAATTTTTCCGTTTCCCGCTTCTCATCATCAATATCCTCGATGATGCCGATGACCTTATCCGTATTTCCCGCCGGATCAAACTGTGCTGTCGCCCGTACTCTGCACCAGCAGTATCGTCCCTCTGCGTTTGCAAGCCGGAACTCCACCTCACCAAGCTGTCTGCCCGTCATCATATCGTTTGTAAATTTCATCACATCTGGAATATCGTCCGGATTGATGTGGGAGGCATAGGGCAGCCGGCGCCTGATCCCTTCGATAATCGGCTGATACCCGTATTTACATTCCCAGTTGCTGGAATACGAGATCTCATCCGTCGTAACATTCCACTCGAAGATCACGTCTTTCGTCTGATTCAGAATAATCTTATGGCGTTCCACCGACTCCTGCAGCCCTTCCATGGCTTTCCGGGACTGCGTAATATCCACCAGGAGTGTGTAGATGTACTCCATTCCGTCCTCTTCCGTCACCAGAATACTCCGGTCCATGACCCAGATCAGCCTTCCATCCTCCGTAACCAGCCGGTATTCCAGCTCTGCAATACGCCCCTCTCCCATCTGTGATACCAGCCCCTGGCTTACCAGATCCCGGTCTGCCGGATAAATGACCTCTTTATAGCGGTTATGGTATTTATCGCGGATCACCTGCTCCGTACAGCCGGTTAAGCCGTGCAGCCCTTTTCCGTTGTCCGCAAACGTGTACCATTTGTCATTTCTGCACTTTATGACTCCGCCGGCCAGCCGGCCGATCACCGTCTCACGAAACAGGTCCTCCTCTGCGCACCCCGAATGCGGGACCTCAAGCGGTTCATCCGATGCCCGGTGCCAGATCAGCATCACCTTTTTCTGGTTCGGATTACCGGGGTCCACCCGCAGCAGGGTGGCATAACACCAGTAATATACGCCTGCCGCCTGGTCCAGCACCCGGTATTTTCTCGTCCTCCTCATCAGGCCATCCGAAAAAAATTCCTCCATATAATCGCCCAGAAGGCCCAGCACGATATCCCGGTCTTCGGGATAGACAGCGCCCTGAACGAAGGCTTTTACCGAATCTTCAAATCTGCTCCCCGAGCGAAGGAGTTCGAAATCGCGGTCAGGCATATAAACGACATGGTAGACCCCTGTGTTTAGATCCACCTCCATAACTGTGGAATCCACATACCGAAGCAGTGTCAAATACTTCATCTGTCCCTGTTCCAGCGTACCGGCGGTGTCAATGGTACTGGATGGCCGCACTTCTTTTCTTTCTGGTTTCCGCGTTGGAGCAAGTCCGTCCGCATATGCCCTGGACAGCGCTGCAAAATCCTCACGGACATTCTTAAAGCACTCCAGAAGCCGTGGGGAAAACTCGCCGCATTCGCCGTTCAGTATCATGTTAAACGCCTGCTCCGGCGGAAGCGCCTTTTTGTAGACACGATCCGTGGTCAATGCGTCGTAACAGTCTGCAATAGCCACGACCTGCGCACAGATCGGTATATTATCCCCCTTTAAGCCATCCGGATAACCCTTTCCATTCCACCGCTCGTGATGGTAACGGCAGATATTATAAGCGTAGCCGATATACTCTTTATCGTTCATGCGTTCCAGACCGGAAAGCATCTCACACCCTTTTGTGGTGTGAGTCTTCATCACCTCAAACTCCTCCCTGGTCAGGGGACCCGGCTTGTTTAAAATGGAGTCCGGTATCGCGATCTTGCCTATATCGTGCATGGACGAGGCATCTGCAATGATTTCTATGGTTCTGCCGTCTAAATTGTACTCCTGGTAGGTCTTCGCCACATCCTCCAGAAGGATCCTGGTAAACATGCGGATCCTGCGTATATGCTGGCCCGACTCCACACTCCGGTATTCAATAATGGAGGAGAGGGCATCAATCATGATGGCGTTGGACTCTCTCAGGCTGGCCGACTGCTCTTCCACCAGTTCCTCCAGATGAAGTTTGTGGCGGCACAGCTCCACTGCATTCTGTACCCTTCTTTTTACCACATGGGGTTCAAATGGCTTCATGATAATATCCGCTGCCCCCAGATCAAAGGCGCGGACTTCGCTTTCCGCTGTATCATCTGAGGTTATAACAATAACCGGAATGCGCGACACAAGTCCGCTTTTTCCCATCTCCTCCATGACCTCATAGCCGTCTTTCACCGGCATGACCAGATCCAGCAGCATGGCTGCCACATGTTCCTCATACTCCCGAAGCAGGAGAAGCGCCTGCTCACCGTTTTCTGCTTCCAGAAGATTATACTGATGCTCAAAAAGGCTTCTTAAGATTGCGCGGTTTACCTCCATGTCGTCCACAATCAGAAGGGTATCACGCGTTTTCATCCACCCATATCCTCCATGCTGTTAATTGCGGCGCACACTGTTTCGTAGGTCTCCTTCACACCCGGATAGGCCTCCAGCGCCCCCTCCATATTATTGCTTCTCAGCTGCCTCACCATCTCTGCACAGGCATCCATCAAAGCGACAAATCCCAGATTCCCGGCTACTCCCTTTAATGTGTGGGAAGCAGTCAGCATCTCCTGACTGTCCCTCGCTTTCACTGCGCCCTCAATCCTTTTAAAGCAGTCATCCTGAAGGAATTTTATAAGAAATTTTTCATACAGCCTGCTGTTTCCGCTGAAACGGGCCAGTGCCTCCTCCACATCCACCGATGCCTGCTTTAAGATATCCAATGTACGATCCGTCATCTCATGTACCTCTCTTTCCCTGTGCGGTCCGCCGCCCGGAACCTGGTTCCTCGGGGCAATATTAGTTTTATTATAGCGCTTCCAGGTACAAAACTCAATGGAATCCTGTCGGACAGGGATATAAAAACGGCTGTAAACCAGCCGGATTTCATCCACTGTTTACAACCGCTTTCTCCCGCATCTTTATTCAGTTCCTATCTGTCATCCAGACGTGTATACTCTTCTTCCATCATAACGCTCGTATAGGCCGGACGGATGATCTTATCCATGTTGATCAGCTCCTCAATCCGGTGAGCGCTCCATCCGACGATTCTGGCAATCGCAAAAATTGGAGTGAACAGTTCCTTCGGAATATCCAGCATGCTGTATACAAAACCGCTGTAGAAGTCCACATTGGCGCTGACGCCCTTGTAAATCTTTCTCTCATCCGCAATCACCTGCGGTGCCAGACGCTCGATCATGGAATATAAGTTAAAGTCATCCATACGCCCCTTTTCTTCGGACAGCTGGTGAACAAACCCCTTGAAGATCTCCGCACGCGGATCGGACTTGGAGTAAACGGCGTGACCCATGCCGTAGATTAAGCCCTTCTTATCAAATGCCTCTTTATGTAACAGTCTTCTTAAATAGAATTCTACTTCTTCCTCGTCCTTTAAGTCGTGGACTTCCTTCCGTAAGTCTTCCATCATCTCGACGACCTTGATGTTGGCGCCGCCGTGTTTTGGTCCCTTTAGGGAAGCGAGTGCCGCCGCTACCACCGAATACGTGTCCGTGCCGGAGGAGGTGACGACGTGCGTCGTGAATGTGGAGTTGTTGCCGCCGCCGTGCTCCATATGAAGAATCAGAGCCAGATCCAGCACGTGTGCCTCCACCTTGGAGTAATTCTTATCCGGCCGGAGCAGACGCAGCAGATTCTCAGCCGTGGACAGATTCTCGTCCGGACGATGGATATACATACTCTCGTCACGCTCATAATGGTTGAAAGCGTGGTAACTGTATACGGCTAACATCGGCATGACGCTGATTAACATCAGGCTCTGACGCAGCACGTTTGGAACGGAAATATCGCTGGCCATATCATCGTAGGAGGAAAGCGTTAAGATGCTTCTCGCCAGGCAGGACATCATATCCTTGCTGGGAGCCTTCATGACCACGTCCCTGACAAAGTTTGTAGGCAGGGTGCGGCTATAGGCGAGTGTCTGGGAGAAGCGCTCCAGCTGTTCCGTATTCGGCAGTTCGCCAAACAGAAGCAGATAGGCGATCTCTTCATAACCAAAACGGCTGTCCTTCACTACACCGCCCACCAGGTCATAAATATTATAACCACGGTAGAATAACTGGCCCTCACACGGCATCTTCACTCCATCCACCGTCTTGCTGGACAAAATCTTCGACACCTTTGTAAGACCTGCCACAACACCATTGCCGTTCTTATCTCTGAGCCCTCGTTTTACGTCATATTTTTCATATAACCCCAAGTCGATCCTCTCATCGTTTAAACAGATACTGGACCACTCATCAACATTTTTTACAAACTCTTTCTGATCAATCATGCAAACACCTCTTTCTTAAAATTAATGATTAAGTTCCGCTGCTTTCCCGGAAGTCCTCCGGCATGGTCACATGCCTTCGGCCCCCTTGGGCCTTCGATAGATATGGTCACCTCCCGATTGTTCACTTTTGAACTGTTTCACTTTCAATAATAAATAATTTTCCGAAAAATTGCAAGTAAAATATTTTAAATTTATCAATTTTTTACATTCAGTCCAATAGTACTATACCACTTCAGCGTGTTAAAAACAAGAAAATACTTCTTTCTGTTTCTGCATATTTATTGACAAACTTCGCACAGAAACGTATACTTTTGTTGATTCAACGTGAAAATGCTTAATATGGAACATTCGGGGGTTTTTGAATATGGAACTGCAGTTGTCATTACTATTTTTCGTGGAAGCGGTTGGGACGATCGCCTTTGCCTCATCCGGGGCCATGGTGGCCATCAAAAAGCAGCTGGATCTTCTGGGAGTCATCGTCCTTGGCGTCACCACAGCCGTAGGCGGCGGTATGCTGCGGGACATCATCATCGGAAATGTGCCGCCAAATCTCTTTAAGGATCCGGTCTATGTATTACTTGCCTTCATAACGGTTATGATCCTGTTTGTAATCGTACGGTGCAACCAGAAGATACTTGCCAGCCGGTCCATCGAAATGTATGAGAAAGTCATGAATATCTTCGATGCGGTAGGACTTGGCGCCTTTACCGTGGTAGGCATCGACACCGCAGTGCTGGCCGGCTACGGACGCTACCATTTTCTGATTATCTTTCTCGGTGTGATTACCGGAGTGGGCGGCGGTCTCTTAAGAGACATTATGGCCGGAGAAACGCCTTATATACTGAAGAAACACGTCTACGCCTGCGCCTCCATCACGGGAGCAGTCCTTTACGCCTATCTTCAGGACTATATGAACAACGATGCCGCCATGCTGATCGGAGCCGGTTCCGTCATCCTGATCCGGATTCTGGCGACCCGCTACTGCTGGGATCTGCCGACGGCCACGAAAAAATAACCGTTACACCATTACAGGAGGACTTACTATGAAAACACTGATTCATTACACCGCAGGCATCGTCTTTTCCCTCTGCCTGATGGCTGCGCTCTTAATCACCTCAGTGGAGGCCGTTGTCTACTGGACCCCAGGCTATTTTGAAAAAGAATATGCAAAATACAACGTCACCGAAGCAGTGGACATGACAATGGAAGATTTACTCGATGTGACGGACCAGATGATGGCCTATCTGCGGGGAAAACGGGCCGATCTTCATGTCGCCACCACCATGGGAGGCGTATCCCGGGAGTTTTTCAATGAGCGTGAAATTGCCCACATGGAGGATGTCCGCGGACTCTTCCTGGACGCACTCTCCATCCGCCGGGGCTGTCTGCTTGTCATGGCTCTCTGCGTAATAATTCTGTTCCTGTTAAAAGCCGACTTTAAACGGGTATTCCCGAGATCGGTCTGCCTGGGAACCGGCCTGTTCTTCGGAATCACCGCGGTACTCGCCGCCATCATATCCACGGATTTTACGAAATACTTCATCATGTTCCATCATATTTTCTTTCACAACGACTTATGGATTCTGGATCCTGCCACAGACATGCTGATCAATATCGTCCCGGAAGGATTTTTCAGTGATACGGTGCTTCATATAGGAATCACCTTCTTTCTCTGTGTCGCTGTTGTCTTCGGTCTGGCCCTCTTTTTCCTTAGAAAATCAAAGAAAAATAGCGTTTGAACCTTTACTTGTTACAGGAAATAACCTATACTGTAAAGTGGACCTTTTTATGAAACCGAATGAAAATACGGAGAGATTACACGATATGACGCAATTGATAAAACGAATGTCGGCGTTCCTCTTATGCCTGATGCTCCTTATGGGGGCATTTCCAGCAACAGCACTGGCGGCCCCTGACTGGCCCTCCGGTGTTTCTGTTCAGGCGGAAAGCGGTATCGTCATAGACGCGGACACCGGAACCGTACTTTGGGGACAGAATATTCACAATCAGTATTTTCCGGCCAGTATTACGAAGATTATGACGGCACTGATCGTCATTGAAACATGCAGCCTCGATGAAACCGTCACCTTTTCCCACAACGCGGTCTTTAACGTGGAGGCGGGAAGCAGCAACGCGGGTATTAATGAAGGCGACAAACTGTCCGTGAAGGACTGCCTCTATGCCCTGCTTTTAAAATCGGCCAACGAAGCGGCCAACGCCCTCGCAGAACATGTGGCCGGAAGTACGGAAGCGTTTGCTGATATGATGAATGCAAAGGCAAAGGAGCTGGGCTGCACCGACACCCATTTCGCCAACCCCAGCGGTTTAAACGACCCGGAACACTATACTTCCACTTACGACATGGCCTTAATCGCCAGAGCTGCCTTTTTAAATCCCACCTTCGAGGAAATCGATTCCACCACCTATTACAAGCTTCCGCCGAATTCCATTAACCCGGAAGGTCTGACCATCTACCCGGGCCATAAGATGCTTAAAAAGAGTACGCCGTACTATTATCCCGGCATCGTGGGCGGTAAAACCGGCTATACCACACTGGCCGGCAACACGCTGGTCACCTGCGCCAGAAAGAACGGCTTAAAGCTTATTGCCGTCATCCTGAAAGGCTCGACGCCCCAGTACTGGACGGACACAAAAAATCTGCTGGACTTTGGATTCGAGAATTTTGTATCCGTCCGGGCTGCGGATCACGAGACGAAATTCAGCCCTGTCAGCAGTGATCTAACCTTTGGAGGCCTTGCTCTTGACAAACCGGCCGCGCTGATTTTAGATCCCGACGGACGGATTATACTTCCGAAGACGGCAGAATTTTCAGATGCCGAGGCAGCGCTCAGTTACGATATATCAGACAGCGATCCAGATCATGCAGTTGCAAAAATCTGCTACCGTTACAATGAACGCCAGATCGGCTGTACGTATTTAGAGACGAATCCGGCGCTGTTTGAAAGCGCAGCCTCCTCCCAGCCGCTGGCAGCAGACGCAGGCACGGAAGAATCCGCTGCAGAGACCGATCCGGCCGGCAGCGGTGAGGAAACCGCCGGCACGGAGACCAGCGCCGCAGAAACGGCGGGCAGCCAGGACGAAACAGAGCTTCCAAAAGAGACGGAGGATTACAGAGAAAAGGCATTAAGACCCTTCGAGATCCCTTCCATTGCCTGGATTATTCTCGGAAGTGTCGCCGGTATCATACTCCTCGGCGCGCTGATCACATTTCTGGTCCTCAGAAAAAACAGAGAAGAACAGGAATACCATTTCCGCCATGAACAGAGGTTAAAACGTCTGCAGGATTCCGGCGTATCCGCCGATGAGTTCAACAGCCTGATGGAACAGCGCCGAAGCGCCTACACCTCCAAGCGAAAGAAAGGCCGCGGAAACCGGCATTTAAAATTTAAATAATTCGCGGAAAGGCATGGAAAGACAATGAAGATAAAAAGACAAGGCAAGATGCCCAAAGAAGATCTGATGCGCAATATTGTCGTCACATCGGTTTTTCTGCTTTTAGCCACCATCTGCTCCACCCTGTTTCTCTTTATCGGCGGGAACAGAACCAACGTGGGGATCGTATTCATGCTGGCGGTCATGCTGACGGCGCGTTACACAGATGGGTATGTACCGGGAATCATCGCTTCTGTCATCGGCGTCATCTGTGTAAACTATGTGTTTACGTATCCGTTTATGGAGCTGGATTTTACGCTGGATGGCTATCCGGTAACCTTCATTGCCATGCTTTTGATCTCCGGTATTACAAGTACGACCACCACTCATTTAAAAGAGCAGAACCACATCCTGATGGAGGCTGAAAAAGAGACGATGCGGGCCAATTTGCTGAGAGCCGTCTCCCACGATTTGCGGACTCCGCTGACAGGCATCATCGGCGCCAGCAGCGCCTATCTGGAAAACAGGGATCATATGTCAGAGACCGAAAAGACTGCCATGGTATCCAACATCAACGAGGATGCCAACTGGCTCCTCAACATGGTGGAGAATCTGCTCAGCGTCACCAGGATCCGCGATTCTGAGACTCAGGTGATGAAATCCTCAGAGCCGCTGGAAGAAGTGGCCTCTGAGGCGGTACAGCGCTTCCACAAGCGGCTTCCCGATACCGTTGTTCACGTTACGGTACCGGATGAATTTATCATGGTGCCCATGGATGCCACCCTGATCGAACAGGTCATTATAAACCTGCTGGAAAATGCAGTCTACCACTCGCATACGGATGAGCCCATCGATTTGACCGTCACCGTCCACGACGGTCTGGCCTGGTTCGATATCACGGATCACGGCATCGGTATTCCGCCGGAACGGCTGGACACCCTGTTTGACGGCTATACCCCCTCCCCGAACAGCAGCGGAGATTCCCACAAAGGAATGGGAATCGGACTGTCAATCTGTAAAACTATTATTACCGCTCATGGCGGCACCATCACGGCTGCCAATGGAAAACATGGAGCCCGGTTCACATTTACGTTACCGTTAGGAGAAGATACATATGAGTAAGTTAACGATCGTTATCATCGAAGATGAGAAAAACATTCTGAGTTTTATCGAAGCGGCGCTGGAGACTCATGATTACAAGGTACTCACCGCAGTCAGCGGAAAAGAGGGCCTTTCACTAATCAACGCCTGCTGCCCGGATATGATTCTCCTGGATCTGGGACTGCCTGATTTAGACGGGATTGACATCATCAAAAATGTGCGCAGCTGGTCCAGCATCCCGATCATTGTCATCTCTGCCAGGACTCAGGAGCAGGAAAAGGTGGCTGCACTGGATTTCGGCGCCGACGACTATATTACAAAGCCCTTCGGTACCAGCGAGCTCATGGCCCGCATCCGCACCGCACTCCGCCACGGCAAGCCGACCGTCAGCACCGGAGACGGGAAACTCATTCAGCCGCCGTACCGCAGCGGAGATCTGGTCATCGATTTTGACAAACGTCTCGTCATGCTCAAAGATAAGGAGATCCACTTAACCCAGATCGAATACAAGCTGGTATCCCTTCTGGCCGAACAGTCCGGAAAAGTCCTTACCTACGATTATATCATCAGCAGAATCTGGGGCCCCTACGCAGACAGCAACAACCAGATCCTGCGGGTCAATATGGCACATATCCGGAGAAAGCTGGAACTCAATCCGGCAGAACCTCAGTATATTTATACGGAAATCGGAGTCGGATACAGAATGCGGGAAAGCGAAACTTAATCGCTTCCCCGCATTTTCATATTTATTTTCTGTTTTCTGTGCTTCGTCTTTTCCACGCGCTTCTTCTTTGCTTCTTCCTTCTTTTCGCTGATCTGCCGCGCGCCTTCCTCATCAACCAGCTTCATGGTCTTAACGGCGTAGATTCGTCCGTCGTCACTGCGCTTCATGCGTATTTTACCCTTTAAATATCCATGCTCCGGGCAGATTCCCAGAGCAAAGTAAAACTTCTGATTCACAGAAAACCACCGTACCTTCTTTCTGAGCATGCGGTTGCAGCGGTAGCAGATTAAATCGGTGACCGTCTTGTCCGCGATAGCCTCCTCCTTTGTCTCAAAGGTTCTGGAAATGTATTTGGAGTATCCGGGAAAGATCAGATAGACCTCCTCCTCCTTACTCTCCGGCAGCCGGTAATAATCGGTTGACCAGTATTCCATCACCCGCTCAAAGTCCATGGCCGCCATGACCCGGCCGGTATAGTGGGCATCGTCAAGGGCCCGGTGAAATGGGCGGTCCTCCCTGATCCCCAGTTCTTCTACCGTGATATCCAGCGACTGTTTCTGTTTTCCGTCTCCCTGAAGAAGGCTGTAGAGCTTCTGAACATCGTAATAGAGAAGAGGCTTGTCAAAGGGAATTTCCACCCCGTAATACACCATATTTCTCTGCAGCTCCGTTAAGTCCATACTCCCCCAGGTACAAAATATGCAGTCGTCTCCACACCATTCCAGAAAGTCCCTGATTACAGTCTCAAATGTCTCTCCGTTTCGCTCCAGCTCAGCCATATCCATATGGGTGACCTCAGAGATCCGGTAATGCATCTGCGGATATACCCGCGGCCTGATCAGACGGCGGAACTCCCCGATCTCCTTCCGTTCTTCATCCAGACGAACCGCTCCGATTTCTATTATTTCAAAAGGAAAATGGTCAATCGTCCCCTCTTTTCCGTCGGGGCTCTGATTCCATTCCAAATCCAGTACTATATAATTCTTCATAAAAGTCTCCTTTGTGCTATTATATGATAGTTTCTCTGTTCATACAAGTTCATGCCTCCTATTTTGGACAATTATTTTTCCAAAAATCTCAATCAAAATCCATCAGTTTTTAATAATTGTATTTACAATATGAATTTTCTGTGAAAAAAGCATAAAATTAGCACTTTCTTATTGACAGTGCTAACAAATCGTGTTATAACATAGTTGTAACAAAAAAGAAGCACCACAAGGAAAAGGTGGCCGACTTTAAACCATATATGTGCTGCCGACAAGGTGTCAACACATATAAGAAATTCAAGTTAGGAGGAATGACTTATGATGATGCCTAGTATTTTTGGAGAAAACTTATTTGACGACTTTATGGAAGATGCTTTCAAGAGCCCGATTTTCGGGAAACGGGAAAAGAATCTGATGAAGACCGATATCAGAGAGAATGACAATGGTTATGAACTCGATATGGATCTGCCCGGATTTAAGAAAGATGAGATCACCGTTAATCTTCGTGACGGCTATGTAACCATCTCCGCCGAACGCGGTATGGAACGAAACGAAAAAGACGAGAAGACCGGCAAGTTCGTTCGCCAGGAGCGTTACAGCGGTTCGTGCCAGAGAAGCTTTTACGTGGGCGAGGATGTGAAACAGGAAGATATGAAGGCCCGCTTCGAGGACGGTATCCTGCATCTGGAGTTTCCGAAAGCTTCGCCAAAGCAGGTTGAGGAATCTCATCGCATCTTAATTGAATAACCGATAAATCCCGGAACGAAACAGTCCTCTGTTCCGGAACAGGGCGGGCCGCATCACTACGGTCCGCCCTGTTTTATCCAATTACCTCTATCCCCATATTCAGCTTAAAGGAGAATTATTATGATCTGGAAAGAAATGAAACGCTCATACCTTGTTATATCCATCTGTGCCGCGTTCCTGGGCCTTCTGCTGCTTTTACTGCCCGGCCCCACCCTGGCGACGGCCGGCATCTGCACCGGCGTCTGCTTTATCGTCTATGGCGTCACGAAGCTGGTTGAAATCACCCGGTTTAAAAGTTTCTTCGGTAAGTACTGGATGCACTGCCTGCTGGCTCTTTTCCCCATCGTATTCGGGGTTATTTTCCTTTTTAAACCGCTGGCCGCGACATCCATTCTTCCGTTCATCCTGGGCGTCTTTCTGGCTGTCTATGGAATTATGGGACTGAAAACCTCGATGAAGCTTAAAAGGTTTGGTCTGGATTCCTGGTGGTTTCATTTGATTACTGCTGTCATCACGATCCTTTTAGGCGCCCTCTCCATCTTCAATCCCTTTGCCACGGCTACCGCCATGGTCATGATGATGGGCGCCATCTTATTCACACTGGGTGTCTTCCATGTGGTGCAGTATTTCGTAGCTTCACACCGCTTTAAAAAGGCCGGAAGACAGATATCCGAGCTGGAAAAGGAATGGGATTCCTTTGACTGGTTCTGGTTTTAAGCTTATACCAAAAACTGCCCTGCATCCACGGGCTTGCTGTAATAAAAGCCCTGGATGGTAGTGTAGCCGTACTCTTTTAAAAGATCCAGCTGTTCCTTTGTCTCTACCCCTTCCGCCACACAGTCTACATGAAGTCTGCGGCACATCTCAATGATGCATCTCACAATGATCTGATTTTTCTCGTTCTCCACCAGATTTTCAACCAGCGACTTATCCAGCTTTACCTCGTCAAAATGCATGATTGAAAGAATGGACATATTGGCATAATCTGCACCGAAATCATCCAGAGAAATACGGAATCCCGCCTTCCGGAGCTTCGATCCGATGGATTCCATCACCTTATGCTCCATATCCCCGATTCTCTCCGTGATCTCGATCATCACCATGTCACAGGGAACGTCATATTTACTCTGAATCTCCGTGAGCATCTGGAATAAATCGCTCTCCAGCAGAGTGATCCGTGAGAAATTAACGGATACGGGGATCAATGGTTTCCCTTCTGCTTTCCATCTGGAAAGGAGCCGGAACACTTCCTCCAGCATATAAAAATCAAGATACCGGATCAGCTTCATCTTTTCCAGGAGCGATACAAATTTCACCGGAGACTGAAGATCACGGCCGGGTGCCTGGTAGCGCGACAGCGCTTCCACAGAATGCACGGTTCCCGTCTCCGGATCAAACTTGGGCTGGAGATAAAGCCTGTAGTAGCCCTGTTCCACATCATGGACTAAAAGCTTCAAACCTTCCGGGGAATAATGCTTGCGTACTTCATCGCTGTTTTTATAGTAAATCTGTTTGTTCACCAGCATCAGTTCTTCCGCATGATGCAGAAGTACATCGAAATCGGTCAGGTGCTCCACCCATGTGGTTCCTAAGGATACTCCGCTGGGGGTCCTCGAATCCAGCTCTATCCCCATATTTTTCACAAGCTTCATAAAGTTCTCATACGCCATGTTCATGGCAACAATGACAAATTCATCCCCGCTCAGCCGGAAAATATCACCTTCCGGAAAGCTGGACCGCATAATCCGGGTTACCTCTATGATCGTCTCGTCTCCCCTGGAATGCCCGAAATCCTGATTGAGCTGTTTTAAGCCATTGATATCTGCGGTAATAATCCCACAGGACGCTCCACATTTTTTCTCTATCTCACTCTGATAACGTACAAAACTGCTTCTGTTCAACAGGCCGCTTAAGGTATCATGGCCGGCCTCAAACTCCAGCCGTTCATAAAGACGTCTCTTCTTAATCTCATTTGCAATATTATAGGCAATGGTATCCAGCAGCCGGATGGTGTCCTGGTTAATGTTCGGATTATCCACCCCGATATATCCCGAAAAAGCCGTTTCATCTTCAAACGGTACTGCAAACAGGCTGTGAGCCCTGCGCCTCTTCAGGAACTGATATTCACTGGGATATGTGTACTTTAATTCTTCCACCCTTGAGATAATCAGGTGCTGCTTTCTGTTAAAGGTTTCAAAAATATAAGGAATGGCGTCAAGCGCAATATTCTGCAGAGAATCTTTCTGAGAAGGAATCCCTTCCCTGCACCATTCATAGGTGTTATGGGCATATCCGCGTTCACGGTCAATCTCAATAATATAAGACCGGCATCCATCGTAGAAGCGTGTGATCAGTTCCAGTATACGGGTAATTCCCGACTCCAGGTCCTCCGCACTGTTCAGCGTCCGCAGACTCTCAAGCATTACTGTCTCCATGTGGTATTTGGCGGTAGTCGTATAATCACCGATCAGATGATTTCCCACATCCACGGCAATCTCCATACGTACCGGCCGGCCATTCCATTCCACCAGCTTATCCTTCACAATGAAGTACTTCTTCAGATATGGGTTCTCATATTCCCACGTGATAAAACTCTCTTTCACAAGCTTTGCATTATTGCAGAATGGACACGGGGTATTTCTTCCCTGCAGCATCTGGTAGCACTTCTTTTTTTCAAAGTCCTCCAGCTTCATTCCAATCTGTTCACGCCCCACCCGATTGACATAAAGCAGCGTGTAGTCCTGAATATCACTGATATAAACAATCTCCTCCAATTCATCGAGAAGCCACTCCCGGTTCACATACTGCATGGGTACGACCCGGGATATCTTATCACCGAATACGCTGTAGCAGGATTTTCCGGACTGTTTGGCATAGCGCAGGGCTGTATCTGCCTTCACATACAGCTCCTGAAATCTGCAGCCATGGCGCGGGCTGAAGGCGATACCGATGGAATTGGTGACCACAACCTGGTTTTCCCCTTCCTGCTGAATAGTCTGGAGCTCTCTGGCTACGATCTGAGCCTTATGGCAGACTGCGTCCTCACCCGGAATATGAAACATGAAAATCAGAAACTCATCTCCGCCGAGACGCCCTACTATGGCATCCTCATCAAAAATATCTCTCAGTTTATACGCAATACCTGCCAGAACCTTGTCTCCGTACATATGTCCGAAGGTATCATTGACCATTTTAAAATTATCAACATCGATGATGAGAAGCGCACTTTCTTCCGGGCCGTTCTCCTTTAACAGGTAGTTGATCTCCTGAAGGCAGGCCGCACGGTTGAGAAGTCCGGTCAGGGGATCGATTCGGGACTGGCGGAGCAGTTCCAGTTCTTTCCGCTTCTTCTCCTCGATGTTCTTCACATAAACGAAGCCCATCAGATGTCCCCCGGACTCAATTAGATAGATGGTGGTATTGCACCAGATCATCTCGTTGTTGGCATTTAAGCTGCGGTATTCACACTCTGCCTCCTGATGGCCATTTTCAAACCGCCTGCGCAGAACATCGGGATTCATCTCCTGCAAAAAGATAAAACGATCCTCTGTGTGGATATTCTTTTCTGCCCAGCGCTTTAAAAACTGGGTATATCTGCAGTTGACAGACAGACCTACCGAGGCCAGCATGTCCTTATTGTTCTCGATAATTTTTTCAATGATCCTGTCATTGTCAATATCGATTTCATAGGAAGCCAGTGCATCTACCACCAGTGCCTGGCGGTACTTCTCTTCCTGCTGGTATCTCTCCTGCTCCTTCTGCTCTCTGCTGATATCCTCGGCAACTCCTATGGCGATGTGATCCGCCCCGTCTCCGCTGCGCAGCACCGTATGGGTAACCCGGAACCAGCGTTGTCCTCCGTCATTACGCCTGATGTGCAGGAGAGCGCAGGCCATGGGATTCCCCGCCTTCAAATCAAGGAACATCTGCCGAAGGGCGGGCAGGCTCTCCGGATCCACGCACTTATCCTTTACCATCTTTTTGCTGAAGTCCGTAATCTTCCCGGACGGTGCAAAAGGTAACCTTCTGTCGCCCTGCAGATAAGCGCAGTCTTCATCCAGATGGTATTCCCATATAATATTGCTGCACCGGGAAAGCGCGATCTTATATCTCTGCAGATTTAAAGAAAGCTCCTGTTCCAAATTCCGTCTTTCCGTGTCCCCGTTCTTTTGGAGTATAACAGTGATTTCCGGCGCAGCCTGTTCCCGGCCGGAATCAAGCAGCTGAACTGTCAGACGGTATTCTTCTGTTCCTCTGGAAAAAAGCAGCTCGCCATACCCTTTGTCCGGCGTACCATTCAGCCGTTGTCCCGCAATATCCCAGATAACTTCTGAAAGATCTCTGCCAGAACACCCGGACACAGGGTAATCCAGAAATTTCTGCATCTCTTCATGTACATATCTCACCTTTTGCGCTGAATCTGCCACTATGACGATCAGTGGCAGATCAGGCTGCAAGCTGTTTTGCGGCATATTGAATTACCTCCCAAGAACAGGCATCGTTCTTCCTTTCCTGTATCTGTACTACTGCATCAGAGCCCCATCGGCTCCTACGGTATGCCCGTCAGGCGTAACTGCATTTGCCAGCATCTTTCCGCTGGCCGGATCACAGTAATACCGGGTGCCGTTCCAGTCTATCCATCCGGTTGCCATATATCCCTGTTCATTAAAGAAATACCATGCTCCGTCAATCTGCTGCCAGTTGGAGACCGTATAGGTTCCGTCTCCGTTTCTGTACCACCAGCCGGCCTCATCCTGCTTCCATTCACCTGCGGAACTGCCCTTCTGGTAGATCGCTGCGGCCGTGTCACTGTCGATGTATCTGGATGGAGATTCCACCCATTCACCTTTATTCTCCGGCTTCAGCCTGTTGACCGGACGGACACGGTAAAAATACGTTCCCGCCTTTGTCATGGCTGCTGAAAAATCATAGGAAGTGCTCTCTGTTGTCTTCGTCGTTCCCACCGTCTTTCCATCACGGTAAAGCTTTACTTCATAGCTGCCCGCTCCTGCGGACTGGCTCCAGGACACTCCGGTCGTTGAGGTCCAGCCAGCCTGTTCGATGGCAGAGGTCTGCTCTGCCAGAGGCGGCAGCTGCATGGTAAGGACCAGTGTGTGTGACTCGTCCTCACGCCCGTAATTAACAAGCGTTGCGCCTTTTAACGTTATTTTATCCTTTGAGACTGCAAACTTATATCCGTCTTCTGCATAGATGCTTACCTTAACAGTTGGAATATCTTCCTCCGACCAGGTAAATCCCGTATTCAGAAATTCATATTCTCCCGCCGTGTATTTATCGCTCTTCGGAGTAAATTCTATTTCCTGATCCTGAATATTCTGTCCAACCTCCAAATCCGCTTCCACTACAAGAGTGACCGAACTGATTTTGCTTTCTACCACTGCCAGTGCCGTCATACCTGTCATCCCTGATACCAGTGCCGCGCAGATCAGTGCGGCTGCTATCTTTTTTACTCTCATTTTTTGTCTCCTTTGATTTTTTTATCGTAACGCCCTGTACTTCCCATTTTATTCGTATTTCTAATAAAAATCTGGATTTCCGTATTATATTATTATATATAATATAAGGCGATAATTCAAGCCTGAAAGAAACCGCCGGGTTTACGGGTCCCCGGCGGTTGTCTTTGTATGGTTATGATTCTGTTTCTTATGATTCGGGCAAAATCCCTGCTTCTGATCTTCCGGTTTCAAGGGTATTATAAAGTACACGACGACCGCAGACACTGTGCCGTCAATGTTTCCGAAGACTGTATCATCTCCATCGGCACACCCTCAAAAACCACTTCCCCGCCGTTCTTCCCGCCGTCAGGGCCAATGTCGATAATCCAGTCCGCCTGCTTCATCACGTCAAGGTTGTGTTCAATCACAACCAGACTGTTGCCTCGGGATACAATCAGATCAAACAGATTTAACAGGTTCCGGATATCCGACGCATGCAGTCCCGTTGTTGGTTCGTCCATAACGATAATACTTCCCTTTTTACCCAGATTCTTTGCGAGTTTAACCCTCTGCCGCTCGCCGCCGGACAGCGTGCTGAGCGGCTGACCAAGCGTCAGATAAGACAGCCCCACCTGCTTCATCACGTTTAAATGCTTTCGGATTTTCGCATCCTCAAACACCTCCATTGCCTGTGAGGCGGTCATTTCCAGCAGTTCTACGATATTTTTTCCTTTGTACGTACACGCCAGTGCTTCTTCGTTATACCGCTTTCCGCAGCAGGCCTCACACTCTGTAACGATCGGATCCATAAACGCCAGTTCTGTGACTATAATTCCTTTTCCCCCGCACACAGGGCAGGCACCGGCAGAATTAAAGCTGAATAAACTGTCCGCCTTTCCGCTCTCCCTGGCCATCACTTTCCGTATCTCATCGAAGAATCCCAGATAGGATGCCGGTGTAGAGCGGTTTGTAGCCGTGATCGGGCCCTGATCGACCATCACAATATCTTTCTCATACTGTCTGGCAAACACCTGTGATATAAGCGTGCTCTTTCCAGATCCGGCGACTCCCGTCACTACGGTCATAATTCCCAGCGGGATATCTACATTCACATTTTTTAAATTATGCAGGCTGGCCCCACGGACCGGAAGACTTCCAGCCGCTTTTCTCGTTTTTATCTTAACCGGAAGAGATGCAAGCATGGCATTCCCCGTCAGACTGCCGGACTCCAGAAGCTCCTGATAACTGCCTGCAAAAACAATCTCTCCGCCCTCCTGCCCTGCACCGGGCCCTACGTCG
Organism: Hungatella sp. SL.1.14; assembly: GCF_024460495.1. Lineage (NCBI taxonomy): Bacteria > Bacillati > Bacillota > Clostridia > Lachnospirales > Lachnospiraceae > Hungatella > Hungatella sp. SL.1.14. The sequence continues at coordinate 23,988 of NZ_JANFYJ010000012.1, read as the reverse complement.
ATGACATAGTCAGCAATAGAAATTACATCCTTATCATGCTCCACCACCAGTACTGTATTGCCCTTATCACGGAGTTGTTTCAGCAGACTGTTCATGCGGCAGACGTCCCGTGGGTGCATTCCCGCGCTGGGTTCGTCGAAGATATACGTCATTCCGGTCAGGCTGCTCCCCATGTACCGGACTAATTTGAGTCTCTGTGCTTCACCCCCTGACAGGGATGGTGTTTCACGGTTCAGATGAAGATACGGCAGACCAATCTCAATCATACGGTCCAGTCCCTCGATCAGAGTCTGCACCAGCACATCCACAGTCTGGTCGGATATCCGGGACAGCACCTCCCGCAGCTGTGTAAGCTCCATCTCACATAAATCCGCGATGGAATACCCATTGATCTTACAGCGTAAAGCCTCCTTATTCAGACGCCTTCCATGACACTCCGTGCATACCGTCTCTGCAATCAGATTCTGTGATTTTTCCTGTGTATGCCTGCTTTTACTGCTGATATCCCGGTTCAGAAGAGTTTTTGTATATTTATGAAAAATTCCAGTCACCTTCGGATTTTCCGGTTTGCCAGTACCGCTTCGGGAGCCGTATAACAGCAGATTATATTCTTCAGCCGTATATTCTTTCACCGGCTTATCCAGGTCAAACAGACCTGACCTGGCATACTGCTTCCAGTACCAGGTCCCCGGACTGTACAGGGAGTCTTTCACGCAGCCTTCATTCCAGGATTTGTCCCGGTCTATGACCGCTTCGATATCAACCTGTGTAATCTTTCCCAGGCCCGAGCATGTCCTGCACATCCCGTTGGGATCGTTGAATGAAAAGTAAGAGGCTGTTCCCACATACGGACTGCCAATTCTCGAATACAACAGGCGCAGACTGGCGTACAAACCGCTGATGGTCCCTACGGTTGAACGGGCATTCCCTCCCAGTGGTGACTGGTCCACTACAACGGAGGCAGTCAGATTATCGATGCGTTCTACTGCCGGCTTTGGATACTTCGGAAGCCTTGACCGTACATACGACGGATAGGTGGCATTCATCTGTCTCTGTGATTCGGCAGCAATGGTATCAAACACAATACTGGACTTCCCTGATCCGGATACTCCGGTAAATACCGTAATCTTCTCCTTTGGAATTCGAAAAGACACATGTTTTAAGTTATTTTGAGTCAATCCCTGAACAATCATATCTTCCATCGCGTTATCCCTCTTTCCTGTGTCATTCGGATTGTATGATATCTGATTTTTCACAATCTGTTTCATTATAGCAGACCGGTGATCGGAATTCCTGATATTTTCTGCTTATTGATTGCAGGAAACTGATGCATGGTTTTGTTCCTCGTTCCCGGTTTTCATTAATATTTCCTCATCCGGAACCCTTTAATCAGGCCGGCTTGATCTGTCTTAACCGCCTGCAGAGCCTGCTCTATTTTCCGTAACATAAAAAACACCGGCAAAAACCTCAATTCCGCGAGGTTTTCGTCGGTGTTTTCAGCGTTCCTGAGCGGATTCGAACCGCTGGCCTTCCGCTTAGGAGGCGGACGCTCTATCCTGCTGAGCTACAGAAACATCCCCTGTGCTGCGGCCATAACCGCGCACAGGCTGTATATTATTATATTAACAATTATGCGTTTCGTCAAGTTTTACTTGAAGAATCTTTCACCAAATCCTTCAAAATCCCGTTGTCTAATCCGCCGCCTCATCAAATACCACATTGCCCTGCATCCAAATCTGCCCCTTAAACCGTCTTCCAACCGCCGGCTCTCCGGTCAAATCCTGCTTGGCGATCCCCACATGGAAAACGATGTCGCTGCATTCCAGTTTCAAATCATAAACCTCTTCTCCAGTGATCTGGTTCTTCTTTTCTACAATTTCTGTAATCTCACCGATCACTGAGTACTGGTCACATTCCACTCCGCAAGGCATAAAACAGGAATCAATGATCGAATACAAATCTTCCTTCATCACCCGTCTGGAGATCTGGGAATACATGTCGATATCTTCGATGGTCAGAGTCTCCATGGCATCCTCATCGCCATTCTTGGCCGCTTCCAAAAGCGTGTTACGCTCTTTCGCCGTAACCTTCGCGTTTTCCCGCTGTTTCTCCGTCTTCTGAATCGGCAGAAGAATCTTGCCGCTGACCGCCAGTCCGGTTAGATTGGCACGCTTAGTCTCCAGGGAACGCTGGTCCATGATTCTCTCCCTGCACTCGAATGAATTATCGATATAAAATATCAGGGAAATACCGACCTTATACTCATCAAGCAGTCCCGCATACGTCTCACGCTCTGTATGGCGCTGAATGGAACAGGACACATCCGATGTCATATCCTCGCTTCTTAAGTAAGGATAATAGTAGTTCCTGCGAAATACTCCGTCCCGGTCCATCTGACCGAATACGGCGATACCCATTCCTGGCGCAACCTCTTTTCTGATCTCACAGAGGTTCGTCTCCTCATCCAGCTGAATCCGCTTCATTCCGGATACATCTTCTGTCATCTGATCTAACAATTTATCGATATCCCGGTCCTTCTGGTAGAGGCTGAATCCAATAGACCTTAAGAATTTATGCATAATGTCGTCACCTGCCTTTACTTATCTGAATTTTACTGCTTTCCTGTTCTTCTATCTCTATTTTCTCATATTTCAGGAAAGAAAACAATGAGGCGAAGAAAACTCCGCCTCAAGTCTTATCGCTTATTATATACTATAATATGAGATAATGCCAGTAAAATTTTATAAAATTATTATGATTTTATCCCCATTTGCTGCTGTTCATACTCTGCCCGGGGCTCCCATTATAACCGGGTATCAAACAGGCCGCAGAAGCTGTCTATGGGATCCGTCCCCGGAAATGCCTCCGGTCCTTTCATCAGCGCGTCCACGAGTGCATCCAGTGTATCATTGCGGGCATCATACGTATTGATGTAAGTCCTTGCCTGAGGAATGTCTGCCAGCATGGTTGGCTGACCGCAGCCTACCACTACGACCGGCAGTTCAAACACATACCATGGAATCTCCCCACCGCCTTTTGACATGCCAAACACCGGCCTGCCGCTTGGAACATCACAGAGGGTGATAACCAGGTCCATATCCTTTATAAAGTCCTTTACTGCATTCTTTCCCGCAAAATATAAATCCAGACTCGGTTTTTCTCCCTGTTCCATCTGCTTTTTCATCTTGTCCATGGGACTTTCATAGATAAATGCGTCAAATCCTCTGTCACACAGCTTCTGTTTCAGAAGTTCAGCTGGATTTTCTTTCGACCCGCCCATCAGCTTCATCAATTCCCCCATAGCACCTCCGCTGCCCTTAACATGAACAATCATAATTCTCTGATAGCGTTCAGGCGTAATCGGCAGTACCTCCCTGTCTTTATATTTTACCAATGTCAGACAGTCCCGGCTGATGGATTTTGCAGTTTCCTTATATTCCTCTTTTCCCAGTACTTTTTCGAGAAATTCCGGTGTCGGCACCAATTCCTCCGGTTTCCTTTTATTCAGTCCGAGATGCGCTTTCAGACCGAGTATCCGGGTGAGTGCTTCCGTCATCCGTTCTTCCCTGATTGTGCCGTTTCTGTAAGCTTCCAGCATCACTGAAAAATCTTCATCCGGATCGTTAAAGAACAGGAACATGTCACATCCGGCATTGATGGCTCTGGGAAGCATCTCGCTCCTCTTCATCCGGTTCGTCATGGCAACCATGTGGGAAGCATCCGTAACTACCACTCCGTTAAATCCCATCCGGTCACGAAGAAGTCCTGTCATAATTTCCGGACTTAAGGTGGCGGGCATCATATCTTCATCCTTTAAATCCGGATTGATCAGCTTTGCATACTCAGGAAGCATGATATGGCCTCCCATAACTGCTTCCAGACCGTTGTCAAACATGGTTTTGTACACCATTCCATAGGTGGCATCCCATGTTGCGGGATCAAACGTATTGACATTGTTGGCTATATGGGCATCTCTGAAGTCCAGACCGTTGCCGGGAAAATGCTTAGCCGTACAGGCAAATCCCGGCGTCGAATGGGCGCCCGCCATATAAGCGGCGCTCATCTTTGCCACAAGCTCAGGATCGCTGCCGAAGCTGCGGGTGATGATCTCCGTATTCTCCCAGTTATAAGGAATATCGCAGATCGGCGCAAACGCCATATTGCAGCCGATCGCGGCCGCCTCTTCGCTGGACATCTTCCCGAGAGCACGGGCATAATCCTCATTGCCTGTCGCTCCGATTTTAATTTCAGAGGCAATTGGAGTTCCGTCAGCACAGGCCCCGTCTCCGCCCCCTTCCGTATTGCAGGCAATCAATACCGGAATTCTGGCATATTTCTGTAAAATTCTGTTCTGCTCCTGTATTTCCTTTCCCGACGCCGAATTATACCGGCATCCGCCCAGGTGATAGGTTTCCATTAACCCTTTTAAATACGCCTCATCACGGGACTGAGTCAGCTGAAAGAAAAGCTGTCCCACCTTCTCTTCCTCCGTCATACCGGCAATAGTATCTTGAACCCACTTACAGTCTTCATCGGAAAGATAGTATGGATTCTTTTTTAAATCTGTCATAAGCAGTCTCCTGTCAATATATTTGTACGATTTTTGGTTACTCTTCTGTAAAATCAACTCTGCAAGTTGCGGACAAACTCCTCTGTTTTATTCTTTTGGTAGGTTCCTTCATAAGTACCTTCGATCTGCCTCGGAACTGCCTGTTCTTTAAACTCTTTCCAGGATTCCGTTTCGCTGCGGACCAGGATGGGATAATATAACACGCCGTTTTCCAGCGCTGCTTTCTGGTCTCCCGGTGCATCGCCCGTCATCAGCACGTTATCCCTGTCATAGCCCTTTAAAAGAAGCTGACCAATGCAGTATGCCTTACTTCCTGCCTCCTGTGCCAGTACCAGATCAACATGCTCCAGCAGGCCATGGACCTCCCACTCCTCCAGTACCGCATCCATATTTGCAGAGGAAACAATTGCGATATCCGCAAACCGGTGCGCGAAGGCCAGGCCCTCCCTGACTCCCTGAAACGGCTGTTTCTCCTGCTCCTCCAGCAGCCCGATCCTTAAATTCACGGCGGCTGACCAGTGAAGAGCCTTTTTCAAAACAGCACTATGATTTTTTTCTATCTCCGCTTCCAGGGCTGCCTGGGAAAGTTCCGGAGAATGTTCCACCCATTGCGCCAGTTGCTCAAGCCCTTCTATGGGCGTATAGCACTGATGGATTTCCTGAAGTGCTTTTAAAAGTCCGCAGAAACGGTTGATTCCCCTGGTCATCGAATAGAGATTGATGTCATTCCATCTGTCAAGAATTGTTTTTTCCCAGTTCTGGAGCCCCCATTCTTCCACAAGACAGGGACCGAAGCACCTGATATGCTTGATATTCATGGTATCCATGGCACAGCCGTCAGAATCCACGCAGATAAGATAATCCCTGCTCTTTTTAAAACCGTCGAATATAGACTCCATATGTGCCTCCTTTTATGCGTTTTTACTTCGGCGCAGCGCCAATTCCGCCGTATTTTCCTCTACTTTCTTTTTGTTAAGAGGGTAGATAAAAATCAGTACAAGGGCAACTGCAATCAATCCTATAATAGGTACGATGCAGGACATGCGGAAGATTCCAGCTGTAACCTCCGCATCGAAAGCCGTAGCCTGCGTATATCCAACCAGGCTCAAAAGACCGCCCGTCAAGCCGGAGGCAAAAGCCTGGCCAAGCTTACGTGCAAAGGAATAGAGTGAGTAAATCGTTCCATCTTCACGAACTCCTTTTTTGACCTCTGCATCATCAATGACGTCTGTAATCATTGCCCAGATCACGGTGTTAAAGAATCCCAAACCAACCATAGCCAGCGTATAGAAAGCTACATAAACATACGGATTCTGCGGCTTTACAATAAGACAGACGACGAAGGAAGCCGCGCCGGCAAGGCAGGATACGATCGATAACTCTTTTTTGCCGAATTTTTGTGCCAGTTTTACAGCAAACGGTGCACAGATAATCAGCACTCCCAGACTGCCGGCCATGCTGGAGGCTGACTGAGCGCCTGCAGAACCGTAATAATTAGGAAATACGTAAGATGACATCCCCTGCATCCCCAGCTGTGCCAGAAGCAAAAGAATCGCCGCTGCAATGATTCCCATCAGCGCACGGTTTGAAAATAAACTTTTTAACAGTTTTCCGATATCCAGTTTTTCACTGTTGGCTTCCACCGGTACGCGCTCTGTAACAAGTTTAAAACAAAGCAGATAGCAAATAATTGCGAAGACTGCAAAGACACCTGCAATCATTGTCATTTTGGAACCGGATAATATGGTCTTTCCGTCTACCACCTCATATGCAAGCAGAGGCGTTCCCACTCCGATTACAAGGGAGGCAAGTGTCGCTCCAATTGTACGCCATACGGACAGCTGCGCCCTGTCTTTGGGCTCTGCAGAAATCGCAGATGCCATGGAACCATAAGGTATGTTGATGGATGTATAGAAGATGGAACCCCATAAAAGATAGGTGACAACCATCCATACAATCTTAAATCCATACGACATTCCTGAAAGTCCGGACTGATAGATTAAAAATGAGGCAATAGCCACCGGACCGCACATCCGTTTAATCCAGGGCTTAAATTTACCGTCTTTCGTCGGTTTGGACCGGTCTACAATCTGTCCCATCGTCACATCAGTAACTGCATCAACAAAGCGTGCCGCCATCATCAGCGTTCCCACAACGCCTGCTGCTATTCCCATGACATCGGTATAAAACTTTAACATGAACATGGAAGACAGTATAAAGGTAAAGTCATTACCAAAATCACCAAATGCATAGCCGATTTTATCGCTCATTCCAAATGGTCTGACTGTTTTTTCCTTACTCATAAGATACCTCCTTAATATTGGTCTTTTCTCTTCGTTTCTTATAGTAACTTAACATTAGAACAGCCCGAACCGTGAGTACAATTTTATCTTTTTTTCGCATATTTTTTAGATACACTTGAAATAAACGTAAAATTGTACGATAATATAGTAAAATCATCTGAATAAAAAAGGAGGACGATATCATGCATTATGACAGTGTCCTTATGTATGTCAGGAAAGTTTTGGAGAACAGGGGCATCCCCTCCTTCCTGTTCCGGGAACCTTTTGAAGATATAGAATCTCTCGATATGGGCCTGAGAGAAAGCTTAATGGAGGATTTTGACAAAAACAAATCATTTAAAAAGCTTACAGAATGCTGCAAGGAACATACTCTTTATTATTTTACAGACAATTACTACTGCACTTATGTCTGTATGTGGCTTCCCGCTTCAGATACTACTGAGTTTTTTATTACAGGGCCATTCACATATGTTGAAATTAACAAAATGAATTATTATAAGCTACTGTCAAATTTGGAGGTACCGGCTGCGCTTCTGCCGATTCTGAAAACATATTATTATAATATTGCATTCGTCAGTTCAGAATCTCAATTTAATAATCTTATGGAAACACTGGCTGAGATAATCTGGCAGGGTGCGGACCAATATACGGTTGCGGAAATTAAGGGGAATATATGGAACGCCCCCGATGATAACCACTACCTCACTTCACTTCCTGAAACGATTTATTTGTCACCGGTTAATACCATCTCCCTGGAAAAACGTTATGAAGCTGAAAATCAATTGATGCAGGCAGTCAGCCAGGGTAATCAGGAGCTGCTTAATCAGGCGCTGGCTTCCTTTGAAAACCGAAGACTGATCCCCCGTCTTGCCGATTCTCTCAGGGATTACAAGAATTATATGGTTATTTACAATACTATTTTACGTAAAGCGGCCGAACAGGGATATGTACACCCGGTTTATCTCGATGAGATTTCATCCAAATACGCTAAAAAGATAGAAAATCTGACCACACCGCAGGATACGTCTCTGATGAAGGAAATGGCGCGTAAATACTGCCTTCTTGTCCGGAATTATTCCGTGCGAGGATACTCTCCCGTGATCCAGAAAGTAATTAACCAGATCAATTTAAACTTAACCAGTGATTTAGGACTGAAAAATCTTTCAGAAATGTTCCATATCAGTGCAAATTATTTATCTTCATTATTAAAAAAAGAAATGGGAATTACCCTGACCGACTATGTAAACAAAAGAAGGGTAGAACAGGCTGTCTTTTATTTGAACACCACAGATATGCAGATACAGACGATCGCGTCTTACTGCGGCATTCAGGACATCAACTATTTTACGAGGATCTTTAAAAAATTCATCGGGATGACACCGTCAAAATTCAGGGAGCAGATTTCCAGACATCACTAAGGTATTTTCAACCTTCCATACAAATGACCAAAGACAAAGAGCCTCCGGTTAAGCGTTTAATCATCTTAACCAGAGGCTCTTATTACGTTTTAAATCAACAATTTCACACTCGAACCTTTACCGAAGCAGATCCTACACAACTCCCTGAGCCATCATAGCTTCCACAACCTTCTCAAATCCCGCAATATTAGCGCCCGCAACATAGTTGCCCTTCACGCCGTATCTCTCAGCGGCATCGGCTGCCTTTGCATAGATTCCAACCATGATATCATGCAGCTTCTCATCGACTTCCTCAAAGCTCCAGGACATTCTTAAGCTGTTCTGGCTCATCTCCAGTGCGGAAGTAGCTACACCGCCTGCGTTAGCTGCCTTACCCGGCATAAACATCATTCCGTTCTCCTGGAAGAAATCAGTCGCTTCCCTTGTAGAAGGCATATTGGCACCCTCTGCCACTGCAAAGCATCCATTGGCCTTCAACGCCTTCGCGTCGTCTAAATTCAGTTCATTCTGTGTCGCACACGGAAGAGCGATATCGCAGGGTATGGTCCAGATTCCCTTTCCTTCCGTATAAACGGCTGTCGGAACCGCATCCACATACTCTTTGATCCGTCCGCGGCGTACTTCCTTGATGTCCTTCACGATATCCAGCTTAATGCCATCCTTATCATAAATATATCCGTTGGAATCGCTTAATGCAACCACCTTAGCGCCTAACTGCTGTGCCTTCTCAATCGCGTAGATCGCTACATTACCGGAGCCGGAAACCACTACGGTCTTACCGGCCAGTTCCTTATCGTTGTGCTTTAACATCTCATCTACAATATACACAAGGCCGTAACCGGTTGCCTGGGTACGTGCCAGGGATCCGCCATAAGTCAGGCCCTTACCGGTCAGAACGCCTTCATATAAACCGGTCAGTCTCTTATACTGGCCATACATATAGCCGATCTCTCTTGCGCCCACGCCGATATCTCCGGCCGGTACATCCTGGTCTGCCCCAATGTACTTAAAGAGTTCCGTCATAAAGCTCTGGCAGAATGCCATAACCTCTCTGTCAGATTTACCCTTCGGATCAAAATTACAACCGCCTTTGCCGCCGCCGATCGGAAGTCCTGTTAAAGAGTTTTTGAATACCTGCTCGAAGCCCAGGAATTTTAAGATACCCTGGTTTACAGACGGATGAAGACGCAAACCGCCTTTGTACGGTCCGATTGCACTGTTGAACTGCACGCGGTATGCCTTGTTCACCTGTACCTGGCCCTTGTCGTCAACCCACGGTACACGGAATGAGATAATTCTCTCCGGCTCTACAAGACGCTCTAAGAGTGCCATCTTACGGTACTTTTCCTCGTTGGCATCAATCACCAGCTTTAAAGAATCCAGTACTTCCTTCACTGCCTGGTGGAATTCCGCCTCTCCAGGATTCTGATTTACCACTCTCTCATAAACTTCATCAACATACGACATAGATTTTTCCTCCTTGTGATTTCCTCATGTTACCATACATCCGCAAAAAACGTAAATTTTGCTCTCAAAAGGGCAAAAAGAGGCCAGAACATACGTCCCGGCCCCTTTGCCTTTTGTAACTGATAGAAATTATAGCAAGTAAAGATTGTAAAGTCAATAATTACCAAAACTTTATTTTATTAATTTTTTTCTGCTTGCTGCCGGTTTGTTATTTTTTTATCATTATATCTCTCTTTACCATCTATTTGTTAACCATTATATTTTTATAGTTGACATTTATTTCTGCACATGATACAATTTTTTACATAAAGTGTTTAATCTGACACAAAGTAACAGAAGGGAGTTTCTATTATGAATTCATCACATACCACTCGCACTGCCGTACCGTCCAGGCGCATTTCCACAAGAGATTTGGCATTTGCGGGAATGATTGCGGCCATTCTTGCCATTATATCACAGATCTCAGTTCCCATGCCAACCGGAGTTCCCATAACGATTCAGGTATTTGGAATTACACTTATCGGTGTCGCTTTTGGATGGAGATTGGGACTTTACGGCTCTCTCGTTTACATCCTGCTTGGTGCTGTCGGCCTTCCAATCTTTGCAAACTTCCGCGGAGGCTTTTCTGTACTGGTGGATTTAACAGGCGGATATATCTGGTCCTGGCCAGTCATGGCGGTACTATGCGGACTGCAGATTAAATCTGAAAATAAGAAACTGGAAACTGCCTCCATTTTTCTCTTTTCTTTCATTGGTCTGGCCATCAACGAAACAGCCGGCGGGCTGCAGTGGGCTGCTCTTGCAGGCGACATGTCTGTATGGGGAGTATTTGTCTATTCTATGACAGCATTTATACCAAAAGATATTGTACTTACGATTCTTGCAGTTATCTTTGGCATTCAGATTCGTAAAACTCTGAATCGCGCCGGTATAACCAGATAAAGCGAATGGTTCCATTTTACAGCGAATAACCCAGTCAAATGGGACAGGCGATATCATCCATTGACTTTCCGCTCCACATCTGCTATGATTTCCTGAATACAACCGTGATATGGTTTAAGATTATAGATAGAAAGAAGGCTTTTCACGCATGATTCAGGAAATCGCACCTCACCGGTTCCGGAACGAATTTTATATTAAAACTCCGTCTCCGGACAGTTATGTCCTGTTTTTCCAGGATGGTTCCATCCTGCTCAATCATACCGACTCATTGAAAATCCCGAAATTTTCCGAACTAAACAGCGCTGATGCCGACATGATCTCCGGCCACTGTGATTACCTCTTTTCCATTGATACGAAAGAATACTATTTGCTCGATGAAACCAAAGTATCTCTGACTGAAGATGAGACGCTGGCATTCTATCCCACTTCGGTTATCCGCGATTTAGAACCGCTCTGGATTTCATTTGCAGCTGCCAACGGTGCAGAGCTTCACCGCTTCTACCGCAATAACCATTTTTGCGGCCGCTGCGGCACAGCGAACATAAAAAGTAAAAAGGAACGCTCCATGGTCTGCCCGTCCTGCGGCAACACTGTCTACCCAAAGATCGCACCAGCCGTCATAGTGGCTGTCACCGATGGAGATAAGCTTCTTCTCACCAAATACGCAGGCCGTGAATACACCCGCTATGCTCTGGTAGCCGGCTACACAGAATTCGGTGAGACTCTGGAAGAGACTGTCCGCCGCGAGGTTATGGAAGAAGTCGGCCTGAAAGTAAAAAATATCCGCTATTATAAAAATCAGCCATGGGCCTTCAGTGACTCCATGCTGGTAGGTTTCTTTGCCGAGCTGGATGGTTCTCCACAGATCCATCTGGATGAAACAGAGTTATCCACAGCCGTCTGGATGAAACGGGAAGATATCCCCGGAGATTATACGAATGTGAGTCTGACGCATGAGATGATTCTGCTTTTTAAACACGGTCAGCTTTCATAAAGTTTGTAAACAATTGCATGCTTTACGAAAGCTGCTCCAATATTTCCTGCAGCATCTCCGCCAACAGCTTTGCAATAGCCTCATTTCCCTCATCGGAAGGATGCAGACCGTCAAAGGTCATTCCCACCGCTTCCACAGGGTATGGATACGGATCTCTTTTCCAGTCGTAGGGAATATCCACGTAACCCGGATAAACATAGTCGTGATATCCGGCTTCCTTCCGCAGCCTTTTAAATCGAACCACACTCTCGGCTGTAAAACCGGCATTTTTGTGAAGATCAACCACACAAAGCCCGGCTTTCTCTGCCGATCTGGCAATCGCCTCTGCTATATCACACAACTGCTGCCCTGCCTGCGGGCGGTAACTTCCCATAGTCTGACAGCCCGGATCTCCAATGCATACGTAATCCCCCCGTTCTACCGGTGTCATTATCACGATACGTCCTTTCGGTGCAGTCTCCCTGATACGTGCTGTCAGACATCCCAGATTACCCAATATTGTTCCAGGAATCTTTTCCATAAAATCGGCATCTGTCCCCATTGGAACTCCACGGCGCCAGTCATTTGTCCCTAAAAGAACTGTATAGATATCTGCTTCCGGCAGTTTGGCCGTAAGCCAGTCCTTAGTCTCCGAACCATTAATTCCGTGATTCATCAGCCTCAGACCGCCAACCTTTTCACACGTCCGGTCCAGATATCCGGACTTCACACGATATCCGGTTTCGCTTAAATGATCATTTAAATATGTAAATGAATCCCCAATTGCACACCATATGATTTCATTCATTCCGGTTCCCCCACTCATACCCTCATTCACCCCTTCTATATTCCTGGAAACAGAGCGCCCATCCTGTTTACAGACGGGCGCTCCAATATCAGACATGAATCTATACATTTTCATATGCCGCATTTTCAAAATCCAGCACCGTTTTATGGACTCCGGATGCTATCTCGATTCTGCTTTCGGCAAATTCAGTGAAACTTGCAGGATTATCATACCTCCTGTAGTTATGGATCGATATTTCCTCTCCATTGACCGTTAGCGGCAGAAGCCAGCCACAACGCATCTCCCCCTGCGTAGGCGAATGATAGGTGCAGTCAAACGTATCACCTGTAACAGATGCATTCTGAAAGTTATTTACAAAGGTCTCAAAGCTTCCGTTTTGTTTTTCAGATCCCATCTCAGCAATCCATACATTTACATGTCCCTGGGCCGTATATTCAAACGGACTGTCCATATCAAGTTCCTCATTCCATGTCTCCGGATATACTGCCTGATAAAACTCTTTTTTTACTGGCTGCCACGATGCGGGTTTTAATGACTTCAATGCAATATAAGCCTTATCTTTTCTCCCTAAAACCCAGCCATATTTCTCAATGACCTCATCAAATTCTTTTGTCGGAAAATAAGCATGCGTATACTGATAATCGATGTAATCGGCATCAATTCGATACATACACATTACCACATTTTTATTGATTACCGCTTTGGGAAGGAACAAATTACCGGCAAATTGATTGGGTCTGTAGAAATACTCCTCCGATCCTGGGGAATTCGTAAATACAACCGCTTTTCCCCCCAGCGACGCAGTCCATACATGCTGCTGGAAACCGCGGCGGCCTTTCCGGTAATCCTGTACACAGCCCAGCATATAGTCATCGGTTCTGTACGTATAGATATCCGCCTGTGTCATTGCTGTCTGGTCCGGCGTCTCCGTAACCGGAAGCCCCAGTTTATCCATCAGCTCATATCTTTCCTTATATGCATTTAATCGATTATACATCCAATTGTAAGTTGGAAATACTTTTAACGAATTTTGAATAACTTCCCGGTCCGAATACGTCTGCATCCCCCAGAAAAACATGATATTTTCAAAATTCTTCGGATCAATTCCATATGTCTTTGCATCCTTAAAATCAATACTGACACGCTGCCTGTTAATCCATTCACCCGGCTGCCACGCCGCTTCCGCAATCGCCTTTGGGCATGTATAACCGTAAGCTGCCATCAGAACCCCACAGGTTGAGAGATCATCAAAGGAATATTCCGTATCCCACAATAATCCCATGACAGGCAATACTGCTTCTTTCTGCGGATTCGTAATAGCATTTGTGTATGCACGTCCATGTGTTCCTCCCAAATGCCCGCGAAAAGAATTTGCTGCCAGATCAAAGAGCAGCATATCAATTAACATTTTGCTCTTTATGCGGATGTCCTGATCATCCGCATAATAGGCCAGTCCCAGCAGAGCCAGCATATCTTCTGCATAATAGCCCTGGCTCAGCCATTCCGAAAAACCGAACCGGATACGCCATGACAGCCATTGTCTGATTTGTCCGGCTGCGTGCTCCTGATGCCATTGTCCCGTCTGTCCGTTGTTAAGAAATATACGGTCCGGGAAAATTTTACCGGTCAGATACTCCGCACTGTGGAAAAGAATCTGATGATTTTCTGTGAAATAGCATCCAGTCGTTTCTCCCGGTTCATCCAGCCAGTACCGGAATCCTAAAAGAGTGGATTCTATTCTGGCACAATAGTCCGGATCCATATAACTCTTGTCCCGGTGCTCCATTAATATTCTGATATATGCCGGAATAATAAAATCCGCACAATCCCGCCTGCTTGCGACATGATCCAATCCCAAATCTATATTTTGATAATCTATCGCCTCAGTCGTTTCTCCACAGTTTTGCAGCTCCATTTTGGCAAGTTCTAAATAAACTCCATGAAAGGATCGAAAACCGTAACGTGTATCACCGGCCTTTCCCTTTGAAGCTTCTACCATTTTTTTTAAATATAAAATCCGGTCCATCACACTGCCCCCTCTGTTAAGACTGGCTGTCACCATATATTTTATTAAAATGTTCCGTTCTTTCTTCCACAATCTTTTCTATTCCTGCATTTTCACATTCTTTCATGAATGTATCATACATTCCATCAAATTCTTCCGGTGCACACGTAATACATTTTACCAGCCATTCAGAACACACCAGATCTAAATCTGTTTTTCTCTCAGATGCTGACGGTGCGGAATAAGAATCTGGTACCAGCAGTTCGCCCACTAAAGAGTTCTTATAATTATTCAATACGTAATTTTCGTACCCTACATTATTAGAAGCCGTCATCTCATGGAATTCGTCCGCTGTGCTCGCATAGGCACTGTTCCCAAGAATAAACAGATCATTGCCAAGCCAGTCCTTATCCTTGGCATTATATTCACTGTCAATGACTTTCGGCAGACCATTGGAATCCAGCGTATAATGCTCATCTTCAAATCCATTGATAAGCACATATCCGCCCTGCTTCGTACACAGCCAGTCTAAATATGTCATACATGCCTCTACCGTTTCCGCATCTGCGGTCTTCGGACAAAAAGCTATCATACCGCCCGGCGAGTAAGTGGCTGAGTACTGCTTGCCATTATTTACGTTCTTTAATGATGGAATGGATACAAATTCAGCATCCTTATTATTTTCTTTCAAGGACTTAAGGAGATTACTGGTAACCCGCACATTAAAGCTGATGTCATATTCGCAGAAGCCTAACGCCCCATTCACAATATCACTGGTAAGAGAATCCTTTGTCTCTGTATAATACTCTTTATCCATCAGCCCTGCATTATAACATTTGTTAATAAAACGGAAATAATCCCTGATGCCCTCATCGTAATAATATTCAATTCCAGTTGCAATATGGCGTTCCTTCTCATTATCACCCAGTTTTGTAAAGGCCGCGGCCATGGTATTGCGATAGCAGACAGAGTTTGAAGGATTAAACAGTGTCCAGAATGAAGCACCTACCACATCCTTTCTCTGGTCCGGATTATCATTTACAAATCTGGTTAAAACCTCAAACAGCTCATCCGGAGTTTCCGGTACCTCTAACCCTAGTTTATCCAGCCAGTCCTGTCTTATAAAAAGATTGCTGGCCGCCAGAGTCGGCCTCTTCGCCACAATTCCATATAAATGGTTATCAGCGGTTTTTCCTACATCAATTACATCCTGTCCTAAATATGCTTTTAAGTTTTTGGCCTGATCCTCTCCCTCAACAAATTCTGTCAAATCCCAGATACCGCCCTGATTCCAGTAATCTTCCGCATAAGCATAGGTATAAGTTGTAACAATATCAGGAGCGGTTCCGGATGACATCATGGTCTGCATCTTAGTAACCTCATCTGCCCTGGGCACAGCTACAAATTCTACATTGATGCCAACCTTATTCATCTCTTCATTCACATATTTAACCCATCTGTTATCCGTCAATGTACTGCCTTCCGGAGCATTGCTTCGGTCGAAAAGTTCAACCTTTATCGTAACATTGTCAAACATTTTTTCGCCGTATGTTGTTACATAGTTTGCATCCTTTGCCGCTGCTGCTTTTGTCTCACTTTCCTGTTTTCCTCCGCATCCGGCCAGTGAACCAGCCGTTATCACAGCTGCAAGCATCACGGACACCCCTCTTTTAGTTGAAAAACTTCCCTTTTTCATTCCCTCTTCTCCTTTCTTTCCAACACCCTTTTTCGGGTGCACTCATCCCTTTACAGCTCCCAGCATAACTCCCTTAACAAAGTACTTCTGAAGCCATGGATATACTACCAGAATCGGAATCGTGGATACTGCCACACATGCCATTTTAAGAGACTGTGACATCACCTGGACATCCGCTTCACTGGCCGCTCCCGAATTCAGCTCATCCGCAAACAGCAGACTCCGAAGCCTCAGCTGAAGTGTATACTTATCCGGATCCTGAATATAAAGCAGTGCATCAAAATAATTATTCCAATACTGCACTGCGTAAAATAATGCAATCGTGGCGATAATCGGTACCGAAAGCGGGATTACAATCTTAAAAAATACCGCGATATCCGATGCACCATCGATTCTGGCCGCCTCTTCCAGACTCTCCGGCAGCTGCTTAAAAAAGGTTCGCATTACGATAAAATTAAATACGCTCATTGCCTGTGGTATGTACAGAGAAGTGAGCGAGTCATACATCCCAAGCTGCTTCACCACAAGGAAAGTCGGTATAATCCCGCCATTAAAATACATGGTAAAAATGATCAGCCCCAACAAAATCTTTTTACCCGGCAGCGTATCCCTTGACAAAGCATATGCCGCAAAGGTTGTCAGTAAAAGACCTGCAAAAGTACCCATAAAAGTAACAAAAACAGTGGTACTCATGGCTTTCCACATCTGCTGCTTGCCAATAATCTGCTGATAAGCGCTGATTGTAAAATCAATGGGATAAAATGTAACCTTTCCCGACAGTACTGCATTATATCCACTGAATGAATATGCCAGGACATTTAAAAAAGGATATACACAGGCAAATACAAGCAGTGTCAGTACTAAATATAAAAAGAACTTTCCTACTGTAAATTTACGCTTTTGTGCCGCTTTTTCCTTCATGTTATATAATCCCCTCCTCCCCAATCAGCTTTGCGAATTTATCTGCAAGAAACAGAATCAGAATATTAACAACCGATTGGAAGAGACCAATCGCTGTCGAATCACTGTATTTTGCATTCTGGATACCCAGCCTGTATACATAGGTACTGATAACCTCCGATACTCCCATTACTTTATCATTTCCCAGTAATAGAGGTGCATCCAGTCCTATTGTCATCATTTTAGAAACCTGTAAAATAAGCATTGTCACAATCACGGATTTTATTGCAGGCAGCGTCACATAGATCATTCGCTGAAACTTGGTGGCACCATCCAAATAGGCTGCTTCATACATCGTTTCATCGACATTGGTAAGCGCCGCCAGATAAATAATAGTTCCCCAGCCCACCTCTTTCCACAGATTCAGCATTACGTATACAAAAATCCACCAGCCATTGCTGCTTAAAAATGGTATTGCCTGACCTCCTGCATTAACAATCAGATTATTAATGGTTCCATTTCTCTGTGAAAATAAGTTAGTGGCAATTCCTGCAACGACTACCCAGGAAATGAAATGAGGCAGATACAGCAATGACTGAGAAATCTTTTTAAACCGTATGCTTAAAACCTCGTTCAGCATTAACGACACGATAATAGTAATGGGGAATGTCACACACAGGGTTGTCAGATTCAAGAGGAGTGTATTTCTGACCGCACTCCAGAAATTCGCATTTTTAAATATTCTTCTGAAGACTTCTAAACCAGCCCACTCACTCCCATTTATTCCTTTAAATACGTTATAATCCTTAAAGGCAATCACCACACCATACATCGGCCAGTATTTGAAAATTACGTAATACAGAATGGCAGGCGCTAATAAAACATACAGCCACTTATGAGTCCAAACTCTGCGCCCTAAATTCTTAGTATAGAGCAGCCCGTTTCCCTTTATCATTTTCATTTGGTTCCCTCGCAATCTCTGTGATACAACCTTACTGATTAACCAGACAGTACTCTGCACACATAATCAGAAACGCGCCCATACCATGTAAATCGTTTACCACCACAGGTCTGTCGCAGTAATGTCTGTAATCTCCAACGCCGGTCCCGATACAGACATTGCCGATAAGAATATCATCCCCAGCCCACTCCAGTGAGTGAATTACCGCCTCATACCCTTTTTTTGCATACTGGAAGTATTTTTTATCTAATATCCCTTTGCGAATTGCCTTACACAGGGCGGCAGTAAACAGGCAGGAACAGGAAGTTTCCAACCAGTTTCCCTCTGTGTCCCCTTTATCCAGCACCTGATACCAGCGTCCTTCCGATGACTGAACTTTGCATACTGCATCCAATAGGGAGCAAAGACTCTGGCATATTGTCCCATATTTCGGGTGATCCCTGCTGATAAAATCCAGATCATCCAGAATGGCAACCGGAACCCATCCGACTGATCTCCCCCAAAACTCTGGCGAGCATCCAGTCTCCTTATCTGCCCAAACCTCACTTCTGCTTTCGTCCCAGGCATGATACAGAAGACCGGTCCTGGAATCCCGGGTTTTTGAAATCATAAGCAGAATCTGTTTGATCACCAGTTCCGTGTACTCCGGTTTATGATAGCGATACCCATATTCTGCGCAGATCGGACCTCCCATGTACAGACCATCCAGCCACATCTGATGAGGCAGCGTGCGCATATGCCAGAATCCGCCCTCCTCTGTCTTTGGAAAATCATAGATTTTAGGAACGATCCGGTCCAGCGCTGTCTTATACCTTGGGTCGCCCGTTCTGTCCATCAAAGGATAAAGCAGAATTCCCGACTGCATATCATCCAGCTGTCCGTCATCGTAATTCTTAATATTGCCCTCTTCATCAATCTGACTGTCCACCCATCCCTTTATATAATCAAAATAAGCTTCATTCTTTGTCAGGCTGTAAATCTTATACATACCGGACAGAAACACTCCCTGATGGTAATGAAATCTGTCTACAGGCGGTAATTTTGCCGCTACGTACTTCCTCATGATAGTATTGCAGGCCTTTTCCCCATACCACAATGCATTTTTTTCACTTTCACCCATATATCATTTCTCCTTTTCTTTCTCTCTCCCCTTACTTAATCAGCACCCTCCAGTACACTGTTCGCATCAAAAGATCCCAGCCAGATGTTTTCCATGATTTGATCAAGCAGATCGCTGCCCTCACCCTCAATTTTTTTGATATTCACGGTACGATCTGACGTCAGAATGTCTGAAAATGTTTCACATGCCTCCAAGGCATCGATATCCGGATAAGAGGAAACCCACTGCCTGAACATCCCTTCATCCGTATATACCTTTTCGTACTGCGGCAAAAAGCCCAAACTGATCTGCTTCTGTTCCGAAACTTTCAGTGCATTCAAATAGTCAGAAAAATATGTGGTAAAATCCACTGCATCTCCTTTGTGCTCAGACTGTTCAGATACGCACACATATTCAGACCACTTAATGTCAGAGGCCGTCTTAAAATACGGCAGGGGCGCTACCCCCACATCAAATCCTCTGTTGGCGTAATCCGCAAAAGCTCCGGAAGTACCAATAAAAAGTGCAAGACGGCCGCTCATCAGCATGGCGGCGGCATCTGTATAAGTGGAGTTTGCAACCACATGGTCAGGTGCACAATGATGACTTAAGGATAAATCTGCAATTGACTGAATGACATGAATCTTTTCATCGCTGAAGTGGAGTTTTCCATAACCCCCGGATAACGGTTCAGAATCTCCTGCCGACACGGCCAGAGCCGTGATTGCCTCCCACGATGTCGGCATACGGGTACCATAGGTTTTCACGCGTTTTTCATTAAATCCATCCTGAAATGCGTTTTTACCGCTCATATCAACAGTCAGGCGTTTTGCATTTTCAACGTATTCATCCCATGTCCATACTTCGCCATTTACAGAAGGAGGCGTAATCCCTTCTGCTTTTAAAAGTTCCTTATTATAATAAAGACACATTGTTACATAATTCAATCTTGCTCCATATACCCCTTCCTCAAATTCGTGAAGCACTCCCTTTTTGCCCCATTGATATACATTTGACTCCGGAAGCAGGAATACATCCGGCATTTTTCCCTCTGCATTCAATATGCTGATTTTGCTTAAGTAATCTGGCTTCAATACAAAATTTGCTTCAATTTTTATGCCTTTATTTTCTTTCTCGTATTGCCGGATCATTGCCTCTGTGAAGGCCTTTTCACTTCCTGATGCCCAGCTGTAAAAAGTGAGAATTGTATCCGATTCCATTGATAACGCCGGATCGGAGGTTCTCTGTATTCTTTTACAGCCCCCCAGTATTGATATTAAAAGCAGTATCAAAAAAGTAATGACAGGTAACCATTTTTGTTTCAATTTTTCTCCTTACCGGTAAGGTAATCAATCTTGATTACGTTTATTATATTGGATTACACAGATGAATCATAGAAAGATTTTGATTTAGAATTAGCAAGATTTTGACATCTTCCGAAACTCCTTTGGTGTGATTCCCTTTACCTTTTTAAATATTTTTGTAAAATAATTGGCATCATAATATCCTACCTGATCTGCAATTTCAGATATACTACGCTCTGATCCCTTCAACAGATCTGTGGCGACATTTATTCTATAGTCTTCAAGATATGACATAATAGAGACTCCCGTCGTCTGACTGAATTTTCTGGAGAGATAAGCGGGAGACAGAAAAAATTCATTTGCTAATACATTCAAATTAATATCCTCTTTGTAATGATTTTTTATATATCTGATCACATTATCAACAATTTCACTGCGGCCGGTCAGTTCTCTGACCTTTGTCACCAAGGCTTCCGCACTGGCATTTACTGACTTTAAAAGATCCTCAGATCTGTTAAAATCAGCGAGGGCCATGGGTGAGAAGCTTCTGCTGATATCATCCGGCAAATTAAGACCGTAGCTCGTATAAATACTGGCTATGACGGCATTAAAAACATGAAAAAATTCAGTATAATAAATAAAATTTTCATTGTCAGCTTCCAGTTCACCCACGATCTTACGAATCAACACCTGATACTGATTTTCTCTGGTATTTTTAAGCGCGGCTTCCAGCTCATGGAGATCCCAGACTGTTTTATGTTTTTCAGGAATGGTATCAGCCTTTATAAGAAATGGTGTGCCAGGATAAAACCGGCGATCCAGATTTTGCTCCAGGCACTGAAGAATCTGATCAAGCGACTCTCTTCCGCTATACAAAACTGCATATCTGGCTATGTCCATCAAAGCGTCTGATTTATGGCTGGCAAAAACAGGCGTGCCAGGCCTGTCACTGTAAAGCAGAAGAATCTGGTTCGTAGAGTGAAAGCAGATATATTTCCAATCGCTGTCCGGATAAATCTTTTCCAGTTTCCAGACATTCGCCTGGCTGAGCATATCTTTCTGATACAAGAGCAGAAATGTTCCGCTGACTTCTTTATGCTTCATAACTTTATAAAAATCACGCCAGAAGATCATCCTCCCTTTTGTCATCTTCTTGCTTTCCTCTATCTCCTCTTCCTCCAGCTGACTGCAGATTTTTTCCAGAACCCTGATAAACTGCTCACTTTCAAATGGTTTTCTGATATAATCCACCACACCAACCTGTATGGCCTTTTGCATATATTCAAAATCATCATATCCACTGATCACGATAAATTTTGTCTTAACATTCCGATATTCTTTCTTTATCTTCTCAATCATGCCCAATCCATCCTGCATGGGCATTTTTATATCCACAAGGAAAATATCCGGCTTTTCTTTGTTAAACAGCTCCCATCCCTTTTCACCGTTTTCAGCTGTCCCCACCACCAAAAGCGGAAGCTTTGATTTCTCAATTCTCTGAGTAATACTTTTTCTCACATATAATTCATCATCTGCAATACATACTCTATACACCGGCATCCTCTCCTCTGTCTGGGTCTTTAATAACAATTTCTATTTTAACGCCAAATCCAATTCTCGATGAGATTTTGAATTCCAGATTCTCCCTGTACTCCAGATATAGTCTCTGGAACACATTTTTAACGCCTATATGTTTTGACTCTGCAAGCCTGTTATCTGGATTTTCTTTAATTTTTTCAATATCACGGTTCAATTGACACAGCTGCTCCTCACTCATCCCATTTCCATTATCCATAACCTCCAGTATAAGCCCGCATCCCCTTCGTTTTGCCTGTATCGCAATACAGCACTCTCCCGCCTTATCCCGGAAACCGTGACGCGTGGAATTTTCCACCAGAGGCTGTAAGATTGCCTTAATTACTTTTTCCTCCAGAACCTCATCCTCAATATCATAAAAAGTCTCAAGATTCTCCACTTTATACTGCATGATTTCCAGGTACCGCTTTGTATACTCAATTTCTTCCCTCAGCTGTATCCATTTTTCCTGTCGTAAATTATATCTGTACAACTGTCCTAAGTTTCCGCACAGAGAGATGGCTTCCTCTTCTTTTTCATCCAGAATTAATCCGCTGATCAGTTCCAGTGTATTAAATAAAAAGTGAGGATTGATCTGCCTCTCCAGCATCTTAATCTCTGTTTCCTTTTGAATAAGGCTTATATTCTGATTTGTCTTGATCAGATCATAGATAGATACCGACATTTCATTAAATCCCGTAATCAGCTCGCCGATTTCGTCCTGATACGGATTGTCCAATGTGATCCCTATATGATTGGCCTGAATCTCTGACATGGCCTCTTTGCATTTTAAAATCGGCCTCGTTAAATATCGTGAAATCATAAACGCAATTACCGCCATTAACGCCGCTACTACAATCATGATTAAGGCAGCAAAGGACCAGATACCGGTATTATCCGCGTGAACAGAACTCCATGCTCTGCCAGCCTGAATAACCATATTTTTATGATTGATACGAAGGTTTTTCTGCTGTTCATAGCTATAATTCGACGACTTTGCATGATCTCGTTCTTCATTTCCCTCTGATCCCCCAAGAAAGAGATTATGCTGTGGAAAAGATAATGTAACACTCTCACCTTCAATGTAATTTTCCTGAATAAGAGCCTCAATATTTTTCAATGGTATTCTGACCAGAAAATATGCAGCCAGCTCTAAGGTTTCATAATTTTTAACCTGATAAATCATGGTAATAGAATCCCGGTACCCGGAATAGTAGCACAGCTGCTCGTCTCCTATCAGCATATACTTTTCATTTTCCATCAGTTCACCGTACCAGAACTGATGTTCCACATGGAAATTATAATCAAAATAAGTCATCTCATTACCGGCAATCTGGGTACCGTTCACTGTTTCCAGTGCAAACTGAATATTATTATACAGAAAGGAACTTCTGCCCATATTCTTTTTCAGTGTGTTAATGCACTCCTGACGCCGGCGGTCATCCGACTCAAAAAAGAAAATTTGCTGCATCCAGTTACTATAGCTGAGATTGTAAGCAATCCCATCGATCTGCTCAAAATAGTTTACCAGAACATCATTTTTTTCCTGAAGTGTCTGATTAACAGAATCCATAACCACCTGCCTCTGCAGGTTACTGTATATCATCAGGGAAACAGCACCGCTGATTAAAAATGTGACGCAATAGATTGCCACCAGTATCGTCAATGTCTTTTTCCAAATACCAAATTTCATAAACCATTTCATACTCTACCCCTATCATCTGCAGGACCTTACACCGCCTTTCTGTTATTATAGCGCCTACTTTATTTTTTGTCATTTGATTATGAAAGAGAATCTTTAAAAGCCCCTGCCGGGAAAAACTTATCTCCCGGCAGGGGCTTTTTTGTGTAATAGGAAAGTTCTCGTAAAAATGGAATTATGTAAACTTGGTGTTCTGCCTTTGCAGAGCACCACAATCAGACGATAGGAGATGGTTAAAAAATAAAAAACCCACTGTTCCCATCAT